>NZ_JAFFQE010000007.1 GCF_016919005.1 Desulfopila inferna
AACAAGTTTCACAGCTTCTACTTTGAATTCTTGTGTATATTTTCTTCTTCTTTCGGTCATAATGACACCTCCTTGTCGAATAAAAATCCAAACTTAAGAAAGTGTCCATTATTTCTTTACCACTTCAGTTCGCACCGCTCACCGCCAACCTACAGGCGGTGGCAATCTGGTTGGTTTTTATGATGTTCAAGTCCAGCCTGGTACCGAATCTGCCAAGGGCACAACACGAGACGATCCGGTAGGTTGGTGCTGAACGAAGAGAAGCCCAACGTTTTTGAGAAGACGGTTTCGTTGGGGTTCGCACCGCTCACCGCCAACCTACAGGCGGTGGCAATCTGGTTGGTTTTTATGATGTTCAAGTCCAGCCTGGTACCGAATCTGCCAAGGGCACAACACGAGACGATCCGGTAGGTTGGTGCTGAACGAAGAGAAGCCCAACGTTTTTGAGAAGACGGTTTCGTTGGGGTTCGCACCGCTCACCGCCAACCTACAGGCGGTGGCAATCTGGTTGGTTTTTATGATGTTCAAGTCCAGCCTGGTACCGAATCTGCCAAGGGCACAACACGAGACGATCCGGTAGGTTGGTGCTGAACGAAGAGAAGCCCAACGTTTTTTGAGAAGACGGTTTCGTTGGGGTTCGCACCGCTCACCGCCAACCTACAGGCGGTGGCAATCTGGTTGGTTTTTATGATGTTCAGGTCCAGCCTGGTACCGAATCTGCCAAGGGCACAACACGAGACGATCCGGTAGGTTGGCGCTGAACGAAGAGAAGCCCAACGTTTTTGAGAAGCTGGTTTCCTTGGGGTTCGCTGAGCTCACCGCCAACCTGCAGGTTCAAAGCTAGGGCTATGCCTTAATCTGCTTCTCTTAACCTTGGATTTTCTGATTTTTTTTTATTTACTCCGTTTCAGAGATAGTGTCTAATGCCTCTGTCCCAGGGGATCAGCGAAAACACACCCATCCTCGTGTGAACTTTTTTTAAAAATAAAGCGTTCAAAGGTGTCATCCTATCCTCATCCCGAACTTTAAATCACAAAGATTATAAAAATTATGAAAAAAGCATTAATAACAGGCATAACAGGGCAGGACGGAGCATATCTCGCCGAATTTCTCCTCAAAAAAGGCTATGAGGTCCACGGCATAAAAAGAAGAACATCTCTTTTCAACACCGATCGTATCGATCATCTCTATCAGGACCCCCATGAAGGACGGCGTAATTTCGTTCTCCACCATGGTGATCTGACCGACTCCTCCAGCCTCATCCATATTATAGAAAAGGTAAAGCCGACCGAGATTTACAATCTCGCAGCCCAGTCACACGTCGCCGTCTCCTTCGAGGAACCCGAATACACCGCCAATTCCGATGCTCTGGGAACCTTGAGGGTCCTGGAGGCAATACGCATCCTCGGGCTGACGGAAAAAACAAAATTCTACCAGGCCTCCACCTCCGAACTGTTCGGCAAGGTGCAGGAAGTTCCGCAGACCGAAAAGACACCGTTTTATCCCCGCTCTCCCTATGCCGTCGCCAAAATGTATGCTTACTGGATTGTGGTTAACTACCGTGAAGCCTACAATATCTTCGCCTGCAACGGTATCCTCTTCAACCATGAATCACCGCTGCGGGGAGAAACCTTTGTTACCAGAAAGATTACCCGGGCTCTGGCTCGGATGATTCTGGGTCTGCAGGATTGTGTTTATCTGGGCAACCTCAATGCCAAAAGGGACTGGGGCCATGCCCGCGACTATGTGGAGATGCAGTGGCTGATGCTGCAGCAGGAAAAGCCTGAAGATTATGTTATAGCAACAGGAAAGCAGCACTCGGTACGGGATTTCATCATCGCCGCGGCGGCAGAGCTGGGCGTTGTCCTGCAATGGCAGGGCGAAGGTGTCGAAGAAGTAGGGATTGTCGACAGCATACGGGCCGGAGCCCTTGGAGAAGGTATAAAGGCAGGTGATGTAATAGTCCGCGTAGATCCACGCTATTACCGGCCGACGGAGGTTGAGTCTCTTCTGGGCGATCCGAGCAAAGCCAAAGAGAAGCTTGGCTGGCAGCCGAAAACATCCTTCGAAGAGCTGGTCGCCGAAATGATGCGCTCCGATCTGGAGGAGGCACGAAGAGACGAACTCTGCAAAAATCAGGGTTTTAAAATTCTCAATCACAATGAATAGCTAAGACACCATGAATCCCAAGGAAACAATATTCGTGGCCGGGCATCGCGGCATGGTGGGCTCGGCCATTGTCCGGCAGTTGGAAAATCGGGGCTTTAAAAATATAGTTACCCGTACTCATGCCGAACTCGATCTTACCCGGCAGGTAGAGGTCCGGGAGTTCTTCGAGTCCGAGAAAATAGACAGAATCTTTTTAGCAGCCGCGAAAGTAGGGGGGATTCATGCCAACAGCACCTATCCTGCTGATTTCATTTACATCAACCTGTCGATTCAAAATAACGTAATCCATGAAGCCTATCGGGCCGGTGTTAAAAACCTGCTGTTTCTGGGCAGCTCCTGTATCTATCCTAAATTCTGCCCGCAGCCGATGAAGGAAGAGTACCTGCTGACCGGCCCGCTAGAACCAACCAACGAACCATATGCGGTTGCCAAAATAGCGGGAATAAAGATGTGCGAGGCCTATAACCGCCAGTATGGAACAAGCTATTTTTCGGTTATGCCCACCAATCTTTATGGTCCGGGAGATAACTACCATCTGGAAAACAGTCATGTCATCCCTGCCATGCTGCGCAAGTATCATCTTGCTTGCCTGGCCGCACAAGGCAATATCGCCGGAATCATCGAAGACGAGCAGCAGTATGGACCCATCCCGGCTGATATCTGTAAAGCCATAGGATATTCCTCTGAAAAAGAAACACTTGACCCGCAACATGAGCCAAAGGTCATCCTCTGGGGAACTGGTTCTCCACGTCGTGAGTTTCTTCATGTCGACGACATGGCCGCGGCCTGCCTTCATGTTATGGAAATCGGTGAGGAATATTTCTTAGACGATATTCCGTCTTTCCTCAACATCGGTACCGGCAGTGATATTACCATTCGGGATACCGCGGAATTGATAGCCGAAATTACAGGCTTCAGCGGAGAAACGCTATACAATGCCAACCAGCCCGACGGCACTCCCCAAAAACTGCTGGATACGGATAAAATCAATAAATCAGGGTGGAAGCCGGAATTCGATCTTCAACAGGGATTGGAGAAAACATACGCGTCATACTTGAAACGGTAGCTCCAAATCTTTCTTTTCCCCAATCCCGGATTAGATCCGGGAACGGAATGACGGTCTGGGGAATATTGGGTTCCCGGAATGATGGGGTGATTCCCTGTTTTTCCTTTTAAATTTCCACAAGCTCTCGTATATTCATTCCCAACATTTTACCGCCCGATCCTTAAAGAACCACTTTAACAATCCCTACCAAAGGAAGTGTCCAATGAAGAAGCGATTTGCCCTGCTCATCTCTATCTGCCTTGTGCTCGTTTTCATATGTGCCCCCGCAATTGCCAGTGATGCTAAAATAGTCAATGGATCCCGTCTTCAGGCGCTGATTAAGAAAGGCGGTAAGGTGCCGGTTATAGTAACCATGAGAGTCGATAAATATAACGATCTGGCAAATGCCTCGGCCAATTACAGGCCCGACAACCCGGCAAGAGATAAAGCACACCCCAACCCCGACGCTCTGTTAACTTCCAGCATAAAAAATACAGCGGAAAACATTCATACCATGCTGCCGGCCAACAGTTATAAATTTAAAAGAAGCTTCCAATTCCTCCCCGCGATGGCTTTATCCGTCAACCAAAAGGCCTTGCAGGCTCTCGCGGCCAACCCCAGAGTCGAAAAAATTTATGAAGACGAGTTGACCAAACTTCCTCCAATAACGCCTGCAACCTCATCGGAAATTTCTTCACCGCAATTGAATCAAAGCACTCCTCTGATCGGTGCCACCGATGCCTGGTCGATGGGCTATACCGGTAAAGGCACTTATGTAGCGATATTGGATACCGGTGTCCGTTCTTCACATGAAATGTTTGTTGGGAAGAACTTTGTCGAGGCCTGCTATAGCAGTTACTATCCCGACCCTTTTTATCTTGCCACACCAGTATGCCCCAATGGCGGGACAGCACAAACCGGACAGGGCGCGGCTGCACCCAGAGCCGGTAGTCACGGCACTCATGTCGCCGGAATTGCAGCAGGAAACAATGCAGGGTATTCCCCAGGAGAAGCCTACAGAGGCGTCGCACCCGACGCTGATATCATCGCTGTACAGGTTTTCACCCAATTTAACGGCCCCATCTGCACTGAACTGGGAGCAACAGCGCCATGTCACCTTACCTCCTCGAGCGACCAAATCTCAGGTCTCGAGTTTGTTTATTCCCTTCGCAACAATTACACCGTCGGGGCCGTGAATATGAGTATCGGAGGTGGAGGAACTGATCTGCCTTGTGATGACGATCATAGAAAAACAATGATAGATCTACTACGGTCTGCAAAAATCGCCACCGTCATCGCCACCGGAAATGATGGTTTCTGCGGTGGAGTCAGCTCACCGGCCTGTATCTCCTCTGCGGTGTCAGTCGGCGCCTCGGATAAAAACGACATTGAAGCATTATACAACAACTACCACCCAACCCTGCAGGAGTTCTTTGCCCCGGGAAGCGCTATTCTGTCAGCCACGGCAGTGAACAATTCAAGCTATGCCGTGTGGAGTGGAACCTCAATGGCGACACCTCACGTTACCGGAGCCTTCGCTCTGTTTCGTGGAGCTTTTCCCGCTGCCGGAGTGACAACTATTGAACAGACACTGAAAAAAACCGGCAAAAGCTTGAGGGGATTGTGTCCGGGAGCAACTGCCATCCCGAGAATCAATGTGGATTTGGCAATACAGCAATCACCCGTCAGGATGGTACTGCCATTCCAGCTATTGCTGCTGAAGCCTAATGAACGATAGGAAATGTAGGTAGTTTAATTGTTCCGGCTCATCCGCTAAAACACAACTTTCTGTATAAATAAGAGATAAAATGCCCGCCATCTATCAGAATCTCCAAACCAAACTAACAACCACCCCCTACACCTGGCTCATCACCGGTGTAGCCGGTTTCATAGGATCAAACCTTCTCGAAACTCTCCTCAAACTCAACCAGAGAGTAATAGGCCTCGACAACTTCTCTACCGGCTTCCAGCACAATCTCGATGAGGTGCAATCCCTGGTCAGCCAGGCACAGTGGCAAAACTTCACCTTCATAAAAGGAGACATCAGCAACCTGGAAACCTGCAAAGACGCCTGTAACGGCGTTGATTACGTCCTCCACCAGGCCGCCCTCGGCTCCGTCCCCAGATCCATTGAAGATCCCATCACCACCAACCTCAACAATATCAGCGGCCACCTCAATATGCTGGTTGCCGCAAGAGACGCCAGGGTCAAAAGATTCGTCTATGCTGCCTCAAGCTCCACCTACGGCGATCATCCCGATCTGCCCAAGGTGGAAGACACCATTGGCAAGCCGCTATCTCCCTATGCCGTAACCAAGGTGGTCAACGAGCTCTACGCCGAGGTCTTTGCTAAAACCTACAACTTCAAAGCCATCGGTTTGCGCTACTTTAACATATTCGGCAGACGTCAGGATCCCAACGGGGCCTATGCCGCAGTCATCCCCAAATGGTTTGTCGGGTTGATCAACAATGAAACGGTCTTTATCAACGGAGACGGTGAAACAAGTCGTGATTTCTGCTATATCGACAACTGCGTCCAGGCCAATCTGCTGGCAGCCACAGTCCGGGATGAGGCGGCAACCAATCAAGTCTATAACATTGCCTTTGGGGAGAGAACGACCCTCAACCAACTCTACTCCCATATCAAGGGACGCGTTGCGGCCAGCAATCCGGCAGCTCAAAATGCCGAACCCCAGTATCGCGATTTTCGGGCAGGAGATGTGCGCCATTCTCTTGCCGATATCGCCAAGGCCAGAGCATTGATCGGTTATGAGCCGCAGTTTTCGGTGATAAGAGGGCTGGACAGGGCTGCTGAATGGTATATGAAAAACCTTGGTTGAGCCAGACCCGTTGGCTCGGGCAGGATCTTGATGCTATGAGAGTGGATTCCGGATCTCACAAGCAAGATATAACGGCTCCTTTCAGGCTGTTTATTTCACACACTAAGTGGGCAGTAGTCAAGACTCCGGCAATATCACCTTCACCCACTCCGGCAAAGGAGAGACCAGTTCCTTAAATTCTCCGGATTTATATACAACTGTTTGCCGAAACGGATCATCTCGTAATGAATTGTTCAACAACCAGGCTTCATCTACCAGAGTAAGGGCAGTCCTGATATGTTTCATTGTCCTGGGGATGCGGGAATGTATCTTGTCCGGTGGCACACTGTGACCTCCCTCCGCCACCCGCTGTTGAACTCGGGCTTCGTTGAGCGCCGGGGTAGTTAAATGAATATAGATCAATATGACCTTGTACCCATGAGCTTTTGCCTGGGCAATAAAGTCTATTTTCGATTCATGTGAGAAAACGGTCTCAAAACAGAATGATACTCCCTTGGCAATCAGATCTTCCCTGATTTTTGCGGCTATTGTAGCCGCTTGATAGCTTACATCTTCTGCGCCTTCTGAACTTATCTCCTTGGCTATTAAATCTGCATTTACAAATTTGATGCCGTGTTTGGCCAGATACAGATTATAAAAAGTGGACTTTCCCGCACCATTGCCCCCGGCCAGGATCCACAGTTTCGAGGTATTCATCAAAGAGGCCTGAATTCACCATTTTCAAACTGTCCGGTCTCTCTTTTCCCTGTCAGTGAATCAACTTTATCGAGGAAGCCTTCCCTGGTTAAACTTGCCTCATAATAAACCCTGGCGGAAGTTACCTTCCGAGCAAGAATATTTTTCTTTCGATCGTCTTCAAGATCATTGAAAATAACATCCGAATCTATACCATCTGCTTGCAGCGGTTTGCTATATTCCAGCCTGATTTCTTTCAATCCCTGGGTAACAGCAATAGCATCGGCAATGTGCAGCTTCGACGATATTGCCTTGCCTAATTTTGCCCAGTATTCAAGCTGCTTGGCCTTCGATCTGTTTTCCACCCTCGCTTCACGCTCTGCCTGTTTAGCCAGGTTCGCATCGATTCTCAATGAAACGGTAGCCATAAATCCCTCCCTTTTGATGCAATATGCCACAAAACGCCCCTGTATGCCTCAACAGTAAACCCGATATCCCACCAAGTCAACCGAATACACTACGAAGGTCAAGCTTTTCTGCCAGAGACAACAAGCTCAGGACGCAAAGCATACCCCCGGAAAAATCCACGCGCGGTAAACCCGTAGGTTGGCGCTGATTAAGGAAGCCCAACGTTTTGCTATCCGACACAGTTAAGTGATCAAGGAAAAGGCAAATATACATATGAAAAAAAGAACAATTTTTAAATTCTTGACGAGAAAATATTTTTCTGATAGGAAGATTGTATACAACATATAATACAGCAAAATAAACAGCACACAATACAGCCATGGATACAATAAAAAATACTTCTGTAAACGAGATCTATAAAATTCTGCATGACATGGTCATCTCTTTTCAGTTTCCCCCAGGCAGCAAAATCAGTGAAGTCAGCGTAGCTGAATCACTGGGAGTCAGCAGAACACCAGTGCGTCAGGCTCTGCAGGAACTGGCGACACGGAAATTGCTGATTAAAAGGCCGAGTAAGGGGTTCTATTCCAGAAAAATTGAAAAGAATGAAATTTTCGACCTTTACGAGCTCCGCGAATGCGTTGAGATGAAGGCTGTCGAACTTGCGGCAAAACGTGCCAGTGACGAAGAATTAAATGGTCTCTATGAATTGTGGAAGGAGGGCTCTAAATTACCTAAAACAGCTTCAACAGAGGTATTACATAAAAGAGACCGGGATTTTCATATGTATATAGCCGACATGAGCAATAATCAGCAGATTGTCGAACTTCTGCACAACATAAACGATCGAATTTATTTTGTTCGCTGGATCGACATGACAGACAGAGCGCCCAAAACCCAGCATGAACATGAGAAAATCGTTGAATTTCTTTTAGAACGGAAAGGAAGGGAAGCCGCTGAAGTCATGCAGAAGCATATTAACAAGCGTATGGAAGATATCGTACTCAGTACAAGAGAGGCTTATGCCCGCATCTTTACCGGTGATCTGCCGGAAAAGGAGAGTTGAACATGCCGGTCGTTATCATGCTGTTGGTGTTCACGGTAGGATATCTCTTTCAGGCAATAAACCTTCCCATGGGTACTTTAAGAAATATCGGTCCGGGATTTTATCCTGTTTTTATCTCTTTTTGCATGCTGGTTGTCCTGGTTGTTCAAATTTTCAGAGAGAAGAAAAAAGCTACGCTGCCGAAGCTTAAAGTCAATAAATTTCAGCTTATATTCATCGTTTTGTTCGGCGGCCTCATCGTCATGCTCGAAAAAGTTGGCTATTTTGGCACTGCGGTTGTGTTCATTCTCTCTTTTTCGATGCTTCTTGGCTGGCAATTATTAGAGAGCTACAAGGATGAGCAGAAGAAGTACGTTTTAATTCTATACCCATTAGCTGCTGCTGTAGCAGTAACTTTGCTTGATTATGCTCTTTTTGAACTGGCTTTTGATTTCAACCTTCCCTAACTTTGTATGGAGTTGAGATGGCTTTTGAATACCTCCCCATGTATTTCGACTCGTGGCTCATCCTCTATTTACTCGTCGGATATTTCATCGGTTTCTTCTTTGGAGCAGTCCCCGGACTTACCTCAACATTGGCGATATCCCTTCTTCTGCCGATCACTTTCGGCATGGAAGTCATTAATGCCCTGGTAACCTGTGTCGGTATTTTTGTCGGAGGTATTTACGGCGGCGGGGTGACCGGCATCCTGATTAATATCCCCGGCGCTCCTGCTGCCGCCATCACAGTTACCGAAGGATATAAACTGACCCAGCAGGGTAAAGCCGGCCGGGCGCTCTCGCACGGAGCATTTTCCTCTATGGTAGGTGGTATGGTCGGTGCATTATTCACAATCTTTTTTATTCAATATATTGCCGATCTTTCCCTCCATTTTAAAACACCGGATAAATTTTCTCTGATTCTCATGGCAATCGTTGTCTCTATGCTCATCAATTCCAATGACCTGGGCAAAGGGATAATCTCCACCCTGTTGGGTTTAATGGTTGCGGCCATCGGCATCGATACATTCGAGGCCCGTCCGAGAATGAGTTTTGGTATAGAAAACATCCGTGAAGGTGTCCAGTTATTGACGGTTGTTGTCGGAACATTCGCCATCTCCGAGATATTCACTCAGCTGGCCACCACGCCTCTTCGTGCTAAAGAGGTTCTCAGTAGGCTGAAACTGACTAAAGACAGTTATAATTTTAAACCGAAATATAAAGACATTAAAGAAATTGGCTTGTGGTGTTATCTGCGCAGTTCGATAATAGGCTTTCTTACGGGAATCCTTCCCGGAGCCGGCGCGGCCATGGCCTCCCTGATATCATATGCTGTGGCAAAAGCATTTTCGCGTAAAAAAGATCAATATGGCAAAGGTAGCCTGGAAGGTATATCTGCGGCCGAGACCGCCAATAATGCCATGTGCCCCGGGGCAATAATCCCGCTGCTGACCTTCGGCATTCCCGGAGATGCTGTAACTGCTTTAATTCTCGGAGTGTTTACTCTTCATGGCCTCATACCCGGCCCAATGTTGATGGTGGAGCAAGCTGATACCATGGGGCCGATGTTACTGGCCTTTCTCATTACTCCGGCACTGATATTCATTTCCCTGTTTATTTTTGGCAGGTACTATATAAAGATACCGCTGGTCAACAGACAGTTCCTCTATCCTTTCATCGCCTTTACCGCAATGGTCGGCTTGTATGCTGCCACCTATTCAATTGTCCAGTTAGTTCATGCCGTAATAATAGGTTTTGTCATATTTCTGCTCAGTGCCAGGGATTATCCTGCCGTCCCTTTTCTTTTAGGTTTCATTCTGGGGCCGTATTTTGAAAAAAGCTTCAGGACCAGTATGGCTCTTTCCGGAGGGGATGTAACAATATTTTTCCGATCCTCCTTCAGTCTGTTCTTTTTGATATTGAGTGTGGCAATGATTTACTTTCTGGGCATTCGTCTGCCCGAGACCTTAAAAAAGAAGTGACAAACAGGCAATGCAGATAATGCTGTCGTCGCCTATTTAAAAGCCAAAAAACAGGGAGGTTAGCATGAATTTCAGATCATCGTTTATTTCCATTTGTACTCTTTTCATGGCCGTAAGCAGCCCCGCGGTTTTCGCCGGAGATTATCCGGAAAAAGACATCAAGCATATCATGCCCTGGGGAGCCGGTGGGGGCACCGATACCGTGATGCGCAGTTTCATGAAAAACATGGAAAAGGAATTGGGCCGGAAAATCTATACCGTCAATATCGACGGGGCCAAAAGCGGTCTTGGCGTCAACGAGTTGATGAGTTCTCCGGCAGACGGTTATACCATCGGAAGCTTGACCTATGACAGTATTGTTACGGTACCCTATTTCGGTCTTCTGGAAAATTACTCTCTGGATAAGCTGGAGTTTATTGCCACGGTAACCATACATCCTACAGTCATTGCGGCGCATATCGATTCCAAATATAAAACGGTCGAAGATCTGATCAATGAAGCGAAAAAAGCTCCCGGTCAGGTTAAAGTTTCCAACGTCGGTTTTGGCGGGGTGTGGCATTTACCCATGGTTGATCTGGAACAACAGGCAGGCGTTAAGTTTGATCATATCGCCTTTGCCGGAGGGTCCGGCGAACAGCGCGAGGCTCTGCTAAAAAGAGAAACAGATCTCGCCTGCATGAGCCTTGGGGGCATTTTCCCGCTGATAAAAGCAGACAAAGCCAGGATCATAGCCGTCATGTCTGATGATCGCCTTGCTGAATATCCAGATACCCCAACGCTCAAGGAAAAAGGTTACGATGCAGTATGGGGATCTCTGCGCTCAATTGCGGTGCCTCGCGGTGTTGATCCACAAATTACCGCAAAACTTACAGAGGCCGCCGAAAAAACCGCCAATAGCACGGAATGGAAAAAATGGCTCGAGAAAAACGGTGGAGGCTGGTCCTTTGTTGACAGTGAAGGAACCAGAAATTATGTAGAATCATTGCAGAAAAAAGTCTTTACCCAGCTCGATCAGCTCGTTGCAGATGGAGTCATCACAAAATAACCACTGATTGATATAGCAGAGCAACTGCTTCACCGGCATCCGATCCAGGCCTATCCGGCTATGATTGTTTCGCAAGGCAAGACAAGGCAAGGATATACATCCTGCCTTGTCTTACGGTGATGTGTTAATCCGGCAGAATTTGTATTTGAGGAGATGCCAATGAACGGTGCACAAATAATTTTAGAAATGTTGAAGCTTTATGAAGTCAAACATGTCTTTGGCTTACCTGGAGAAACCACTATAGATCTTTATGATCACTGGCATGACTATCCGGAAATAAAACATATACTTACCAGAGATGAAAAAAATTCAGCGTTCATGGCAGAAGCATACGCTAAGATTACCGGAAAACCCGGCGTTGTCGAGTCTCCCAGCCCTGGCGTTGCACATCCGGCACCAGGTATTGCAGAAGCATTTGCCGGCAGTATTCCTTTGATATTTTTTACCTCCGATGTTTATCCCAACGACAACAAGCGCTCCATGTTGACTGGAATCGATCAAACCGATTTTTATTCAACTATATGCAAAGAAAGCTTTATCCTCGATCGTCCGGAAGAAATCCCCTTCCTGATGCGCAGGGCCTTTCGGGTAGCTACTTCAGGACGCCCCGGACCTGTCCACCTGCGCATGATGTGGAATTGCCTCAGTGCGACAGCTGATGTAGCCGATCTCTACGGCCAGCCGGAATGTGCAACCTATCCTTCTTTCCGCAACATCGCCGACCCTGCGAGTCTGGAAAAAGCCCTGGAAAAACTGCTTCAGGCGGAAAATGCGCTCATTATCTGTGGGCAGGGAGCCTTAAGTTCCGGGGCAAGCCTGGTTATAGAGCAATTGGCCGAAGCATTGCACATACCCGTTGCTACAACGACAACGGGAAAAGGGGCGGTGTCGGAAGTTCATCCGCTATCCCTCGGAGTGGTAGGGGCCAGAGGGGGTACTGCCTATACAAATGGTTTTATCGAAAGAGCCGATACCATCTTCTATATCGGATCAAACACAGACTCCACCGGCACCGATGCCTGGAGTCTTCCTAAACTCAGCGACGATAAAACCATTCTGCATCTTGACATGGCGCCGGAAAACATTGGCAATATGTACAAAACCTCTGTCGGCATGTGTGGCGATGCGCGGGCCTCCGTCGAATTTATGTTGACCTTGATAGCAAATAATAATCTTGCCCAAAAAGGTCCTCTGCAGGGATTCGTTGAAGAGCGGGAGCAGGCCAGAAAAAAGCTCTTCGAGGCACCGGTTCCCGATATCAATCAAGGCATCTTCCCGCCACACTTTGTCCAGGTGCTTGATGCAATTCTCCCGGATAATGGCATCATCGCCACGGAGGCCGGAGTTTGCAGTATATATACCACACCGCTTTTTCAGATGAAAAAATCCGGAAGGCGCTATTTAAGCAATTATTCCCTGGGGGCTCTGGGATATGCCATCCCTGCGGCTCTTGGTGCCGCCTATGCCGATGAAAGCGCACCTGTTATCGCCCTGACCGGCGACGGAAGCTTTGGTTTCAACTGCGGTGAGCTCGAGACATTCGTCAGAACAAATAAAAACGTCACCATTGTCCTCTACCGCAATGATAATTTTGGCTGGATTAAGGGAGAAACCGTGCTGATCAACGACAGCATGCCCTTTTGCACGGATTTCAGCAAAAAAACCAATTATCTCAAGGTAGCCGAGGCTTTCGGGCTGCACTGCCAAAGACTGGAGAATCAAAAAGATATTGAAAGGATACTGAAGAACGCCCTTGATCATGATGGACCATCGTTTATTGAGATGCCGGTTGTCTCAGAAGACATTATTGCTCCTTTTGTTCCAAAGTGGATCAAGGGAGCCAGGAAGAAAAACATTCCCAATATATATTAGCGTCGATTGTGGCAAAAAAGGAGAGGGGTACATCCAAGCTTTTGCCGAGAGATCCGGGGGCCATGCCTCTGTATGCAAAGAGAGAGAAATTATGAGTAAAGATCCGTCATCTGTATTAGTGAATCCTTTTTCACAAAGATGTATGGTCGAAGCTGAAACGATTGCAATTTTAGATGCACGACGGCATGACAGAGATATGACTCTGATTGAGCCGCTTACACGTGTCGTAAAAAAGGGCGAGATTCATGAATTCGTTTTGACAGATGACGCAGATGCAAAACCTGGTGCCAGGATAAATAGAGTCGCTTATCTGGCTTTTGCAGTTATCACTCAGGAAGGGATTCTCAGCGTTGGCGATCATCTCTTCTGTGGTACCGAAACTATAGGACAAATTGTCGGCTATGATGAAACTCATATGCCAAATCACATGAATATTGTGATCTACGCGGCAGAGGCCAAAACCGGTGCCGAAAATAATCTATACTTAGGACAAAGCTTTTTTCTGCTGCCCCTGTCATTCAATTAAAGAAATTTTCGGGTCCTTGAAAACTTAGACCTCCCTGGTGTTGAGCCAAGAGGTCTAATATTCCTTCTTGCGCTGTCGTCGCGAAGTGAGGTTCCAATATAATCAATAAACCTGATACCTGATCCCCGCCACCATTGAAATGATGCATGACTGAACTAGCACACCCCAAAAGAAGTTATTGGCTTTGAGAAGGAAAAGAAAGAGCCTTTTTTAGATTGGTTAAACGGCATCAAGGACAGTACTAACAGGCAGCTCATTCTCGCCAGAATTCGGCGGCTGGAACAGGGCAACTATGGCGACTGCGATTCTGTTGGAGAAGGGGTTAGCGAGCTCCAGGAGCCTCTGTTGGCAACCACCACCGATGCCGGTCGTTTTGATACTGAACCAATCACTGAAAAAGAGAGATGTCCCTGTAAATGTCAGGATGAGAATGCACCAACGACAAATATAAAGCGATTCCAACAGAAGTTCTGTTTTGATTTCAATGGGGCTAATCGAACATGGCAGCCTCCTTCCATGCTTCCGCATTTTCTAATATACCACCGGGAGATGAGCATTTTTCCTCTCTGCCAAATGCTCATCTCCATAATCCTGCCGGCAGTCTATTCGACCCTGCATTGTCCGTCGCTGAAGAGAGTGTTTCCGTTGGAGGGTATAACGGCAACCAGCTCTTCGCCGATCATGGTAAATTCACCCTTTTCTAGTGTGCCAGCCAGTTGCCGATCCGCCGCTGACGCGCTGCGGGCGTTATTTGTGTAGATCATGACCCAAATTTCGGCACTCGAGCCGTTCCATTTTGAATAGAAACGATACATCTTGCCGGCCTGCAGGGTAAAACTGAAGGACCCGCTGAGACTGCCGCAGTTATAGGTGGTTATGCTCCAGGTAAAGGACTTCTTGCCGACGGTGGTCTTCTGCCAGCCCTCCCATGACGAACTGCTGGCCGAACAGCTCTGCGTTACCGAGTGTTTGGTGACACCACTGGAGGAGATATTAAAGGAGGCCCAGCCACCGCTGCAGCAGACCTCATTGCCGGCACCCCATAGCGGTGCGGCAAGGGATTTGGTGCCATTGATGGCGGGATAGAATAGGGGCCATGGGAAGCCTGTGGTGGCAGCTGGTTTAGTTGTAGTTGCTGTCAATCTTCCTGCCCCTTCCTGGTAACCGTGAACCATGATATACCAGTTCCCTGCCGTGGGATTGGTGTGGGTACAGATTTCGGTGGTGGTCGAACCCTTGTATGGCCTGCAGGTGAAGGTGGATGTTGTCGCCGGGGCTCCATAGCGGGTATAGAGATCGAGATCGGCGGTGAGATTATCCAATATCACCTCGAGTTTGGTCGCCGATGTCGGCACGGAAACCTGGTAACATTTTTCCTGGCTGACGGCTACATTGACAGAGGTTCCCCGGCCATTGATCAGATTGGTGCAGGAACTGCCGCTGCCCTGCACCCAGCCGAGATCCTTGAGCAGTCCTTTGGTGATGGTGCCGGGGTCATGCGTCGCGGTACCGGCGCTGATGGCGTAGACCATCAACCTGTGTACGGTGGAACTGAAGGTATTATAATCGAGATGAGAGTAACTTGAACCGGAGGCCCAGGTGGCAGGGGCATAGATCTTGACCCTGGTATTACCGTTGGCGGCCATGGCATTGGCGCCATGAAAATAGAGCCCGTTCGACAGCAATGCCGTGCCGAGGGCAGTGGTGCCGTCACTGTATGATGTTGTCAGGGGATTACCGCTGTTATCCCGCATGAAGGTGTCATAGATATTGGGATAAGGATAATTGTACCAGTACCCTGTGGAGCCTGAAACATACATCCCCCCCGAGAAGTTCAGCCCATGGGCAATCTCATGAAGTACCACTGTGAAGAGATCATGCTGAGACGAGCCAGGATTGCCGTCGGTGCCGTAATACCAGTTAAAATTGCTGTTGTAGGTGATATGCATATCCTCGTTGGCGGTACTTAGATCGGCCCCATGAAGTGCATTTGCCAGCGAGGCTGAGTAAAAGGTACCCGCCCTGGGGGCCCCTGAAAAATCGCGGTGCAGACTGCCGCCGCCGGAGTAACCGAGAATAGAACTGCTGTCCATGTCGGCCCAGCAGGCCTTAATGGTAATGGGAACGCTCGATTGGAGGATATTAGCCCAGACATTGGCGGCGGCGGTAAAAACGGTTCTGGCACTGGCCGGAAACGTTGAACATGGCTCTTCCCATTTATCCGTACCGCCGGCGGCGATATAGTTGATAGTGAAGGAAGAAGTCGCTGCGCTTGGGTCAATCGAGTATTCAGGTGGCAGCGGCACCCTGCGAAGGGTGGCGGGATTGGGATCGTTGATGACCGCCCTCAACGGCACGGCGTCAACGACGGTCAGCCCATCCTCTGAGAGCTGTGGCTGGAGTGGATCGGGCAAACCCTTCAGCATCGCGTCTTCGGCAATAGCAGAAGTTGTTGAAAGGCCAAAGAGCAGCACGACGGCAAGGCATAGTCGGGCAATCGGTTTTCTGATAATCATGTTCATCTTCTCCCCTTAATGACACATTAAAAAAACACTATTTTAAATACTGCAACGACTGCAAAACGACAGACATGCTATTAAAGTTTCACTTCCGGATAGATCCGGCTTTCTCCAGACCGGCTTCACCTTCAGCACCATGACTTATCGGACTGTGTATCGCACCGCAGCAGCTCATACGATATTCTTTTGTGGTTTCGGCAACGACCCCATCACACTGCAGAGATACTCTCCTTCCGACCTATCTAATAATTGACATTCGGCTCCAGGATAAAGACAACCCCCTGCACAGAGACCAGAAGCCGTCTGTCGTTGAGTCGGACGAATTCCTCGAATCCTTCAATATCGCAATTGGTCTTGATGACGCCGACAGTCGGCGACGTGTATTCCACATCGTCTTGATGGATGAACAGTTTTTTGGAAAAGTATGAAGCCGTATCGGCCTGGGATCTGGTGATAGTAATGGGAGAACAGGTGGTGCCGCCGAAGGTTAGGGAGGTATCGTCGATATTCAGTGGCCGCCCCTGGTAGGAAAGAATCTCGTCGTTGGTCATCTTTGCATCAGGCCCATGGATGAAACCGGTGACGTGCCACAGGGCTCGGGTCGTTACCCCGCCGCCGTCTGCGCTATTGCCCCCTCCAGCATGGCAAAGGGATAGCGGCTGCAGGCAGAACAGGACGGCTAGTACGCACCCTGCGATATTGAATGGAATAGGCATGGCTCTCCCCTGAGAAACCAAAGATTAGCTTATATTAGATGATAGGGGATCGCATTATAGCCATTCCTGACTTTTCCACAATTACCCATCCAATTAAATTTGAACAACCTATCCTATTTAAGCTGTCCTTTCAAGTATTTTTGACGGTTAAAACATGTTACACAACAGATTCAGTTTAAACATCATTCTTAGGCTCTTTCAACTCGAAACCAATTCCACCAATGATCGAGTCCAATTCCACGATCTTGCATTAATAGCTTGATTTCTTTTGTCGTCCATTAGTACTATCCGCTGCAGATGATGCAACACCGTCATTCCATCCGGGCAATGTGTTTTTTTATGTCGGTAAAGAAACAATTTCGAAGCCTACGTTATTTGTTCGAAATTTAAGTGCTCGATAAATTTAATAGCAGGCATATAACTGATATGCACAAACCTGCCTCCATTTCCAAAAGAATCAAAAACGCCCTGCGCATCGACCGCGCCTTTCTGCTGGTCTGGAAGGCCAGCCCCGGCTGGACCATTCTCTCTGTTTTCCTCACCGTTATCCAAGGCATCATTCCGCTTCTGACCCTCTATATCATGAAGCTGATCATCGACGCCATCACCCTGGCAGTGAAAACAGGCGATGCTTCAGCAAGTTACCAGCAAGTCGTCTTCCTTATTGTCGTCGCTGCTCTTGTCGCCATTTTCCAGTCCGCCCTCGGCCTGCTCAACGGTTATGTCTCTGAGGCGCAAGGTGCCGTGGTCACCGACTACGTTGCCACCACACTCCACCAAAAATCCATTGCCATCGATCTGGCCTATTACGAAAACCCCGAGTACTACGACACCCTCCATCGGGCCCAGCGGGAAGGGCCGTACCGCCCCACAAAGATAGTGAACGGACTTACCCAGACGCTGCAGAACGGAGTTTCCCTCATCGCCATGGTGGGCCTGCTGTTCATGTTCCATTGGGGAGTAGGCGTATTGTTGATCGTCTCGACCATGCCCGGTTTATTCGTTCAGATAATCCACTCCCGCAAGCACTTCGAATGGCAGAAAAAACGCACGGAAGAAGAACGGCGCGCCGGCTATTTCAGCAGTATTTTATCGTATAATTCATTCGCCAAGGAAATCCGACTGTTCGATCTCGGCGATTTCTTCAGCAACTCCTTCAACTCTCTCCGCGCTCTGCTGCGTCGAGAAAAACTGGAGCTCAGCCGAAAAAAGAGCATAGCTCAGTTTTTCGTCCAGCTTTTTTCTTCCGTCATCTTTATGGGATGTTTGATGCTGATCGCCATTCGCGCCATTAAGGGCGTGATCACCGTCGGTGATATGGTGATGTTCTATCAGGCTTTTCAGAGAGGTATCGGCTATCTCAAAGGGCTGCTTGCCAATATAGCGGCATTATATGAAGACAATATGTTCGTGGCCTATTTCTTTGAGTTCCTCGATATCAAAAACGAGATCACCGATCCCGAAAACCCGGTAAATGTCCCGGCAAAATTTGCCCGGGGAATATCATTTGATCACGTATCCTTTCGCTATCCGGGCGAACGGGAGGCAGTACTCAAGGATATCTCTTTTACCATCGGGGCAGGGGAGGTGGTGGCCCTGGTGGGCGCTAACGGGGCGGGGAAAAGCACACTGGTCAAACTTTTGTGCCGTCTCTATGATCCGCAGCAGGGTTCAATAAAGATGGAGGGTTTTGATCTTCCCCGATTTAAAATCAAGGAGCTGCGCAGGCAGATCAGCGTTGTCTTCCAGGACTATGCCCAGTATTTTCTAACAGTCAAAGAGAATATCCGGCTGGGAGACACCACCATTCCCGAAGATTCCGCCAAAATTCAGGAGGCGGCCGTAAAGGCCAATGCCGATTCCTTCATCAAAAAACTGCCTGATGGATATGACACCAATCTGGGACGCTGGTTTCAGACCGGCGAAGAACTCAGCATAGGAGAATGGCAGAAGATAGTCCTGGCCCGTGCCTTCCTCCGGGACTCCCAACTGATCATCCTCGATGAACCCACAAGTTCACTCGATGTTAATACCGAATACCATCTCTACATGAAATTCAGGGAACTGATTACCGGTCATTCCGCCTTGCTCATCAGCCACCGTTTTTCCACGGTCCGCATGGCAGATAGAATCATTGTCCTCGATGGCGGCAAAATAGCGGAAACAGGCACTCATAAAGAGCTTATCGCCCTCAAGGGAATTTATGCCGATATGTACACCAAACAGGCAGCCTGGCTGGATTCGCCAAATTAAACTGGAAACTCCCTTCTACGTTATACTCCCCTCTATAAGGATAAAAGTTTAGATCCTCTCAAAGCCACCAGCTATCCGGATACAGAGTAATACGCCAGTTGAATCCAGCCCGCAAGCCTACCAGTAGGTTGGCGCTGACGAAGGAAGCCCAACGTTTTGCTCGCAGCCATTCCAATGAGTTATTATATTCCTCAAACTCCGTTACACCGCCTGAACAAGAATGACGGTTCAAGTTAATACAGTAATAATTACTTATATTTCAGGACCTGACTCAACTGCTCCCGTTGATAAAGGCAAGAGCTATCTATTCTATCCTGACTAGACCGGTTTTTCTGTTCAACTAAGGGTCGCCATTTTCGGTATCCAAAGGGAAGCAAACTGCGAACGATGGAGGAGCATATAGATTTGCAAACCGAGATGATCGAAGAGGTAATAACCATACCTTTTGAAAAGGTGCTGGTGTGATAGGTTACTGGCAGCAGTGCAGCCAGCTAAAGATTTATTTGGGCAATTAATTACTTCAGCTATTAGTTTTGAGTGGCGATATAAGCGATCCACTGCTTGATTGTCTTGCTTGTCAAATAGTGATTAACAACAGTTTTCGTAATAACCCTAAAGCTCTCAAAAGAGAACGCCAAAAATAATAAATTCCATAACGTTTCAGGAAAAATTTCAAATAGAAGTACCTAGGATTACCCAAAGAATACCAGATATCATTGATCTGGTATGCAACAACTTTCCCCAGTATTTCGGATCGAGGAAAGCAAGAGTCAGGGTGAGGGACGTTATCCCCCCAGGTTTGAATGTATTGTCTGTTGTTTCTTCGAAATTTCAGTGCTACCCTGTGAAATATAGTTCCGATTCCTTCCTTTTTAAATAAAACGACATCCCCTAATCGAACCGCATCAGGAGTAATTGGTAAAATACGAACCATCGCTCCCTCCACAACTGTAGGAGCCATACTTGCACCCTTCGATCGTACTGTGACTCCATGGCCTTCAGCAAAAAAGGTTTTTATTAAGATTTCAAATTCAACACTTTGCAGTTTCAGAGCACACCCCTGATTGTATTTATTGCTGATTTTTCTGGAACGAATCCAAAATCGTAAATAGGAACTATTCGGATAATCTCATTAATAAGGTCAATGGCAGGAGGAATTGTTATTGGCAGCCAGTTAAAAAATCTCACATTTTTTAAAAGTCTTGCAGCTGCCCCTTGCGGAGTACATTTTTGCAATTCGTTTTTTGAAGAATGTCGAAGAAAAAAAATTGCCTTAATTGGACCAGACAATGGAGCTTTTCTCCCAAATGCGCCTGGCCATGGTGTTGCATATGCCCAGGGGGTGCTTTCATGTATTTTCACAAAAGGATTTTCTTCGGTAAGACAACTGAAACCAGATTCAGCGACTATTCGGCTAAGGGTAGTTTTTCCCGTTCCGCTATTACCTAAAAAGAGGACTGTATGACCATCTATAAATGAAAGTGAACCATGAAGCAACGCTCCTCCGTTTAGCGATAACCATCCCCAGAGAACGAATAGAACCCAAGGAGACCCCTCGAAAGGCTCAGGGAAAGGATATAAATTGCCGTGTATTTTCCAGGCATGGCAATAAGAGAACCCTTGTGCAGCTAAAAGCTGTCCTTCCCGACGACTGAACAAGAAACCGCCAGAAACCGGCAACACATTAGTAACTGATTTGCTATCTTTTATTAAACCTATTTCTTCGATATTTGGAAGAGTTGCACTATACAGCAGTTTAATTCGTGCTTTCTCTTTCGCCGAATCCTCGTTGCATAGAAAATGGTTGAAAGTGTCCGATAATAAAGGAACTTTTCCGTCAAAACAAAGACTGAGTCTTAAGCCAGCAACCTCAATTGTAATAGAGTCCAATTATTTTGCTGGGCAGTTACGTGTTCCCTCGGGATCAGTACACCCATAATTATCAGCGGAGGATGTACTTTGCCTTGAATCAGAGGGCGTTGAGCAAAGAGCCAGAACATCCTTGTCATGTTCTAATGTCACAACTTCCATATGAGGTGCTATCCATTTCTTCTTGCTCATTTTTTTCTCCATCATAATTCCTCATTTGTTTTTTGTTTCATTATCTCGGGCAGTTCGGATAATCTATCTAATAACCCCAGTGCCTTGGCGCGCTCCCAGCCCAATGTACAGTAAAACTCTGATGGTCCTGTTGGAGGAGATCCCTCCAGTACGGCCTTAGCAACACAATTCATACAAATATCCGCCAGGTCGCAAGACTGACAAGGACCAGGCTTCCAGTCAAAGGAGTCCAGCATCTTAGGAATCGCATTATACCAACCATCGTTGACAGACCCTGAACAAAGGTCGTATTTTATGCTATCAAATTGGAGGCAAGGGTGTAGCCCACCATAAGGATCAATGTGAAATAATCCTTTTCCTATTCCGCACCTAAAAGGCTTCTCTTCAGACTTACTCATAGGTTGCCAATGTTCAGCCCTTGCCATCATCTCAGCCCAGCGAGTTGGATCTTCTAATTCAAGTTTAACAATTTCTTTTGGTGAAAGAATTACAGACTCCGGATACATGCCACCTTGTTCGTAGCAGCCAACTAAGTCAGTTCCCCAACAAAAAAGATCGCAATATTGTAAAGAAATATCTTTTATCGCATGAAATTCATCTTTGTTAAGGCGCGAAAATGTACCTTTGACCTGTAGGTGTATCTTTCTTTGCTTCAGCAGCTCAAGCGCGGTCTTAACTTTATGAAACATTCCATCGTTTCCAGTCACTCGCTTATAAGTATCTTCACATGCACCATAAAGGGTAGTTGAAATTAATGTCGGGGTCCATTCTGCGAAGAAATCCGCCAGATCCTCATCAATTAAGGATGCATTGGTGAATAAGCTGGTTAAGTACCCTTTCTTTTTCGCTACAACCCAGAGCTCCCGAAAATTTTTATATAGTAGAGGTTCTCCTCCTGTGAAAGTAACAGAAATGACACCCATTTCAGCACATTCATCAAGAATGCGATCCCAATCATTAAGCGTTAATTCTTGCTTTTGGATTAAGGTGTTCTCGTGAAGACAACAATAGCAATGTTTACAGGAAAAATTACATCGTCTGGTTATTTCGATGGTCATACCTGGTGTGAATTTCTCGGTATTTTTAGCAATACGATTCACCAGCTTACCAAGACTAATTTCACTAATATGACATACACTCATAATCAGACTCAATTATCAATCAGATCAAGGAAATCTCTATCGAAAAATTCTTTTACTAAGGGACCAATATCTTGATAAATTTTTTGTTCGGGGGAGTTATATTCCTCATGAAGAGCGGCAGCAAGTTCTCTTAATGTTATAAAATTCTCCAACTTACTCCACAGTACCGATGCTGTCTCATTTAATACATACACTTTTTGTAAATCGGCACCAGTTTGATTAATCGGAACTAAAAATGTTTCTCCAGCAACTTGTCTCTCTACTATCGAATCTTTCCGCTTAAAGGGTACGTCAATATTTTTCATATTCAGTCAATAAATTATGTCCAGTTTTGTTATAAAAGAAAATACTTTTACAAGTAATTAGATTCTAATAATAATCTTTCCTATGTAGAATATATAATTGGATAAAAATCAAGAGAAAAAACAGAACTACGTCACTTTACTGCTCCACCGTCATAAGATTTCCCGATAATTAGATAATCAGCAATTAAAATTCAACCACGTCAACCACAACAAATCCAAATCCAACCCCCACCGTCAAAAAAAATCGCACAACCAACCCCTTAATAACTAACCCCTAAGATTTAATACAAAAACCCAATTTTTCTATTTACTCCATAATAAGGATAGTGTTTAATGCCCCAGACTCAGGGATTGGTTAGTGAATAAGAAGTACTTTTACGCAGTATCAGTAACGTCACCTGATACTTCTTCAGAACTTAATGAAGGATGTTTCATTTCATGATCCATCTTCCTTCTTTATTCTTACCAATGTTTTCCTTAATAAAGAGATACCGGTTGTTCCACATAATAACGATGGAATTAATCTGCTTCTCTATTTGTAAAAAAACAAACTAGATCTTTAAGATCCGCACTAATGTTAAAATCAACTATAGGTATCGTAGGCCTGGGCTATGTAGGACTCCCCCTTGCGGTAATCTTCGCCCAAAAATACAAAACCATCGGCTTCGATATCAAAGCCGAGGCCATAGAGAACTACAGGCAGGGCATCGACCACAACAACGAAGTGGATGCCGAGGGATTCAAGGCCGCTCGATACATCACCTATACCGCAGAGGCTCAAGATCTGCAGGCAGCGGATTTCATAATCATTGCAGTCCCAACCCCAATCGATGCCGCCAATCAGCCGGATCTCACCCCACTAATCAGTGCCTCAAAAATCGCCGGAGCAAACCTTAAAAAAGGCGCAACCGTCATCTATGAGTCCACCGTTTTTCCAGGTGCCACCGAAGATATCTGTGTCCCGATTCTGGAAGAAATGTCAGGACGAAAATGGAAGCAGGACTTTTTCGTCGGTTATTCTCCGGAACGCATTAACCCCGGTGACAAAGAACATACCCTGACCACCATTACCAAGGTGGTCTCCGGCGACACCCAGGAAACGCTGAAGAAAGTATCCCGACTCTACAGCTCCATAGTTAAGGCCGGTGTCTTTGAAGCAGCTTCAATCAAAGAAGCGGAAGCCGCAAAAGTTATCGAAAACACTCAGCGCGATCTCAATATCGCTTTGGTCAATGAACTCGCCATTATCTTTGACAAATTGGGCATTGATACTAAAAACGTTCTCGATGCCGCAGGCTCAAAATGGAACTTCCTACCCTTCAAACCCGGCCTGGTCGGCGGCCACTGCATAGGTGTTGATCCGTACTATCTCACCTGGAAGGCCGAATCCGTCGGCTACAATCCCCAGGTTATCCTCTCCGGCCGCAGAATAAACGATAATATGGGCAAATTCATCGCTGAGAAAACAGTGAAGATGATGCTTAACGGGGGAGTAGAGGTCAAAAACACCAAGGTGGGGATTTTAGGCCTCACGTTTAAAGAAAACTGTCCTGATCTACGCAATTCGAAAGTTATTGATATTATAGATGAGCTCAATTCTTATGGCGTGCAGACTATGGCGCACGATCCACTGGTATCTTCACAACAGGCATTTACATATGCAAATATCGAGCTTGCAGATTTCCAGGACTTCCATGATCTGGGAGCACTTATTATTGCAGTTCCCCACAGGCAGTATACGGAGTTGAATATAAAAGATTTTGTCAGGACCCTAAAACCCAACGGCTGCATTATCGATGTGAAATCAATGCTTGATCTGGAAGAGATTAAAAAACAAGAGTGCAATTTTTGGCGATTGTGAACTATGATGGCGGTTTACAGGGAAATACAGAACCTTGGCATTTTACCTTTTGGCCAGCCATCGAAAGTTTTAGAACTGCGATCAGACGGTTAGAATTAAACATAATACTCACAAGAGTCATGCAAAGACTTGCCCCAAGCTATTCTAGTGAGAGAAGTATATTATGATTCATCGAATCCGAATATACCTTACATCCACGGGGTTGGGCCCAGATATCGTGCGAGCCATGGTTGGTAGTGTGGGGATTCGCATCGTTGGAATGCTCTGTGCATTTTTGGTTGGTATACAACTTGCGCGTACCTTAGGTGCAGATGGTTATGGTGTTTATGGGTTAGCTTTGTCTATTCTTTCTATAGGAGCAATTCCCATGCAATTCGGCCTACCAGCATTATTGACACGGGAGGTCGCAGCTGCTGAAGTAAAAAATGATTGGCCAATAATACGTGGTGTATTACGTTGGTCAAACCGCACAGTACTAATGTTGTCATTTGTCACATCAATCGTGATCTTAACAGCTTTGCTCATCTTTAAGGACCAAATAGATAGTGAGTTGCAATATGCATTAATTGCTGGATTATTGTTAATGCCGCTTGTCGCATTGGGGAATCTGCGTGGAGCCGCACTACGTGGCTTGCGCCATATTGTGAAAGGGCAATTTCCTGACATTATCATCCGTCCAGCAATGTTTTCTTTGATGTTGCTTTTTGTACCAATTATTTTAACTCGAGGACTTAATCCAGTTAATGCAATGGTTGCACACTCCATTGCAGCAGTAATTTCATTTACAGTAGCGGGAGCTTTACTTCGGGTTGTTTTGCCAGCAGCTTGTAAAGATACTTTACCAGAAATTCGGGCAAAGCTGTGGTGGAAGAGTGCCATACCGATGGCATTGGCAGAAGGCTTACGGTTGTTGCAGGGTAATTTGTCTATTTTGCTTTTAGGGGTAATCTCCACAACTGCTATGGTGGGAGTTTTTCGAGTGGCAAGTTCCACGGCAATGCTTTTAATTGTTCCAGTCAGTCTAATCCATACAGTTTCTGCCACCTTTTTCTCACGTTTATATGCTGCTAAGGACTATCAGAGATTGCAACTCATGTTAAAATGGGTTTCTTTAGCAATGGTTTTAGGAGTTTTTGTGGTTACCCTACCTTTTCTTCTGGTTGGTGAGCAACTCCTTGCTTCAGTTTTTGGCGCTGAGTTTCTTTTGTCCAATACCCCTTTGCTCATACTTAGCGCTGGTAGTATGATTGGTTCTGCATTTGGAGCTAGCGTAACCTTGTTAAATATGACAAATCACGAGAAGCGGGTAACGCGGGCCTTTGGATTGTCCTTATTGATTTTGGGGGTGGGGGCACCGTTATGTATAATGTTGTGGGGCGCCGTAGGAGCAGCATTGGCCAACTCGATTGCATTTATTTCGTTTAGTGTGCTTACATGGTGGGATGTGCGGCATCTTTTGCATTTAGATACATCACTAATTGCATTCATTAGGCTAGATGCTCGTTACAAATAAACCAAGAATAAAAATGTAAATACCCCAAATTAAGACAGAGAGTAAACTCTGCTTTGGTTAAATTATGCTTAGCCTGAGTTATTACTCGGCCGCTTGAGGCGCTCAAAGTTAGTATTAATGGTTTGCTAAGATTTCTAATGCCTTTAGATGCCGTCCGCTTGTGGCGGGTGGTAAAAAAAAAGCAAGAGTCGTGGATCGCAGAGTCCATTCTAGCTTTTTGTATATGATCTGTTGTCTTAATATTTCAGTTAAATTTGAAAGCGTCTCTCGAAAAAAAGTACGCTTGAATCCGAAGAACGGAAAATAATCTGACCATTGGATAATAAATGATATTGATCGCTAAATTATTAAGAACAATTTCTAGTGCGATAGATATTTTTAGAACTAAGATTCTTATAAAATATTATAGTCTTAAATACCAGAATTGTGACCTTACTGGGACTAGGATTGGCCGTAGAGTAACTATCGTCTGCACAGATGATTCGAAATTGATTCTTAAAAATTGTTGTATTTCAAATGGGGTAACAATCAAGGCAGATCATGGTGGCTATGTCAAGGCATCAAATTGTTTTTTTGGGGAAAATAGTATCATCGTTGCATGTCGTTCGATTAAAATTGGTTCAGATTCACTACTTGCTGAAATGGTGGTGGTTCGAGATCAGAATCACCGATTTTCGAATTCAGGTAAACCATTGGCAGATCAAGGATTTGATAAGGCATCGATACATATTGGGTCTAACGTTTGGCTGGGAGCTAAAGTAACAGTCTTAGCTGGTTCAAACATAGGTGACGGGACAGTCATTGGCGCACATTCTCTAGTTAGGGGGGACATCCCTCATAATTGTCTCGCTGTAGGCACACCTGCTACTGTTAAAAAATATTTGCGCGTTTAATGAAGAAACTAGCTATTATACTCCCAGATTTACGAGGAGGGGGGGCAGAACGTTTGGCCGTGTATCTGGCGAATCACTGGGCTGCACGTGGCCACACCATCGAATTTGTCCTTATGCGGAAGGAAGGTGAGTTATTGTCCCTGGTGTCGCCAGCCATCCAGGTAGTTGGCTTTGAAGCCCGACGTATCAGAGGTGTGGCATTCCCGTTAGTCAAATATCTGAAGCGAAACAAACCCGATGTTATTTGGGCTGGGATGTGGCCTCTAACCTCTGCGGCAGTGATTTCTTGGCTGGCGGCCGGACGGCCTGGAAAGATATTCCTTATGGATCACAATCAGCTTAGCGTCTCGTGCCGACGAGAACTTAAAATCTCACTATGCCCTCTTAAGGCCCTGATGCGGATTACCTACCCATTTGCGACGGGTGTGATGGCGGTGTCAAGAGGCGTGGCAGATGATATTCGCCGCCTGGGTAATTTCTCAAAGGATCGGGTGAAGGTGATTTACAATCCTGCCGCTACAGGTATTTCATCTAAACGCGAACCACCAGAAGTCCGCACAAGATTATGGGGGGCTGGTTTTTCGCACCACATTTTGACTGTTGGATCGTTAAAGACGCAAAAAAACCATGAGTTGCTCATCCGTGCTTTTGTCAAAATTCCGCCAAGTTTGAATGCAAAACTCACAATTTTAGGAGAGGGCGAGCTTCGTCCAGTGCTTGCAAAGCTAATTGATGGTCTGGATATGCAAGATCGCGTGTCTTTACCTGGTTTTGCGATAGACCCCTATCCATGGTTCCGAAGTGCAGATTTGTTCGTTTTGTCCTCCAGTTGGGAAGGGTTGTCAAACGTGATTATCGAGGCGCTTGAGTGTGGTCTGCCTGTGGTGAGTACCGATTGTCCCAGTGGGCCAGCAGAGATACTCGAAAGCGGCCGTTACGGAAAACTTGTGCCTGTGGGTAATGCCGATGCCTTGGCTGAAGCCATGCTATCTAGCCTGAATGAAAAACACGACCGCCAGGCTTTGATCAATCGGGCCAAGGATTTCTCAGTAGAGAAGATCGCTGAGGAATACTTGGATTATTTTCGGGAATGTGGAGTCAAGGTATGAATGTGACAGTGCGGGCTTGCCCGATTTGCGGTGCAAAAAACTCGAAGGACCATGCATTCCCCTACGCCACCCGTTACAACGGGAGATTGTTTTGCTACTTGCACTGCGTATCCTGCAACAGTGTATTTGTTGACCCGATACCTGATGATGCGACTTTCGCTCGGATGTACGCAAAAGCTGAGTACCACGACTGCCACTATGAGGGAAAAGACGGCGGTGAATACACGGCGTCAGCGCAACTGCTCAAGCAATACCTGCCAGTGGGCGCATCCGTGCTGGACTATGGTTGTGGTGTTGGCGCTTTCTTACATGCGTTGAGCGAAGAGGGGTTTAATCCTTTCGGGGTGGAGTTTGACAAGGATGCCGCCGATTTTGCTGGTCAAAAAGCTGGCTGCGAGGCTGTGTCTGTTGACGACTTCCTGATACGCCCAGAAAAACCAATGTTTGATGCAATTCATTTTGGTGACGTGCTTGAACACCTGCCCGACCCGTCCGGCACTCTTGAGGAATTATTAGGCAACCTAAAACCTGGTGGCGTGCTATTTGTCGAAGGGCCGCTGGAGATCAACCCTAGTCCGGTTTACTGGGTTGCCCGTATCTTTGGCGCAATCAAACGAATAGTGCGGCCATCTTTTATCGCCGGCCATGAGCCTACCCACCTTTTTCGAACTGCTGCAAGTCAGCAAATGGCCTTCTTTTTTTATGTTGAACCAAACCTTAACTTGAAGTACTGGCAAATTTATGAGACCGGTTGGCCATATGCGAGCGGAGGTTTGATCAAACAATCTATTGCAAAACTAGCCAAAGTACTAGGCGGCAAGAGCCTCCAAGGTGCAACCTTTGGTAATCGGTTTCGTGGTGTATTTGTGCGACACACTTGACCTCATGGCTTGGTTTAACCTTCGCGAGTGCCATTCTAACTGAGAGTATAAAGTATGTGTAAAAATAATTATGAGTTTTGAGTCAGTATGTGGTCGAGAAGCTGGAGAAGTCAGTGTCTGAACGTCAGAGTGTGTTATATCTTTCCTATACAGGCATGCTCGAACCCCTGGGTCGTTCCCAGGTACTCAGCTACTTGTCCCGATTGTCCGATGATTACATCTTTACATTGGTGAGCTTCGAAAAGCCGGCTGACCTAGCCGACGAAAAGGCCGTTCGGAATCTGAAAGCGGAGTGCGTCGATCTTGGTATCGCCTGGAAGCCACAGACCTACCATCACCGCCCTCGTATGTTGGCTACGGCCTGGGATTTGTTAGTGCTGTTTTGGCAGACACTACGCCACTCCCGGCGCGGTAAGGTTAGGCTGGTTCATTGTCGTAGTTACATTCCGGGCCTTGCCGCGTGGCTCTGCGGCAAGGTGACCGGGAAACCGTTTGTTTTTGACATGCGGGCTCTTTGGCCGGAAGAGATGGTCACTGCCGGCAGGCTGGATGAAAAATCACTGACATACCGGGGACTCAAGTGGGTTGAGCGTCGCTTGCTGCGTAATGCAGCGAGTGTGGTCAGCCTGACGGAAGCGGCGGTTGAACACCTGCTAGATGAGTACCCGGAACTTCACCGGGACCGCTTCGAGGTGATCACCACCTGCGTTGACGTTGGACGTTTTACCCCCGCTCAGGTTGGCGCCGCTGTGCGTCCTTTGGCGGAACGACGCCCGTTCATCGTAGGTACCATGGGGACGTTGCTCAGCGGCTGGTTCTATCTGGATGCATACTTTACATTCTTCCGGGTAGTGAAGCAGCACCGGCCCGATGCCCGGGCGAGCATTGTCACCCGAGACGACCGTAAACAGGTGTTGGCCGCAGCCCGGTCTGCTGGCGTCCACCCCGATGACATCGATATCGTGTCGGCGTCACCGGGCGAGATGCCGGCGCTGCTGTCGAAAATGGACGTTGGTGTGATGTTTTTCGCACCTAAAATAGGGAGCGCGCCGACCCGCTTGGGCGAATCCCTTGCTGCAGGCGTGCAGGTTGTCGGCAATGTCGGGATTGGAGATTTGGCCCGGTTGATCGAGCGTTACAGGGTGGGTGTCGTGGTGGATAATGCTTATGACGTCGCACAGCTGGATGCTGCGGCCAGGGCATTGCTGGGACGATATGACGAAATTGTGGCATCCGGTGCCTGCCGCCATGCCGCAGAAGACTACTTCTCGGCTGACCAGGGCGCGAAAAGATACGCAGCCATCTATCGCCGGCTCGATCCCTTTGTTGTTGGAGGCTGAGGCATCATGAATAATGTCTTAACGTCAAAGCTGAAACCTGTGACGTGGCTGACTTGATTGAACGCTAAGATGTAGGGATGAAAACGCATGGCGGATCAACAGCGGAGCTTTGCCGTGTGGTTGACCAATTATTAACTTATGTAGAAACACGCACTCCCCTGAGAAATGCCGTGAGGCTGCAAAAGATTTTTTCTCAGCCGATAGCGGCGCTGGAAAATATAACAAGATATATAAGCAGCTTGAACAATGCAAGCAATAAGTAGATGAATTATTTGTTTTGAAAATTGCCATTTTTTCCAAATATTCCCGTTTGGGTGCCAGTAGCAGACTGAGAACCCTGCAATATGTCTCTTATCTTCAGAATTCAGGATTAGATGTGCAAGTATTGCCGCTGTTCGATGACGCCTATTTGCGCAATCTCTACGCCGGGAAAAAAAGTTCGCACCGTGCTATTTTCAAGTACTACCATGAGCGCGCCCAGGCCCTTTGCAAATTGAAAAAGGTGGATCTTATTATTCTTGAAAAGGAAGCTCTTCCTTATATCCCGTTCTGGATCGAAAATTTTCTCATGCCATCATGCATCCCTTACGTTGTGGATTACGATGATGCCATATTTCACAACTATGACCTGTCGAAAAGATTTATGGTGCGGCAGTTACTTGGTCGTAAGATCGACAGGGTAATGGCAAAAGCGGCCATGGTTGTCTGTGGGAACACCTATCTGGGAAATCGTGCGAAGAAAGCCGGAGCACGGCGTATAGAGATCGTGCCGACTGTAGTGGACACGTCACGTTATTCGCCCGGTCGAATGCGAGATCGTCAGGTACCTGTGATCGGATGGATTGGTTCTCCTACCACGCAAGAATATATTCGCGATATAGGATCGGTGCTTCAGCGCGTGTGCTCGGAAGTGGGTGGCCGGTTGGTCCTGGTTGGTGTTCAGCAGAAGTTTCTGGAGGAGTTGAATATCATTCATGCTGAAATAATTCAATGGCAAGAGGCGACGGAGGCTGAAGTCGTAGCCGGGTTCGATATCGGTATCATGCCCTTACCGGACGGTCCATGGGAACGTGGCAAGTGCGGCTACAAGTTGATCCAGTATATGGCCTGCGGTTTGCCGGTGGTGGCCTCCCCGGTTGGTGTTAACAGCAAAATAATACAACATGGCGAAAATGGCTTTCTTGCCTCTACGCTCCAGGAGTGGGAATGGGCATTGATACAGTTGCTTTTTGATTCCAAGTTACGCCGGAGCATGGGCCGCAAGGGGCGGGCTATGGTTGAAGAAGAATACGCCCTGCAGGTACAAGCCCAGCGGTGGGTGCAAATCCTTAAAGCGGTGGCAGGTTAACAGTGGAAGTTTACTTGTTCATGTATGCCATGCCAGTTCTGGCGATGTTGGTCCCGCCTGCAGCGCGAAATATGAGAAGCTGGCTCTGGCTATTAACGGGGATAACATTTGCATTTCTGATTGGCTTTCGCTTTGAAGTCGGTGGCGATTGGTTCAGCTATATTTTTCATTACAGGCGCATGGTAGGAGCACCCTTTGAAAGCATTTGGATGCAGAAAGACCCCGGTTATGCAGCCCTGAACTGGCTGACTGCTCAAGTAGATGGTCAAATTTACCTGGTCAACCTGGTTTGCGGCGCGATTGTTATGGCAGGAGTGATTATCTTTGCCAGGCAGCAACCTCGTCCTTTGCTGGCTCTTTTAGTAGCCATCCCCTATATGATAGTGGTTGTGGCAATGGGCTACACGCGGCAAAGTGTCGCCTTGGGCTTTGAATTGCTGGCTCTTGTGTGCCTCATGAAAGGACGTCATTGGTCGTTTGTTCTGTTGATTATTTTTGGTGCTCTGTTCCATAAATCAGCGGTGATTCTTCTACCGCTGGCTGCCCTGGCCAGCACGAAAAGCCGACTTTGGACGTGGACGTGGGTTGGGATTGTCAGTATCATCATGGCATGGCTGTTACTTGCAGAATCCCAGGAACATTTATGGCATCACTATGTGGAACGGGGGCGCGTGTCTGAGGGTGGCGGTATCCGGATAGCTATGAATGCAATTCCCGCATTTTTGTTTTTATTCAACCGTAAATGGATGGCTAAAAATGATTATGAAAAGAAACTTTGGACCTGGATCGCCATTTTCTCTCTGGCCGGTATCCCTCTGGTCCCATTCGCTTCAACTGCGGTGGACCGCATTGCCCTTTACTTCATGCCAATTCAGATGTTTGTTTTTTCCCGTGTGGAAACAATGATAAGAGGACGAAATCACAGGCCCTTATTGCGCTGGGGAGTGGTTGGGGGATATGCCTTGGTCCTGTGGGTCTGGTTAAACTTTGCCAGCCATGCCGGCAGTTGGCTGCCGTACAGATTTCCTCCTTTCTTTAATCTGTAGTTAGACATTCACACAGATGGGGCAGATAGTTGAAATTCTCACTTTTCACATTCTTGGTTTTTGGTTGCGGAATCATCACCGCTTTTTTGGTTCTATTCGGGTCGCTTTTCGCCATTGGGCCATATCTCGTAATGGACAGTCAACCGGTTGCTGCTGATGTCGTCATAGTCCTCGGTGGTGGTGACGGCAGTCGCCTGCGTAAAGCAATAAATATCTATGACAAGGGGCTGGTTGAACAGTTGGTTCTTGTCGACACCAGTAGGCGTGACTGGCGTCATATTATAAGGAACTACAGCGCAAACGGTGCTTTTGATGAGAAAAACGTCACGTTCCTAGAGGGTTCTGTCAATACAAGGACTGACGCCAAATTATCCTTGTTTTTCTGCCGGGAGAACAGCATCGATAATATCCTTGTTGTCACCTCTCCATACCATACACGCCGGGCTCATATTCTGTTTGAACAGGTGTTTAAAGAGAGTGGAATTCAGGTAACTACTGTCAGCAATGGAGATTATGGCAATCTGTTCAAACCAAACGAAAGCTGGTGGCGGCATCGCCGGACGCTGGAGACGGTATGGATGGAGTTTGGCAAGGTCGTTTTTGCCATTATGGACCCCTTGCTGCCTGCCGGAAGTCTGCAATGAATAATCGAAAAATTCTCCTCTTTGCCAACACGGACTGGTACCTTTACAACTTCCGTCTTTCGCTGGCATACAAGCTGCGTTCCGAAGGATGGGAAGTGATTCTGATGTCCCCACCGGGTGACTACGGCCCGAAGCTTGAGCAGATCGGTTTTCGATGGATCCCTTTTCCTTTCTCGACCCAAAGTACCAATCCACTGCGCGAGTTCGGCGTTCTGCTGCGTCTGATCCTGCTATACCGCAGAGAAAAGCCCGATCTGTTGCACCATTTCACCATCAAATGCGTACTCTACGGCAGCCTGGCAGCCAAATTTGCCGGTATCACCAACAGAGCCAACGCCGTGACCGGTATGGGGCACATCTTTACCGATACCGGCATCAAGGCCCGTCTTCTTCGCCCTGTAGTTAAAGTACTTTATCGTCTCGCCCTCAACAACCCTTCTGGCCGCGTAATATTCCAGAACGAAGAAGACCAGGCCGCATTCGTCAAATATGGCATGTCGGAGAGTTACTTGACGCGGCTGATTCGTGGCTCCGGCGTCAACTGCGGTCGTTTTAAACCCGCTTTTTGCGCCTCTGGGGCCGAGAGACCGGTACGCATCCTCTTCGCCTCGCGGCTACTTCGTGAAAAAGGTATTTTTGAGCTAGTTGAGGCTGCCCGCCTGCTTCAAGGCCAGGGACTGCAGGCCGAATTCTTGATCGCGGGTGAGCTATATCCCGGCAATCCTTCCTCCCTCACCAAGGCAGACCTGGAAGCCCTGCAAAACGAGAAAGCTATTATTTACCTCGGTCACATTGACAATATGCCGGCACTGATCGCTAAAAGTGATATCGTCACCCTGCCTTCCTACCGCGAAGGCACACCTCGCATCCTTATTGAAGCTGCAGCTATGGGTAAACCGATCGTCGCCACCGACATAGCCGGCTGCCGGGGGCTGGTTGTAAACGGAGTCAATGGTCTTCTGGTACCGCCAAAGGGTTCGCAGCCCCTGGCCCAGGCTTTAAAAGAACTGATCCTTTCACCTCAGCAGCGCCATAAAATGGGTGCAGCCGGTAGACAGATCGTTCTCAACGAATTTGATGAAAAAATCGTCATTAAAAAAACGTTAGCGGTTTACCATGAGCTTATGGCCGAGAGAGGGGATACTAAAGGCAGCTAATGTGTGTTAATTTCATTAACCTTTGTTGATCTGTGATTTTAAAATACTATCTCCTTCATTCCCTACGGGAGCTCTATCATTTGTCTGAGTTATATTTCACACAACATCTAAAATTGGCTTGAAAAAATATAGTAACTTGTAATCTTAAAAAAGATTGGCTGGACTGCAACTAACGCTTTAAATTTATTAAGCCTTTCAATACTAGTCTATACGGGCGGATGAGATAATATAGTGGAAATAGTTTAGCTGGAAGGCATATTAACTGAAAATCTGTAACTCTGGGCCGAAATACCTGCCGAAACAAATACTTTACAGAACCAGTCCAATGATCTCGAAGAAGAAACTGGAACAATTTGAATCTATGCCCACTTTTTTGGATGGTATTTAATCCATCATTGTAAACAGGGGATAGGTCTTTTTTGTTTTTACCCACTATATCCAAGGTTTTTTGTTCACGCATTATTCTTTCCTGAAGAATTTTAGGCAAATCAATTGCAAAAACTTCTTGTGCTAGGATGAATGCCTGGAGAACTATTCTGCGGCATCCCAGACTTTTTACTCTGGAAAATATTTCTGTGAAATCCACGATATCAGGATTTCTCAAAATACATGCAACACTACAAAGCCATTCCAGACGTTCCCAGGCATGTCTAGTCCCATGTACACAGAGATAAATAAGCAGATCTTCACGTGCTAACTGCTGAATTTTTGTCTCAAAAAAATCCATATTATGAACTCTTGATCCAAAATATTCAAAGTCAAATGCTTTCTCTAAATATCGCCCTGTTGCTTCCCAGTGAATCTCGACAACAACGCCATTTAAATTTGACAACTGAATGTCATTTTCAAATGACTTATATCTGGTCAGTTGTTCCTGGTCGAGATTGATCAGAGGAGCATATCCTTGCTCCTGCAAGCAGACTAACGCATTCTCAACATCATTGGCTTTTAAAAGAACATCCAGGTCTGAAAATATGCGCACATCCTGCTTGTCATAAACTGCGTGGGAAAGAGTTGGTCCTTTAAAAGGAACAGCCGGTATTCCTTTTCCTTTAAGCAATGTGCATATTTTTACAAGTTCCGCGGACAGCCTTATAGATTTGATAGTGTAATTTCTGGCCAGTGTTTTTAATACTACCTTTTGATTCTCAGGAATGGTGATCAGTCTGGTAAGCTTCAAAATCGGATATATTAAAAGAAAAACTCCATGAATCACTGAGGCTTTAGCAAAATATTCCCAATCAAAGTCTTCATTTTCAGAAATTTTTAAGGACTGATAGGCTGGCAGATCTAAAGCTTTGCAAGTTAGGTGCAATATTAGAGCATCTTCATTACGCATTTCTTTATTAGACTCATCATATCATATGATTATATGTCATTTCCTGTATTACTAGTACTGCATTGGATTTGAAGTTAGAAAATATGGCACTTTCGAGATAAACGCTCTTAAAAATCTATACACTTCTATAAAATAGCAGTTAAAGCAAGGCCCAATGGCGAAATATGGTATAAGACTTTTTTGAAAAAAATACATCTTTGAATTTCTTTCCTTTCTATCCAACTTTCAACCTCCGAAGCAAAATTTTAAAATTTGTTAAACATTCTTTCTGTAAATTCATAAAGTGGTAGGCAAAACAGGCCATCGCTTATTCTTTCAATTTCATTTTTCGCGACGGTAGGCTGGGAGTTTTTGGGATAGGATTTGGAGTGGTGGTAGGGCTGCTCAACATGCACCTGATCACGTTCGGAGAGCGTCATATATCAATTGCCTGCCCAAGAATTCGGTCGCGAATTTTCGGATGCAAGGCAGCCGGCGTCACCACCTCCTCTTTCTTACCCAGGAGGTCCTGAAGGTCCATTAGCAGCCCCCCGAGTGCTAGTGCTGAGCGGCCTTTTTCAAGATCAACCAGGATATCAACGTCACTCTCAGGACCGGCATCGCCGCGAGCCCGCGAACCAAATACCCTTACCCGACAGGCTCCGCGTAACAGGGCAAGCCGCCTGATCTCTTCACGGTGTTGTTCCATCAGTCTATCCATAATTTGTCTCCTGTCGTGGTCCAGATGTCTGCTTTTATCTGATCACTATTTATGGCTCTTATTATTATCCTAATTCATTAGAGTTACCTAAGCAATTTTTATTCTGAAATTAGAATGATTAACGCCTTTAATATTGGTGATTTTAAAATTTTCAGAAGCAAAGATCCTGATAAATGAAGAACGGGTTTTGTTGGGGTTCGCTGCGCTTACCGCCAACCTACAGGTTGTGGGAATTGGGTGGTTTTTAAGATGGGTAGGTTTAGCCTGGTACTGATGGTGCCGGGAATGATGTACGAGGCGGTAAAGATTGGTGATGAGTGACAGGGAGGCCAACGTTTTCTGAAAGGCTGTAATAGGATATCTCTTCGTGCTTACTTAAAAAAAGTGATTACAAGTTTTGAACAAGAATCAGAGGCGCGCAGGGATCTGCCTCTACATTCATCTTGTTAATTTTCCGATCAACTGAAGTGTGTTTTACAACCTCTTTAGGAGAGCTTTCACTTTTTTTTGAAAACATATGCAGACCTTTTCTGAATCTTCTTCAACAGATAAAAGTGTTAGTAGCCTATCCTGCGCAGGTGGTCGCCTGCGCCGTGGGTATAGGTATTTCTGCTTTGCTTTGCCTGCTCTGATGACCTTAGTTGTCGGCTGCACGATGCCGTCCAGTATTGTCAACCTGGAGAAAATTCTCGAACGGCAGGAAATTTCACCCTCCGATTACTATGGATACAGGTGCACGGCCGGTGCACATCGTGGCGCCTCGGTAGATTTTCGGGAAAATACCCTGGCGGCGCTGCAGGCTGCTGACAGGGACAGCAGATATGCCTTCATTGAATTTGATGTCCAATATTCAAAGGACCGAAAAATTGTCGTCTATCACGATAAAAGACTGTTGCGCCTCTTTGGCAATCCGCGGGAGATTGGTGAAACGACCTTTGCTGAACTGCTCGAAATAACCGAGGGCAATATAACGACCTTCGACAGCGTCATTGTTTTGTTGAAGAAGAAACTCAACATCGAAATAAAATCGCAGGGGGATCTTGAGGAAGACCGGCAGCTGGTGGATGAGATCATGAAGGATATCCGAGTCCTTAAGCGGGAAAACGACATCATGATAAGCTCCATTTCGAGCGAGGTCATTCAATATGTCAAACAAAAATATCCCAATGTGCCGACCGGCCAGGTCTATTGGCTGACAGCATCGACCTATCTGCATCTGGACGGACTGACAAAAAATCTCTACAGGGAACTCAACACCGCCAAGGCCGATTATATCATGCTGCATACGGCCAATCTGCGCAATATCGATGATCTCCTTGCCTTCAAGCCGAAGGGCAAGACCATCGTCTTTTGGGATTTTGATGACACGATGTATATCGTTCACAAGGATTTCTCGGACCGGCTTTGGGGTGAATCCTCGGTCACCGCATTTTACCAGTTCCTCCAGTATGGGCTTTTTTCACTGTTGCAGTGGCCTGATTTAGGAAGTCGGCAGGTGTGATTGGTTTACTTTGCCAATAAGGATTTAACATTGAGTAAGATCGCCTCCGCTATTGCAATTCCTGTCTGACAGATATTCTCATCCGGTGCAAAACCAGGAAGTGCGGCTCCAAGTGGATATTTAGAGGGTAAATATATGGAATCGAGATATTCACACTCTTCTTCCTTGAGGTCGAGGTCTATGGTATTGGCAAGAAGAATATTCCGGAGTTCTGATATGCTATGTGTCCTGCGGAGTTTAAGGGATTTTTCAATCAATATGGATTTGAGAGCTTTTTTTCAACGGCTTGCTGGATGTTTTGAAGGCAAGGATTGAAAAGCTGATTGGTATGCAGGATTTTTGCAAATTTTAGGTTCTCTTCGGCAAACATAAGCCATTGTTTTGCATCATCTCTCATAAACGGTTTCTCCGCGTTCAATTTCCTCAAGAAAGGGGCTTGAGAAGCATCCAATTTTAAGCGGAATAATGTCCAGAGGTATTTGTCTGGCAATATGGCGAGTCAGGCGGCGATACTTCACTGCAAGTCTGAGGTAGTCATCATCGCTATCCTGGAAAATGGCGATATCGATGTCATTGGGATTATCTGAGCTGGTGAAAGACCCGAACAGGACAATTCGCTGAATTTTCCGTTTCGGCTTTTAAACTATCGATAATGTAATGTTTCAAGTCTTCCTTGCTTTCACTTGTCATCGAAATCTCCACATGTCGAAATGGGTGGACACCTAAAATTTTACTGTACTGCAGTTTCGGAGACCAAACTTTATCTGCCTCCGCTTTCTTACTATTATCCTAATCAATAAAAGTTACCTAAGCAATTTTTATTGTTAAATTAAGACGCTTACACCTGAGGCAAAGATCCTGATAATTAAAAAGCCTGGGTTTGTTGGGGTTCGCTGCGCTCACCGCCAACCTACAGGTTATGGTAGTTGATTGTGTTTTTGATGTTTCTGTTCAGTCTGGTGGTGAGGGTGCCAGGAGCACTTGGCGTGGCGATACAGTAGGTTGGCGCTGAGCGAAGGGAAGCCCAACGTTTTTGAAAGGCTGGGTTCTGTTGGGGTTCGCTGCGCTCACCGCCAACCTACAGGTTATGGGAGTTGGTTGTTTTTTTGATGTTTCGGTTCAGTCTGGTGGTGAGGGTGTCAGGAGCACTTGGCGTGGCGATACAGTAGGTTGGCGCTGAGTAAAGGGAAGCCCAACGTTTTTGAAGGCTGGGTTTTGTTGGGGTTCGCTGCGCTCACCGCCAACCTACAGGTTATGGTAGTTGATTGTTTTTTTTGATGTTTCTGTTCAGTCTGGTGGTGAGGGTGTCAGGAGCACTTGGCGTGGCAATACAGTAGGTTGGCGCTGAGCGAAGGGAAGCCCAACGTTTTTGAAAGGCTGGGTTTTGTTGGGGTTCGCTGCGCTCACCGCCAACCTACAGGTTATGGTAGTTGATTGTGTTTTTGATGTTTCTGTTCAGTCTGGTGGTGGGGGTGCCAGGAGCACTCTATGTGACGATACAGTAGGTTGGCGCTGAGTAAAGGGAAGCCCAACGTTTTTGAAGGCTGGGTTTTGTTGGGGTTCGCTGCGCTCACCGCCAACCTACAGGTTATGGTAGTTGATTGTTTTTTTGATGTTTCTGTTCAGTCTGGTGGTGAGGGTGTCAGGAGCACTTGGCGTGGCGATACAGTAGGTTGGCGCTGAGCGAAGGGAAGCCCAACGTTTTTATTTCCTTTCTCCGAAATTCTTTTCGTCGGCCGGATCGATGCCGATGCCCCAGTTCTTTTCTATAATACCATCCTTGATATAGCGGTGGATGCTGGAATATTGCCAGGCTGAGGCGCATCGTACATATCCGTGCTTTACCGGATTGTAATGGATGTATTCTATGTGGTTGTTATAATCCTGTTGATCCTGGATGAGGTGCTCCCAATAACGGCGTTGCCAGATCCCGCGTTCTTTTTTGCTTTTTCTGCTCAGAGTGCGGGGCTCCCCTTTGTTAATATGCCTTGAAAATCCTGTTTTTATCAACATCCAGCGTGTAGCGTAATCAACATCATTCTCCGGCAGCGTCCATAAGGCATGAAGATGTTCAGGCAAGACCACCATGGCATCGATTGTGAAAGGGTGGCGATCGATTACGTGTGAAATGACATTGCGTAAAGTGTCGATTTTATCAACCAGCAACTGGCTTTGGCGGTCGGCGAGATTAACCGTAAAGAAATATGTGCCGCCTTGCACGCGGGCTCTACGGTATTGCATGCTATTTCCTGTCTTGGAATGTTGGCGGTTAAGGTGAGGAAGTCCAAGTATACCAAAAGAGGGGTAATTTTGAAAGGCTGTTTGTTGGGGTTCGCTGCGCTCACCGCCAACCTACAGGTTATGGTAATTTGGTGGTTTTTTATGATGTTCGGTTTAGTCTGGTGCTTCGGCAGACTCATTGCCAGAAGACACCTGCAGCCGCATCGGTCGCATCGGAGACAATACCGCTATCCAGGCAGGCCTGCTGGTAGATCTGAATGACTTTTTGTGCCTCAATCCGGTTGTTGCTCTCGACGTGCAGGTTATAGAGCTGCCGGGCAAGTTCCAGGTCATGACTTCTCTGCCGAAAGGCGCTGTCCAGCAGCTCCAATGCTTTCTCCTGCTTCCCCTTTAACCGCAGCAGGCCTGCCCAGATTTTAGCGCACTTGATGTATTCGTTCTCCACCTTATCGGCCAGGTACGAACTTTCGGCCAGCCGGATTCCTTCACAACCCATATCGCCCCAGAGCCTGAAGGCCAGATGAAAATTATTGGAGGCCTGCCAGATTTTCCCCTTTTCATGATGCTGCTGCGCCAAGCGGGTAAACTCGAGGAACCTGAAGGCATCGATCAGGCAGTGCTGCAATTTGATGATACCCTGCTCAACCTGGAGATATTCCTTGCTGCTGAAAGGTTCTGCCAGTGCGCTCAGCTTTCTGCGAAGGTGGGAAATCAAGACGTCGAGACTGGAGCGTTGCTTCTTTTCCGTCTTCTCCGGCCAGAGACGCTCCGAGATAGCATTTCTGTCGAGGCAGTTTCCCGGCGACTCAATGAGGGCGAGGAACAGTATCTTCTCGTTTCGGCTGAGATCGTGAAGGCGCATCAGCGCTCCATTAACCGAGACGATGCACCAGTCATCGAGGAGCCGGATTTCCAGGAAAGGAAGTATTTGGCCCTCTTTGTTGATGCCGCTATGCAGGGTCTCGGCCAGGATCCAGGTGGCATGTTGAGTTTCGATGTTGTGGTGTATGGCCAGCTGAAGGAGCGGGCGCATGATCTCCGGCATGAAGGAGAAAAAGTGTTTGTATTTGTTTTTTCTCATCAGTTCCAGGCAACTGTGGATATCATCAAGTGCCTGCTCCTCCCCATGCTCGCGGAACTGCAGCATGGCGCGGTGGGCATAGATGGCGGCTCTGCTGAATTCATCGTCGAGATCACAGGAAAGCTCAAGGGCTTTGCTGAATTGCTGCAGGGCTTCGTCGGCTATGCCGAGCCGGGAATAAACGGCGCCGGCAAAAAGATGAGAAAGGATGACGAAGGAGACGGCGCCTGTCTGCTGGCGAAGCTGCAGAGATTCCGAGATTGCCGCCAGGGCTTCGGCCCGCCGGCCCTTGACGGCATCAGCCATTGCCTGATAGTAGAGGAACTGGCTGCGCATGTGCGGCTTGGCACCGGCGTAGCTGTTTTGCAGGCCCTGTTCGATGTATCTTTCCACTCCGTTCATATCGCCTTCGGCAAGCGCCATGTCTGCATTGAGCACAGCGAGCAGAGGCCCGATAATACTCTGCACCAGGGCATCCTGCTCTCCGGCATAGACGAGCTCTTTTCTCTGTTCTCTGTAGTTTATAAAATCACCTGTCATTTCAAGGAGGTTCACCTGCAGCAGATAGAGGAACAGCCTTGTCAAGCCGTTCACCCGCGGATTGGCAACAAAATGAAGCGATGCCTCCAGCTCTTCCAGGTAGCCCTCCCAATTCCCGACAAAACCACAGCGATAGGCCCGGATCAGGCGTGCCATAGCGGTCATGTTTTCGAGACCGTGCTTTTCGCTGGTATGCAAAACCCAGGTGTCGTAATGGCGAACCTTATCCATTTTCATCTGCAGAAAACAGAAACCCACGGCCAGTGAGTATGAGATGCGCAGTTGCAGGCTGATGGGGAGGTCGTGCTGCCTGTGCGCAAAAACGGCTTCAAGCTCGTCGACATATTTTTGCATGGCATTGAACTGGCCGTCGATGATGGCGTGGTATTCGATGAGCTGGCTGTTGGCGACCAGCAGCCCGATATCATCCTCTGTCTTTGCGAAGAGCTTCTTGGCGTTACGGAGAAAAGAGAGCGCTCGCGCGGGTTCGGAGTCTTGTTTGCAGGTGCCGTAATAAAAGCTCAGCCAGGGGTGATCATCGATATATTGAGGAGGAATGCTGTCGAGGATCAGCTGCAGTGTCTTTACCTGGTTGCGATGCAGCAGTTGCAGACCGAAGTCGCGCAGTATGGATTCGCAAAAGGAGAAATCGCTGATCCTGGCGCTATAGCGCAATGCCCGCAGCGGATCTCCTGTTTCCAGGTGATGAAGGGAGGCCTGCTGCAGTATCTCCCGGCGCTGCTGGACCGTCATCCGGCTTTCGCACAGGGGGAGAAGGCTTTCACGAAAAAGATGATGGAAGCTGAATATGGCAGCTTCACCATCGAGGTAACGGAGAAAGCGGTTCTTCTGTGTCATTGCCGTAATCAGGCTTGTAGCACCCTCGGGGCTGAAAAGACGCTCAAGCAGGGCTCTGGGAAGATCTTCGAGCAGGGCCATCAGCAATATCTTCTCGGCCTGATCCTGAGAGAAAGAGGAGAGAACGGCCTCCTGAAAATATTCGCTGAGATGATGCCGCATTCTGGAGAGTTGAAAGGAGCTGCCTCTCTTAACTCCCTGCACCTGCGTTTTATCCGACTGCATCGCCCAGAGAGTCAGGCCGGTAATCCATCCTTCCGTCTGTTGCTGAATCTGCTCGATCTCTTCAAAAGGCAGCATTATCCCGAATGTCTTCTGAAACAGGCGGGCGGTTTCTTCCATGGAGAAATCAAGATTGTCATTGTCAATGATCAGGGTCGGGATATCCAGCAGGTTGACGTTAAGAATATTTTTTACGGAGTGACGGGAGACGAGAATCCATTGCATCCAGTCGGGAGAGTTTCGCATGATGGCGAGCAGCAGGGCGGTACTGTCGCCGGCACCCTCCAGGAGGTGCAGATCGTCGATTACCAATTGGAAAGCGGGGGTATCGCTCTGATGAATCTCTTGCGCCAGAAGTGCCCCGAAATTAACGGCCTCCCGGTAATGGATGCTGCCTTCCGCAAGGGCCTTGGCCACAACGCCTGAATGGAAACCGGGCAGATTCTTCTGCAGAAGCAAAACCAGCACCTGCAGAAAAGCGACGGGATCATGATCCTCCAGACCGATTTGACACCAGCCCGAGGGCATATCACCGTGGGCGACATATTGCTGAGCAAATACCGATTTACCGGATCCGGCGGGAGCCTCGATGAGGATTGCCCGTTTCCTCTGGGCCTGCAGGTGCTTGAGTTCCTGCATCAACATCGTCCTCTCGATGAGTCTTCCAGGTTGATGAGCTGGGGCGGTGAGTTTGTGGTCCTGACGTTGTGCCGATTGTGCAGATAATGTGTTCATGTTTCCGTTTCGTGAGAAGAGTTGCAGCTGCCAAACCTTTTCTTGTATTCAAAAGTTGCAATGTAGCAGACCTTGGCGCAACAGTTAAGATTTTTTTAAGATAGATGCTGTAGTTTGGGTCCCTGTGTATGCGTTTCCAGTTGCTACGGCACTGAAATTGGGGATTAGAGAGAAGAGGTTGAAAATGAAATTGGGAAAAGACAAGGAAAGTAGAGTGGAGGTCAGATGCGTCTACTGTCAAAAATTTCTACGTGAGTACTTTTATCAGCGTGTCGCGGAGATGTCAGGTAAAGGGGGAAGCATCAGTCATGGCATTTGCCACAGCTGTCTGATTGAACATTATCCCAACGAATCCAAGGAAATCAGGAAGGCCTTTGTTGATAAGACCCTTTGCGGTCAGGATCCGGCAGACCGTAATCCTATAAATTTGGAAATAATAAGTGCTAATCATATCCATCAAAGAAAATTGAAAAAATAGGTATTTCTACCTATATCATTCGTTAGTGAAATGTGGTATTGCTATGTTCCGCTATGGGGATAGAACAGTGATATAGATTTTGCTTCGGGGGGGGGAGTGTAATGATTAGCGACGAACTACGGATAATTACGGTTTTTCTATGCTCGTTGTTCGGGGCTTTGTTTGTTTTGCCGAAACTTGCTCATATTGCCAAGCGGATCGGGCTGCTCGATCAGCCCAACAGCAGAAAGGTGCATGCGACACCCCGGCCATTGGTGGGCGGTATAGGCATGATGATAGCGGCAACCTTCAGCAGCCTTGCCTTTATTCCCATAGCCGGATTACGGGGATATTTTCTTGGGTTATCGGTTTTGCTTCTTATTGGATTCCTCGATGACTTCCTCGAGGTTGGGCATAAGCAGAAATTTCTTGCGCAGATAGGAGCGACTGTTTTACTCATCTATTTCAGCAAGGTGAGCTTGAGCAGTTTCGGCGATATTCTGGGGATTGGCAATATATATGTTCCAGGCGGTGATATTGCTATCTGGATCGTTACCGCCTTTTGTATCGTCGGCGTGATCAACTCCATAAATCTCATCGACGGCCTCGATGGACTGGCCGGTGGAATCTCCTTCAACGGCTTTCTCTTTTTTGCGCTTCATGCCTCGATCGGCGGCAATATTCCGCTGATGCTGCTCAATTTTGCCCTTGCCGGCGCCGTTTTGGGATTTCTCAAGTTCAACTGGCATCCATCCATACTTTTTATGGGAGATGCCGGCAGTCTTTGCCTGGGGTTCTCCCTTGGTTTCATGGCGCTTGCCCTGACCCAGGGGGCGAGTAGTGTCATGCCTCCGGTGGCGGCATTAATGATACTCGCAGTACCGATCACCGATACTCTGGTGATAATGTGTAAAAGGGCTATTAACGGCTCGAGTCCATTTATGCCGGATAAATATCACCTGCATCATATCTTCATGCGCTATGGTATGGGACGGGTCCGGGCAGTCAGGACCATCCTTGGTTTAAGTTTTCTTTTCGGTGCGACAAGCTTGCTTTTGCCTTTCCGTAATATTCCCGAGTATTGTTTATTTGCCATATTCGGGACTTATTTAGTCATTTATACCATCGCATCTTTCTATATTCCGGTTTTGCTTCGCTACAGTAGAAAATTCAAGAAACGAAAACCGAAAAACGGTGAAGCGTATAGTTTTTTAAAAATTCTACTGGGCGGGTTCGATAACTTTAAAATATTTCGGAAGGCGAAGAGGTATAACGTTTACCTGAGGGTGAGGTGCAAGGGACCTCATGATGAAATATATTTGGAAGGCAAGGTCCTGGATTTTTCGGTCAGTGGCTGCATGGCCCATGTGAAGGGCTTGGAAACTCTCCATAAAGATATGAATCTCAAGATATATCTTCCTTTCGAGGACGAAGTGGAAGAACTCGCACTGACTGCAGAGCATATCTGGGTTTCGGAAAAGGATAGCGTCTATTACCATGGCTTCAGGTTTGATGGCCTTCACCTGAATCAGGAACAGGCTATTGCCAACTTCCTGACCAGCCTGGATGGTAGAAAACAGCCTTTTATTCCAGCAGTTATTTCCGGCAAGTAGAAGAGAATCCTACAGGTAAACTTTATCTTCTGTCGTTGGCTGGTCTGGTTAGATTTTGAACAGGAGGTATGTGCGCAAAAAATCAATAACCCTGTTGAATCCCTTGATATCGGCAGGAAGTTTTTGGGTCAGACCATAGCAAGCCATTTCCACGGAGCTTCCCCATAACTTCACCAATTCATTGTAATATGTTTTCAATTTCCTGGTGCGATTGTGGTTCTTGTTGGGATTGACCGGATAATACTGAACTTTGACCCTCATACCCGAAGTTTTAAGAAATGTTTCCAGAAGAAACATGGAGCGGGGAATATGATAAGAGGAGGTTACCAGGATAAGGGATTTAAACTGGTTTTGCCGGATGATACCACTGGTTTTGACGATATCTTCAAAGGTTGAGCGGCTTTCGTCGCCGGTAATCAGCTGAATTTCGGCAGTGATTTTTTGTTTGTCCACTGATTTCTGAAGATTAGCGGCTGTTTTGTTAATTACCGAGAGATTTGCGCCATAGCCGCTTTCAGCAAGGGCAAGGGCGGCTGTGACTCGTTCTTGGCCTCCCGGAAAAACAACAATAAGGTCTGCTCTTTCCAGATCCGGATCTTTGCTTTCCACAACCAGAATGGCGCTGATCTGGAGCAGAGCTACGAGCATTAGTATGCCGGCAAGGATTGCCGTGAAAAGGAAGAGATTTTTAAGAAAGGTCATATGAAGATGCCCGAGACTATCTTGAGAATTTAAAAAAGAATGGATGATCCGAGAGTGCTTCGTTGTCGAGAAGATGCAGTTAATGTATCTACTGGAAAGAGTTATGGCAATGACTATTTGAAGTCTGCGCTTTTCGCAAAGTCCGTCTCGGCACCTTTGATGGCTTTTACGAGACCATCCTCACTGAATGATTCGGTAATGGTAACAGATGATCCGAGTTACAATAACGAAATCGAATTGGAATGGTGGCCGGAAGACCTTATGATTCCAGAATAAAAAGTTATCTATAACAAAAAAAATACCTTGCATTAAAACAGACCGTACGTTAATTGTTGTGTTAGGTATCAATAAGGTTTCCGTTTTCCGTAATCGCGGAAAATGAGAAGTCAGTTCCTGTCGCTTCAGAAGAAGAAACGCGGAACTGGATATGTGGTTCCTATCCTGATAATACACCGGGTATTCCCGGAGATGAAAGAAAGATTTGTGGAGGAGAGATAATGAGGAAGATAGCTATAGCTCTGGCATTTTTGCTGGTAACTTCTTCGGCGGCATTCGCCGAATGGCTGGTCGATTTTAAAAATACATATTTAAATGAAGGTATCGATAAGGCTGTTGAGGTTGCCATGGGAGAAGGTGCCGCCCCGACTATGATTGTGGAAAACGGGCTGCAGTTTGAAGGTCTCAATCCTTCAAACCTGATCAAGGCGCTCTATTGTGCCGGAGCTCAGGGGCAGGATATAGTGGAAGCAGCAGCTGAATACAACATCTCTGAATTAATGGTCGCTGCCGGCTACAGGAAGAGTGTCGCCGAGTGTAGTGATCGAGTAGCTGATGCCCAGCCCTTTACACCGGTCAGCACCGGGACAAGCTTTGTCAGCATTAATCCCGGCGGTGATGGCGATAACGTCAGCCCATCTGCATTTTAGTGCCTTACGGATTGCTTTCTTGTTTATTTTGAAAAAATTATCCGTATGAAGATTTCATTGAATTTAGCCAGGTTACAATTCGATCCAGCTGGCAGTTTCATTGGTAATCAGAAAATTAAAAAGTACTACTTTAAGCAAGCATGATTAGAGGGGAGTAGTGGAGACAGGTCAATCTGTTTCAGATTGACCTGTTTTTTTACATGCTTTGCCAACCTTTTAAAACATAAGAAATAGAATGGTTACGTCATTTCAGTCCAGGATCAAGGTCCGGGATGACGGATCCGGAGTCCATTTTTTTTTTGAGAATTTGTTAGTTCCGGGATTATAGGAAATTTTGTGAGGGGGGGGGGATGGACAATAAATGGTGGTGTTGCGCTCTTTTGGGAGGCTTTGTGGCGGCCCAACCGGTTTCCGGCTACGCTAGCGAGGTGAATATAGATAATTTAATTGTGGTCGCCGCGACGGCCGATGTAGTCACTGAAGAAGGCATCGATATGCCGATGGGGCAGCGGCAGGATCAGCCCTCCTTGTTGCCTGAAGACAGCGAAGTAGGGGATGAGAGGAGTATTTTCGGTATTCGGGGAGGATATTTCCACCCCTATATCAATATCTATGAAGAATACTCTGACAATGTCTACAACACCAATACCGATGAAGAGGATAGTTTCCTGACCAGGATTTCTCCGGGTATATGGTTTGCGCTGCCGCGAAAGAAGATCATTCCAATTGCCATAACACCCCATAACACCTCGCCGGGCGGTTTATCGAACCAGTTAAACGACAGACTCTCACCTGACAGATTCATTTCGTATGCCTTGATTGGTGCCGATTTCAAATATTACACCGCGGATTCCGATCTGAATGATACAGACTTGGTAGCTGAAGGCTTGTTCCGTTATAATATGCGGGGTGGTCTTTCACTTCAAGCTATAGAACGATTTACCAGGGCGGAGGATACCTTTGGTGTTGAGACGCTGGGTCGGGAAGAGGACAGACCGAGATTCGACTCAAACCTCTTTATAGCTACCGCCGATTGGGAAATGACCGAAAAGCTAAGGTTCGAGGTAGACTATTCCAATTTTTACCTGGAGTATGATGAGGCTATCGATGCTTTCCAGAACAGGGTTGATAATAGCATCGAAGTATATAGTTATTATAACTACAGTATAAAAACATCTTTCTTCCTGCAGTATAAATATGTTGATGTCGAGTATGACATAGCTTCAATTAATGATAGTGTTCAGGATTTTTATTATGGAGGTGTGCGCTGGAATACCACCGAGAAACTTGCTTTGCTTTTTAAGGCCGGTTATCAGGATAGAGAATTTGATGAAGCAGGCAGGGAAGGTTATGACGGCCTTGCCCTGGATGTGCAGGCGACATATCGCTATTCTGAAAAAACATCCCTGAATCTGGCGCTCTATCGCATGAATGAGGAAACCGACAGCCTTGTCGCCTCGGACAGGACAGTCTGGGGAGCAAGCCTGGGGTATGATCAGAAATTTACCGAGAAAATCAGCGGCAGCGTTGATCTGCGTTATGAGGACGCAGACTACAGCCAGCTGATCGCGGAAGATCGGGAGGATCAGACCCTGCTGATACGGCCGGCCCTGCAGTATCTCTTTAAAGAATGGCTGAGAGCCGAAGTAGCTTACGAATACGAAGAGGTGGATTCAAGTCAGGAGATTTTTGAGTATACCACAAACACCTTTATGGTTGGTTTGAATCTGGCTTTATAGTATCTTGGCTGGAGTTTAGATTAGATTACTCCCCTGATGAAAATCTTCATTTCCTCACAGGGGAGTTTGTGGCTGTAATAAGGGTGGAAGAGGTGTTGAATTGCGGTTGCCAGTTTTTTACTCAGTTTTGATTGTATTTGCCCTGCTGCTCAACAGCAGCTTTTCTGCAGCAAAAGAGTATCAGGTCGGTCCCGGTGATGTTCTTCAGATCACCGTCTATGATAACGATGATCTCACCACTAAGGTCATGGTCAACAGCGATGGAAAGATCGTTATCCCGCTGCTTGGTCTTGTTGAAGTAACTGATCTTACAGTCCCGGAGATTTCCCAGAAAATTACCCGGCTGCTTGCCGACGGTTATCTCGTCAATCCACAGGTAAACGTTTTTATTGAGGACTATAGAAGCAAAAAGGTGGTTGTGCTGGGTAAGGTGCGCAATCCCGGTCTGATCGAGTTGAGCGGTGCCATCAGTTTTCTTGAGATTATTTCCAAGGCAGGCGGCCTCGATAAGGATGCCGGCGACACGGCAACGATAAAGCGCAACAGCCTGGACGGTGATGACATTATTGTAGTCGATCTGGAGGCGCTTATTGAAAAAGGCGATATCAGCCAGAATGTCCAGATTTTTGATGGCGACACCGTCAACATCTCCAAAGGAGGTATGTGTTTCGTCACCGGTGAGGTGAGCAAACCGGGAACATATTCCTGCGGAGACGACACCACCGTTCTTAAAATTATTGCATTGTCGGGTGGCTTTACCGGCAAGGCCTCCAAAGGCGGTGTACGAATAATTCGGATCGTCGATAACGAAAAGAAACTGTATAAGGATGTGCCGCTTGATACCAGGCTGCTGCAGGATGATGTGATTGTGGTGCCGGAAAGCTTTTTTTAGTGCCTTACCCTGCTCTTTTCGGGCCGCCATAAACCCGTCCATGGGGGCTTTGCTGCAGCCGCCCCAGTCCCGACCTTGAGTTGAGGATTAAGGGCTAATCAGCTAATTTTTTTAAAACATACTGAAGTTGGCTATGAGAGACGATCGTTCGTTGGATATATATCAGGAAGAACCGGCCGAGCAGGAAATAAATATCCGTGACTATTTAAGTATTGTCAGAAAACGACTGCCGATAATCGTCACGGTTGCTTTCATAGTATTTTTCTGGCAGGTACTGAAGGTCTACACTACCACCCCTGTATATACCGCATCTTCGAATGTGCTTGTTGAGAAGAACCTGGGCTCGGGCAAACTTGATTATCAATATTCGGGGTATGATCCTTATTTCCTCTCGACTCAGACCGAGATTATCAGAAGTGAAAATGTAGCCAGAAGAGTTGTGGAAAATCTGCAGCTTGATAAAAAATACAGGCAGTATTTTTTCCCTGAAAAGCCTCGGAAGAAATCGTTTTTTGCCGAGATGAAATCGAGCCTCAAGGAAACCATCAAATCCATTCTTCCTATAGGGCAGGTAAAAGAGGCGGCAGGTGAAGACGGTAATGCTGCGGGCTTTGACAGGGAAGTGTATACCGATGCGGATATAATCGCCAAAATGATCCGGGGAGGGCTGGAGGTCTCGCCCATGCCCGAATCAAAAATCGTCAATATCACCTACAGCCATGAAAACCCGTCAATCGCCAAACTTGTAGCCAACGCCGTGGTACAGGCCTACAAGGACGTCACTCTCGATATCAAGGTCAGCTCCACAAGTTATGAACTGCAGTGGATGACGGAAAAGGCTGAGGAAGAACGCAAAAAGCTGGAAGATGCCGAGAATGCCTTGCAGAAATATAAGCGTGAGAATGATCTGGTAACCGTGGAGAACAGGCTAGCCGTTATTCCCGAGAAGCTTTCGCAGATTAACTCGGAATTTACCAATGCGCAAACGGAGCGCAGGGATCTTGAAAATATCTATACGCAGATAACCAATGCCAGAAACGATATGGCAGCCTTGGAGCGTATCCCGATCTTTTCCACGAATACTGTGATTCAGGCAATTCGGGAGAAAATATTCCGAGCCAGGCAGAACATCGAGGAGCTTTCCAAAAAATACGGGCCCAAGCACCCGGTGATGATTAACGCCAAAGACGAGTTGGAAATTCTCAACAATGAGATGAAATTTGAGGTTGACCGTATAATCGCTTCCACGAAAAACTCTTATGAACTTGCCGAGTCCCGGGAGAAAAACCTGAGGGAACTGCTGGGCTCGACCAAATCGGAACTGCTCACCGTCAATGAAAAGTTTGTTCAACTCTCCATTATGCAGCGGGAGGTGGATACCAATCGGGTTCTCTATGATACGCTTACCTCGAGTATCAAAAGAACGGGGGTAACCGAACAGGCACAGAGCGTCAACATCTGGGTGGCCAGAAACGCCGAGTTGCCACAGGCTCCGTCATTTCCCAATAAAAAGAGAGCTCTTGCTCTGGGGCTGATACTTGGCTTGGCTCTTGGGGGCGGTCTGGCATTTTTCCTGGAATATCTGGATAATACCGTTAAGTCCGAAAAAGATCTTCTTGCAAAATTCGACTCGACAGTGCTTGGCACGGTCACCCAGCTCAAAGGCAAAGGGGAGAACATAGAATCTTACATTCTTCGGCAGCCCTTATCTCCTCTGGCGGAAAGCTATCGGCTGGTGCGCTCCAATCTGTTGCTCTCTTCCGCGGAAAGACCTCCTAAAACCATTCTTATCACCAGCATGGGCGCGCAGGAAGGGAAGACTTCAACGTCAATTAACACTGCCCGTATTTTGAGCCAGGATGATAAAAAGGTGCTGATCATCGATTGTGATTTGCGCAGACCGCGAATGCACGAAATTTTTGGTGTGGATAATACAGCAGGGCTGAGCAATTATCTTTCCGGTAATAAGCCCGGCAGCATTCTGCATGATGTTCCCGGAGAAGACATAAAACTCATTCCATCCGGTCCTGTTCCCCCTAATCCCGCCGAGCTGCTTAATTCCAGAAAAATGATGCTGCTCGTCAAGAAAATGGAGGAAACCTTTGATTTTATCATCATCGATTCTCCGCCGATCCAGTTGGTGACCGACAGTCTGGCGATAAGCAGGATAGTTGACGGCACCATTGTCGTTGTCAGGGCGAGGAAAACCACCAACGATATGCTTTATAGCGGCATGCGGAAGTTGTCCGATGTCAACGCGAATTTCCTGGGCTTTATCTTAAACGGGATGAGTAAGTCGGATGCCGGAAGCGGATATTATTCCGGATATAATACCTACTATGCCAAAAACTGATAGTCACTCCTCTGCCTTTCTTTGGTCCTGCCGGATCCTTGCATGCACGGCTTGACCGGGACTCTCCCCTGTGCTCCTTCCGGTGCCGGGTCGGTGTCCGGGATGGTGGATTCGACCTCGAAACAATTCCACTTAAATAAACGAGTTCTATTTTATCAGCAGGTATAGCGTTGAGTATTCAAGAACAGAAGACCCCGCCGGCTCTCTTTTTCCTTTTTCTTTTTATTCTTTTTTTTGCCCCTCTGGCCTTTGCAACGGTTGAATTGTGGTCATTAACCATCGTTGAATGTGCAATCGGCCTTCTGGCCCTGCTTACTCTCTGGTATCAGTACAGGGGAAGAATAGAGTCCGTCAGGGTGCCTGGCATCCTGCCGCTGTTTCTGCTGGTCTTCTGGATGTTTTTTCAACTCGTTCCCTTGCCCCTCTGGCTGGTTGGTTTTCTTTCTCCTGGCTCTGTTGATGTTTATCAGCCCGTTTATCAGGTAGCAGGTGGTGCCGATTGGCTGCCTCTATCCGTCAACCGGAAGGCGACTCTTTTCGAGATGTTGCGCATTGGCAGTTACGGTCTGTTGTTCATTATTACCGTTCAGTTGCTGGCCGACGGTAAAACTTTGCAGAAGACGGTAAAGGCGGTTGCCGGTCTGGCAATATTTATTGCTTTTCTTGCAATTATCCAGCGGTACACCTCACCTGATCTTATTTACTGGTTCAGATCCGGTCCCGATGCCCGTTTTATGGGGCCATGGATCAATCGCAGCCAATTCGCCGGCTTTATGGCCATGCTGCTGCCCTTGCTCCTTGGGCTGTTTCTTTATTACAGGCCGGTAGTGAATGAAAAGGAACCATTGCGGGCGCGGATCGTGGACTTTTTTGCTTCTCCCGGCAGTAATTGGCAGCTTATCCTTGGCTTCGGAATCGTTGTTGTTCTTTTTTCGATCATGTTAAGCTTGAGCCGTGGCGGTATTATTGCCACCATTCTCTCCTTCCTGCTATTTTACAACTTTCTTTCCCGGAAAAAGGGAGTCCGTTCGTGGCCGGCATTACTGATTTTTATCGTGGGAATCCTCCTTTTCTTTCTGAATTTCGGGGTGAATGAATTTGCCGATCGAATCAATGACTCATTTACTCCTGAAGGTCAGCCTATCTTCGACCGCCTTCCGACCTGGCGGGACACGCTGGAAATTATCAAGGTCTTCTGGTTGACCGGTGCGGGTTTCGGTACATTTGTTGACATTTTTCCTGTCTTCAGAACGATACCGGGATCTTCTGTATTTGATCATGCTCATAATGATTATCTTGAGTTGATTACCGACGGCGGCATTATCTCTTTTGTTTTGGCAGGCTGGTTTGTTGTGGCCGTCATGCGACACGGCTGGGGGATGATCAGAAAGAGGCGGGATAAATTCTCCATTCTAATCGGTATTGGATCCCTGGTTGGTATTTGCTCGATGCTGTTGCATGCCATCACCGATTTCAATATGCACAATGGTGCGGATGGGCTGTATTTTTTCTTTCTCTGCGGTTTACTGGTTTCCAGCGCTAATACAACGTTTCAATATCAGCGTTCCGCCACTCTTCTGGGTACGATGGGACGTAAGGCAAGCGCTGCGGTTTTGGTCTGTTCGGTCCTGCTGCTTTCGGCAACTTTGATCTTTCCTTTGCGCAGTTTTCTGGCCGGGCGAATGTATACCGAAGTTGAAGGTGTTTACCTCAGCAGGCAGCTTTCACAGGGTATATTGAATGATTTAGATGACAAGGTTGGGAATATGAGCAGCCTGGATCCCCTTGAAGGCACCTATTCTATGGTGCTTGGCGATATCCAGAAATTCCTGGGGGAAAGGGAGAAGGCGCTGCAGTATTATCTGTTTGCCGGCTTGAAGAATCCACTTCGGGGCGAGTTCCTGCAGAAAATAGCCTTGGCTTTACCTGAAAATAGTTCTGTGCCCGCTGATATGCTGATGGAACTGAGTTACAAAAGAAGCCTGAAAAAAGATGAGATGATGCTCGTTTTTGCCGAGTGGCTTCTCTGGCGTGGGGATAAGGAGCGGGCCGCCGGCGTGCTGCGTGAAGGACTGGTAAATGATCAAAGTATCTTCGATAAAGCCATATTGCTCCTGGACAGCCATTTCAGCCGGGAAGAGATTGCAGGAATTTTGCCGCCACGGGTAAATCCATGGATTAAGTATGCCGGGTTCGCTGAGAATATGGGTGATTTTGAGCAGAGTGAATTTTTTCGCAGGCGGGCCCTCGATTTTATCGAAAATGAGGAAGTGATACAAAGCGGGTGGTATTCACAATTGTATAATTTTTACAGAAAGCAGAAGAGAGAGGATGAAGCGGTGGAGGTGCTGCGCCAGGCAGTTGCTCAATTTCCAGAAAATACCGGTTTTCATATTTCCCTGGGGGATTATTACAAAAAAGAGGGAATTATTTACCGGGCCAGAGAGGAGTATGAACAGGCGCTGATTTTTGATCCGGGGAATGAAGGAGTTTTGAGAAGGCTTGAAAATTTAGATAAATAGGTTCTTCCGGATTTAACGAACGTTTGCTCTACTAATTGAATATAATGTCCTGAAAAAGCAATTTGCCTATGACGTTGCAAAGAGACAAGGACGCTTTAAATTGTTGGGGTTCGCTGCGCTCACCGCCAACCTGCGGGTTGTGGGGATTTGGTTGGTTTTTAAGATATTCAGGTTCAGTCTGGTACTGGTCCTGCCAGGAATGATATGCGTGACGTTACTGTAGGTTGGTGCTGAGTGCAAGGAAGCCCAACTTTTTTGCTGATGAATGTGCGCCCGGACAAAAGTACGCTTCAGTTTGATGAACCATCCTCTCCTCCACCTTTCCTATAAGGAAAGCCTCGCCAGTCGCCTATTTACCGGCAACGGATGAAAACTCAAGCCGGAAATAAAACCATTCAATCCTCGATATGTTTAGCGGTAAACTGAGCCATAAGCTCATGAATGTTGTAAGGAGGACGAACTTGAAAAAAGTGGTCCACCACGGCGTGGCCGACCTCGTGTGAAAAGACTTCCAGGCTGGTATCCCTGATGGACATATAAATAGTTTTCTCAGAAAGAGAATAGTAGGCAATATGATTTGCTTTCCTGCCGTAGTGCTGCTCATATACCTTGGCCACATCGCGCGCACCGGGCAGGATGACAACGGTTATATGCATATTATCCGGAAACATATCCAGGACAACCTGCGCCTTTTCTATAATAATATCCACCTTTGCCATCACTTCATCTTCGATGGTGACGGTGTTTCGCTTGCGCAGCATTCTGCCCAACGAGCGCCCGATATAGAGTTCCTCATTAAAATCCCGCAGCTCCTCCTTGTTGATATAGCGCAGGGTGGCAAAGCGGCTTTTTCTCTCCAGGCTGTGCGCATTCGTCGCTGATACTACGACAAAAAAAAGAGAAAACGCCAGTATACGAAGGAACTTACCGGTCATCAGCGAGCTGATATGCAGCGACAATCTGTTTTATTTTGTCGTTGTTGCTTTTGATGGCATTGCAGATGGAATTCATCTCATCGAGTGACAGTTTTGAGCTGCTCAGTGAATTATACTGGCTGATAAGATCGTTTACCGCACTGCAGCGGCGATTAAGCACCTTGATATCCTCGGAAAGAGCTTTGTTGAAGAGGTTGATCTTCTCCGCCAGATCCTTGCCTTCATCTTTGCCCCGCAGGTGGATGGTATCACCGAGATCCTTGGCCATCATACTGTCCAGCGTCTTTTCAAAACGGTAGAGTGGGCCGGCGATGCGATGGCTGCCGATTATAGCGATAGTCACCAAAAGAGTGCCGCAGATAATCAGAAAAATCCAGTTGGCCGCAATGGCGTTTTGCAGGAGCATCATCGGGGTCTGGCCGAATTTCAGATCGCTGTTCTCGTAGGAAATAGTCATCGTATCAGCTGAAAAAAAGCCGAATATAGTAATGAAGAACAGGCAGCCTATGGTCACCGCCAGGAAAAACGCCAGAATGATTTTGCCCTGGAAGCTCTCTTTGATAAAAAAGTTTTTAATCCGCCTCTTGTATTTCCGAGCCATAGTTATTCCTGAGTGGTGTGATAAGTTATTGACGCCTGGCTCCGAAGATCTTCTATCCAGGTATTAAGGTGTTTCTCAATCTTGGTCTGAAGAAGCTGCTGCCGTATATGCTCTCTGTCGATATTTTGACTCGATTTGCCGTCTCCTTTTACATCCTCCAGATATACTGCCATTTCATCGTTGCCGGTAATAAATGTGGTGGCTGTTTCGCCGGGCTGCATAACGGCAAGTATCTGCTGAAGCTCTCCGCTGAGGTCGTCGAAAGGGGTAATATATTCATTTCCCTGGGCTTTGATGATTTGAGGCGATACCTTTCCGGTTGTCTTCAGGGTATAAAATGTGAAGGTTTTACCAAAAGAATGTAAAAAACTGTCTATCTCCTGCTCGGTGATTTCGACACTGATATCCTGACTGGTGCGCTCCGTCAGGATTTTGATGAGGGAATGTTCGTAAAAGGTCTTCAGGGCACTGCGAAAACCGGCCTCCTTGTCAATGTTGAGACGCTGTGCCTCTTCGATGAGGAGTTTTTTGGTGATGATTTCATTGATTACGTCCTCATCCTCCCCATGCCGCATATCCTTATCCTTATAGTCCAGAATATCCTGCCTGGTGAGAGGTTGCCCATTTATGGTGACAACAGTATCGCCGGTGTCTACCTGCTGTTCCGGCCAGATAGCGACAAAAGTGGCAAGTGTGGCAAAGCCGATAATGGCAAGAATGATGAGTAGGTATTTCATGGTTGGCGTTTCGTTGTCAGAGTTTTATGATATCTGCTGATTTTTAGCTTATTGCTATATAGTTACAACAAAATCTATCAGTGCCCGCTGATTATCCATTGAAATCTATGGATTTGCAAGTTGTTTATACCAGAAAAAAAGCCGCACTCTGAAGAAATCAGGGAGCGGCGACAAAGAAGAAGGGGATAATGTAATTCGGATTACAGAAACGGCATTTAAAAGACATCGGTATTACCATACGGCAAAACACAAAATCAGGAGCTGTCCGGCATTGATTCTTAAACACTAAACGTAAATATCAATTCGACGAAGTTTATCAGCGCCAGGCTGTTCGACGGGTCTGGGCTCAAGAGGCCTTCGTGTCTGCTGGATGGCGTCGTCTTTTTCCTGGGCTCTTTGCGTTAATTCCTGATCCACGTTTCCCCGGTGGGGAGCAAGTTCTTTTGCGGAAAATCCGGATGCATTGATTTCCATGGGGCACCTCGTAGCTTAAAGATTTACGATTTATATTAATGGTGCAATATAAGTGCCAAAAAAAATGCGAGAAAGGGTAGAGAGGAGCAGGGTATCAGAGAAGGCCCTGGGCAATCGTTTATCGGCTGACAAGAAAAAAGATTATACCGCCACCGGCAAGCCAGATATTGGTAATATTTGAAACGGTAATGTTGAGAATTGCCGCAGCCGGCTTGGCGCGCCTGAGCAGGGAAAGCGAGGATTTAAACTCCGGCCAGCTCGTCAGCGTCGCCAGAACCACAAAGCCGATTACTCCTTTTGGCGCATGGGAGTGTTCGGCCGCAAAGGAAACTACCGGGTCGAGGAAATATCCGGCGATGGTGAGGGTGGCAATTGCGGGAATGAGCCAAAAATTTGACTCGATGATGGCCTGCTCTGCTTCACCCGGCAGCGGCTCTGCCGGCCTGAGAAAAAATAGCACAGTCGAAACAATGAGGGCGGCAACAACCCAGAAAATATAGTGCTGCTGCTGAAGGACGAAGAAAATAACGGCCAGGGAAGCGGTCAGCAGCACCGTGATGATTGTGTAGGCACGGTGCGTTCGTAGTAGTATGGCAAAGCTCCCGCTGGCGATAGCCGCGAAAAAGAGAAGAATGGGATTCATGAAGTTGGAGCCCAGCGGCGTGGAAGAGGCAAAAATGATGTCCCCGACCAGAAGGCCGACAATGAGACAAACGGCTTCAGGTCCGTTGGTTATAAATCCGGTAAGGGTGCCGATGCCTTTGGTGGATTTGAGCATCTCGATAATAATTTCAATCGAGATGCCGATAAGCAGCATCTCGAAGATTATTCCGCCGGAGCCGATGAAAGCCATCTGGACATTTCCCTCGAACATCAGGGCGGACCCGCAGAAAAAGAGGACGACCAGCAGCCATACGGCGAGGTCCAGCTTGCCGACCGATTCGAGAATAAAGTCTTTCATGAGAGTAAATTGTTTTTCAGTTTACTTGATTTTTTTGGATAAAACGTCTGATCTGTTCTTTGTTTAGATAGATACCCGATAGGGTCGTATCCCGGATGCGCAAAGCTGGAATACAGCGGATGCCTTCCTTCCAGGTTCTTTGAGGATGCTGCATGACATCAACCTCTTCAATAACTATCGAGGTATCCTCCGCTGCAATTTCTCTTAGATATCTGCCGGCCATGAAGCAGCGGGGGCAGAGGATTGAACGGTACAGGATGATGTGCATTTCTGAATCTCTTTGGAGACTTTTTTGTTGGCAGAATTTGATGGTGCAATATGGCGTGAGAGGATACCATAACCTCCATGCTTCGCAAATTTATATTTGTTCGATCATTTACTTTTAAGATTTGATAGACTCTTTTCAAGAGTCCGTTTACCGATTATCTGTTATTGGGAATTTTGTTTTGTTGGGGTTCGCTGCTCTCACCGCCAACCTACAGGTTGTGGTAATGCGGTGTTTTTTATGATGCTTCGTTTTAGCTTGGTACTGCGGCTGCCAGGGGAACTATGCGTGATGTATTGTAGGTTGGCGCTGAGTGAAAGGAAGCCCAACATTTTTGAAAGGCTGGGTTTGTTGGGGTTCGCTGCGCTCACCGCCAACCTACAGGTTGTGGTAATTCGCTGTTTTTTTATGATGTTTCGGTTTAGCTTTGGTACTGCCGCTTCCGGGAGAATTATGCGCGACGTTACAGTAGGTTGGCGCTGAGTGAAAGGAAGCCCAACATTTTTGAAAGGCTGGGTTTGTTGGGGCTCGCTGCGCTCACCGCCAACCTACAGGTTGTGGTCATTCGATGTTTTTTTGTGATGTTTCGGTTTAGCTTTGGTACTGCCGCTGCCGGGAGAATTATGCGTGACGTTACAGTAGGTTGGCGCTGAGTGAAAGGAAGCCCAACATTTTTGAAAGGCTGGGTTTGTTGGGGTTCGCTGCGCTCACCGCCAACCTACAGGTTATGGCAATTCGTTGTTTTTTTATGATGTTTCGGTTTAGCTTTGGTACTGCCGCTGCCAGGGGCATTATGTGTGACGTTACAGCCCAACATTTTTAAAAAGCTATTGAGCATAGAGGAGAAGTGAAAGTGAAGAGAAAACTGCTTTCCGCCATATTCTGTTTCTGTCTGGTATCGGGTTGGGTATCGATACCACAGGCCGAGGAGATAGGTTCGGTACGAACAAAGTTCAAGGTACTTGGCGCCAACGATAAAATTGTTATCGAAGCTTTTGACGATCCCGATATTCCGGGGGCAACCTGTTATCTCAGCAGAGCAAAAACCGGTGGAATATCCGGCTCGCTGGGAGTTGCCGAAGATACCTCGGATGCCTCGATCTCCTGCAGGCAGATTGGTCCGATCCAGCTGCCCGAGGATGTGAAAGAAGGCAGAGAAGAGGGTGAACGGGTTTTCCGAAAATCAACCTCGATCCTGTTCAAGACTTTGCAGGTTGTGCGTTTTTATGATAAAAAGCGAAATACTTTGATCTATTTGAGCTACTCGAACAGGATAATCGAGGGCTCACCAAAAAATTCGATTTCCACCATACCGATAATGGCCTGGCCAGAGCCCTGATATTTCTTCCTGTATTATCACTATGAGAAGCAAACAAACAGAATTGAGTACTGAACAGACGGAATGCAGGAGATGCGGAACCTGCTGCAACAATGGCGGACCCGCCCTCCATTTTGAAGATGCTGAACTTGTCGGCAACGGTATTCTGATGAGAAAACGGCTGATTACCATCCGCAAAGGTGAACTGGTTGTCAAACCGCACGACCGTACCCCGCAAACCGCCCAATGTGAGCTGGTGAAAATCAGCGGAACCGGAAAAACCTGGCAGTGCTATTATTTTGATGGAACAACAGGCTGTATGATCTATGGGGACAGGCCGCTGGCCTGCAGTGAGCTGCAGTGCTGGAATACCACGGCAATAGAAGAGCTGGTCGAGAAAAATACCCTGAGCAGATTCGATATTATCGGAGAGGATGAGCCCATTTATGCCTTGGTGAAAAAACATGAGACCGACTGCCCATGCCCCAATATGGAGGAATTGCAAAGGGCGATAGCAGGGAAAGAGTATCCCGATATTGAATCATTGGAATCACTGATCAACGAAGATATCCGCGTTCGCACAACGGCCGTACAGCAGTACGACATCACCCTGGCCGAAGAGCTTTTTTATTTCGGAAGACCTCTTTTTCAGCTGCTGCAGCAGATCGGAGTGAGAGTGTTTGAGAAAGAAGGGGTGCTGAGGCTGCGCTGGCCGGTCTGAATGTTTTACGTTTACAGCCATAAAAACTTCACTCATTTAATCTCCCGTTTGTAGAGTATAATACACCAGACGATGCCTAACCTTAAATAGTGTGTAATTGTAGTGGCATATACGCGCTCAGGGCGAGTTGAGGTTCTGTGAAATCATTCGATAACTTCCAATTTCCTACAAACTTAAACGTCTTGAAATAACTGAAAAAAATAACTTTTCATGCACATTTTGATCGAATTCCTCCTGCCTCAGTAAATCCATCCTGAATACTCCATAAAGAAAATTGTCCCTGGAAATAGCTGAATAAATGAGATAGGCTATAGGGTGTCGACGAAGATGGCTGAATCAAAATTCTTATCTCGGGGGATGATAATGAAAGTGATTTACCTGATGAGTGATTGCCTGATTACTATTCTATTGATATTGGGTTGTGCAACGCTCTCCGTAGCGGAAATCAATAATAAAGCCGGCGGCATGAAATTGGTGGAAAAAGCACAGGTAACCGGAAAAATTCCGGTGATAATGAGACTGAATATTCCCTACTACCCGGAAGGACAATTATCTTTGCGCCAAGAGAGAGAAGATCAGCATGCCAGAATTTCTCAAGCTCAGGGAGATCTGCTGGAACGATATTCAGGTCGCAGCATATCCAAAGTCAAAAAATTCAAGTCGGTCCCTTATATTGCTATGACGGTTGATGCTTCGGGGTTGGCAGATTTGCTCAATGATCTTGAAATCATAAGTATCCAGGAAGACATACCTGTACCTCCAACTCTTGAACAGAGTATTCCCTTCATTAATGCTGATGCAGTTCATTCGGAAGGTTCTGACGGCACAGGAATGGTCGTCGCTGTTTTGGACTCGGGAGTTCGAAATACACATACATTTTTGGATGCCGGGAAAATCGTTTCAGAGGCTTGCTACAGTACAACATTTGAATTTTATTCTTCGACGAGTGTGTGCCCTAATGGTTTAGAGTCTCAAGAAGGACCCGGAGCAGGGGTAAACTGTCTTATCGGTAGCAGCTGCTCCCATGGCACCCATGTCGCCGGAATAGCGGCAGGAACAGGGGGAATTCCGGGAACAGGAGTCGCACCGGGGACTGATATCATCGCCATTCAGATATTTTCCAGATTCGACAGTGAGGCCCAGTGCGGCGTTGGCTTAACACCTTGTATACTTTCATATTCTTCTGATCAGATGCTGGGGTTGGAAAGAGTTTACCTGTTGCGGAATACTTTAAATATTGCTGCCGTAAATATGAGCCTCGGCGGTGGAGCATATTCCGGCTACTGTGATACAGATACAAGAAAGCCTCTTATTGATAACCTGCGTTCGGCTGGGATTTTAACTGTCATCTCTTCCGGAAACGATGCTTTTGACGGGTCTGTTGGTGCACCGGGTTGTATCTCCTCCGCGATTACTGTGGGAGCCACGCTCAATAATTCGGACTCGGCCGCCTCCTTTTCAAATCATGCCTATATGGTTGATTTAATGGCACCGGGATATTCTATCAACTCTTCTACCGCAACTTCGGACACATCATACGCATCCTGGAGTGGAACTTCAATGGCTGCTCCACATGTAGCCGGTGCCTTTGCCGTCATGAAAGACAGGAACAGTTTCTGGACCGTTGATGAGATGGAAATCCTGCTGAAAAGCACCGGTGCGATGGTGACTCGTGCCGGTATTACCATACCGAGGATTGATCTCCATGCAGCGGCGGCTGATAGGTACGAAGAAAACGATACCCGGGAAACAGCGTATGATCTGTCATTCAGAAGGCAAAACTGGTTGAACACCATTGATGGTTATGGATTTCAGGAGGATGATGACTGGTATGAAATTGGTGTTGAGCCGGGATTTGAAAGAATACAAATCGATCTGAGATTTAGCCATGCAGACGGAGATGTAAACCTTCAACTTGTCAGTTCTGCAGGAAATGTTCTGATCAGTTCGGCGACTGTGTCAGATGATGAATTTATAGATTATACAGTACCAGCAGGCGCTGGAATATATTACTTGAGGGTACATGGCGATGATGCGGGTAATCCTTACACCCTCTGGTGGGATGCTTTCGTTGCTGATATTGGACCGGCAGTCTCAAACCCTTTTCCGGCGAATGGATCCAGTGTTCCTCCTGGAACGACGGGACAATTACTCCGGGTTGTCGCTCCGGATTCTACAGGGGGGACAATACATTACGGCACTAATGCCGATGTTCCTTTTACCATCTCAGCTTCTGTAAACGGTGACAATCTCGAGGCCGTCATTCCTTATGCTGCCGGAGAGATGGAAAGTCCCGGAACCAACTACTGGTATATCATCGCTGAAGGAGCGGGAGGTTCGACCCGTTATCCGGAAAGTGGAAACCTCTCGTTTTCAGTTGCAGATAAATCATTCCCCTGGACTTTGTTCTTACCGGCAATAGGAAGATCAAATACATCTGAGTAGGCCTCGTAATTTTTTAGGATCAGGGTGATTTCTTTGCTGGATAACGTATCCGGATACCAAAAAAATGTTCGGTATCCGGATACTTGTCGAGGCAGGGAGGGTAATTACCAGGTTTTACGTTCCAGTTCCCCGCCCCTGGTGGAGACGGTGATCTGTTCGACCGGGACGGTTTTTCCCGCTTTCTCCATCGCCTTTTTGACGATGACATTCATACTGGAGCAGCAAGGCACCTCAACGATCAGGATGGTGATGGAGTTGAGGCCGGCAGTGGTGATGATATCGGCGAATTTATCGATATAGCCTTGTGCATCGTCAAATTTCGGACATCCCATCATCACGACTTTGTTCTGCAGATACTTCTCCTGAAAACCGGGAACTGCCACTGCGGTACAGTCAGCTGCTATAAGGACATCGGCATTTTTCAAAAATGGCGCGGTGGGCGGAATCAGGCGAATCTGAATGGGCCAGTGGGTCAAAGCCGATGCTGTATTGGCATTTGCTACCGGAACATTCGCTGCCTGACAGGACGTCTGCGGTGCAAAGTTTTGCAGTCTGGCGGAAGGGCAGCCTCCACCCATTGAAGGAGCCGGTGCTTTGACAGCCTGCTTCTCTTCCTTCTCTTTTGCGGCAAGGTATTCTTCAACGGCCTCTTCGTCGAATTCTTCCGCTTCACGTTCGATAATTTTCAAGGCACCCTGAGGGCAGGCTCCGAGACAAGCGCCTAAGCCGTCGCAGAGCTTATCTTCCACGAGCTTTGCCTTACCGTCAACTATTACAAGAGAACCTTCAGCGCAATCGGGAACACACTGTCCGCAACCATCACAAAGTTCTTCGTCAATCTGGATTATTTTTCTTACATTTTTCATTTTTTGCCTCATATGCTTTATGATTTTACATCTGAAAATCTCTATTTATTATGGTTCCATTATAGCACTTTACAAGGGAGAGTAATTGACATGGGTCAAGAGGGTGGAGATTTTATACGAATTTTTATGTTCTTCGTAACCGTTATTCTCTGATGGATCCTGACCGGAATGACGGCAGAGTGGGTAGGGGTTTTATATTTTTGGTTGTGTTGGGGAGGGGGCCTGCGTTCACCGCTAAACTACTCATGCAAAATCCGTCCGCGGCCATCCTGTAGGTTGGCGCTGACGAAGGAAGCCCAACGCTTTTGTAATGATCATTTTTGGGAATCTAGTACGACCTTTCTGAATTCTTCAATGCCGATCTGCTCGATAAATCGTGCCGTACGCTGTTTTTTAGCGGCGTTTTCGATGTAAAAATCGAGGGCTTTTTTCACCAGGGCCACAACTTCGTCTTCCTGAAGCTCCGAGGCCAGCAGATCGCCGATGCGGGGTCTGCCGCCGGCGTTACCGCCGAAAAGAACGCTCCAGCCCTTTTTTCCGGCAAGGATGCCGACATCTCTTAAATAGGGTTTGGTGCAGCACATTTTGCAGGCGGCAATACCGATTTTTACTTTATGGGGAAAGGGACGATCGAAGGTGAGTCGATCTATTTTTCTGCCAAGGATCAGTGAATCTGCCACAGCGTAACGGCATTGTTCAAGACCCGGACAGCTTTGCAGCGAAGTAACCTTAATACCCTCATCAACCGGAAAATTTGACGAGAGTTCGTCCTGAAGGGCTTTGAGCTTCTCTGCAGACATTCCGTATACGGCAAGGCGCTGCCCTGGAGTTATCGTTGTAAGTGTGGCCTGGTGTTTCCGGAGGAGTTCATATATCTTCTCCAACTCCTCCCCGGCCATAAGGGACATATTGGGGACATTGATGATGGAGAAATTTTTGCGGGGCATGGAGCTACCTTTTTTGCAACTTTACCTGGATGAATGGATTAAGCCGCTGAAGAATCTCTAAATTTGAACTAAATGGGAACATCAAATTAAGCCAGAAGTATCTCTCTTCTGATTTACTCTGAGTGGATTCCGGACCCTGATCCGGAATCCATGCTGGCAAATGCCAAGAATCCAGCAGCCTATTTTCCGTCAATGGAAAAAAACGGAATCACCTTACTGCATTGCCGGGTTCCGGATCAGTCAGCAATGCCGACAGTAGTAAATAAAAAGGCAGGATGCGAGGGAGAGCGCATCCTGCCGGGACAGGAGGTTTATTTCCTGTTGTTACAGCTTGTTGTTATGCTGCAAGTATGGCATCGAGATCCTCTTGCGGGGTTTCTGCAATAGGCATGATATTAAAGTTTTCAACCAGTACATTGAGGACATTCGGGGTGATAAACGCCGGCAGGGAAGGTCCGAGACGAATATCCTTGATCCCGAGATGAAGCAGACTCAACAGAATTACCACGGCCTTCTGCTCGTACCAGGAAAGAACCATGGAAAGCGGCAGATCATTGACGGTACAGTCAAAGGCATTGGCAAGTGCGGCGGCGATCTGAATCGCAGAGTAGGAATCATTGCACTGACCGACATCGAGTAACCTTGGAATGCCGCCGATATCGCCGAGTTTCTTGTCAAAGAAACGGAATTTGCCGCAGGCCAGGGTGAGTACCACACAGTCCTGAGGAACCTTTTCTACAAACTCCGTGTAGTAGTTGCGTCCGGGCTTGGCGCCGTCGCAGCCGCCGACCAGAAAGAAGTGCCTGATGTCCTTGGACTTGACTGCCTCGATTACCTTGTCGGCAACACCCAGAACGGCATTTCTGCCGAATCCCGCCAGAACACTGCCCTTGTCTTCATCGCTGGTAAACCCGGGAAGTTCCAGGGCGCGATTGATGACCGGAGTAAAATCCTTGTCGGCACCGATGTGCACCAGACCCGGCCAGCCTACCAGACCCGTGGTGAAGACATTTGCGGCATAGTTGTCTCTGGGTTTCTGGATACAGTTGGTGGTAAAGAGAATGGCCCCTGGAAATTCCGGAAACTCCTTGTGCTGGTTCTGCCAGGCACTGCCGAAATGACCGTAAAAATGATCATACTTTTTCAACTCGGGATAACCATGGCAGGGGAGCATTTCACCGTGGGTATAAATATTGATGCCTTTTCCTTCGGTCTGCTTGAGAAGAAGTTCGAGATCACGCAGGTCATGACCGGAGATGAGGATGGCTTTGCCTGCTTTATGGCCCAGGGGTACTTCCGTCGGGGTGGGATGGCCGTAGGTGCCGGTGTTGCCGGCATCGAGAAGCTCCATTGCCTTGATGTTGACCTCACCGCATTTGAGAGCGGTGCCGACGAGTTCTTCGAGTCCCAGGTCTTTTCTGGTGAGTTTGGCCATGGTCTCGTGCATGTAATCATAGACCAGGTCATCCTGCTGTCCCAGAATTGCTGCATGGTCCGTGTAGGCCGCCAGACCGCGAAGGCCGTAGAGGGAAATCTCCTTGAGTGAACGGAGATCTTCGTTGTCGTCCAGGCTGTTGATAAAGTCCAGGTCTTCTCCCTGCTTGATCTTTCCATCGAAACTGCCGGCGGGAGTAAAGGTGGCTGCATCCGAGTCAAAGGATACATTGCCGCCTGCCGCCTTAACCTTTTCTTTCAGGCCATCGCGCAGTTCGACGGTTTTATCGATTAATGCCTCAAACCGGGCGGGATCAAAATCAACATTGGTCAGACAGGAAAAAATAGCTTCCGCGGTAAAATGGTCGATCTTGTTGTCTTTTACACCAACCTTCCGGCCCTCGTGAGCGACCAGGGAGAGTCCCTGTATGGCGTATGTCAAGAGATCCTGAAGCACTGCCACATCAGGTTGCTTGCCGCACACACCGATCTTGTCGCATCCAATTCCCTTTGCAGTCTGTTCACATTGATTACAAAACATAATTTTCCTCCTTGGAGTTTTCTGTGTTGGTGTCCGGTTCGGGCACACCTTCTATTCAAATTTTCAGAACTGTGAAAACTGCTTTGAAACGGTATTTGTTTTTCAAAGTATGCTTGGACTATAGCCATTAAAACCGAGTAAATCTTTGATCTAGGTCAAAAGGTTATTTTTTTTTAGATTCACCGCCGATATTATGCAGCAAATGCCTCGATCAGGAGGGTGGAGTCGGCAGCGTAAAAAGGAGCGCCGCCGTAGCTGCCGCAGCATTCCGAAACTGAGAAACCAGCATTGTGGAGCAACGCCTTCCATTTATCCGGCTCCGGCGCATAGAGAGAGAAGGTATGACGTAAATCGCGTTTCCCTTCGGTTATTGAGCGGGGCCTAACCCGATACCTTTCTTCGAATACGAGGGTTTCGGTGGGGCGCAGGTAGTGCTTCAGTGTTTCCTTAATGATCTTATCTCCATCTTTAAGTTCGAAGATGGCAAACTGAAAGAACCTTCCCCCATCAGCCTCGAGCACCTGTTTATCCGGATGATAGAGGTGAAGCAGCAACTTTCCGGACTCGGTGAGATGTTCCCGGCAGAGGCGTAAACAGCGCTCGACGGTGGATTTGCTTCCCAGAAGGTTGAGCGTATTATAGGGGATGATGATTGCATTGAAGCGGCAGGTAAATGAGAAATCCGTCATGTCCATCCGATGATAGGAGATGTTTTCCGCCGGCTCGAGCCCGGCGCGCCGGATCATCTCCTCCGAGATGTCTATGGCTGTGACACTTTTGCACCAGGGCGCGACAAGGCGGCTTAACCTGCCACTGCCGCAGCCCAGTTCCAGGACGGCATCATCAGGGCGCAGCCGGGCCATGTAGAATTCGGCATCATCGGAAAAAGTGTCCATTTCGAGAGCGTAAAACCGACAATATTCTTTTTCCGAAAGAGGGGAGAAGACAAGGCGCGGTTCGTCGGCGTATTCCATAACAAGCAGTAAGATATCGTTTAAATTAGACGACCTTCAAAGACAGATCCATGACCGGCCGGGATATCGGTTATCATACCTATACCAGCGATACCTTTTCCGGGGTTTCAGAGTACCCGTCCAGCTGGATGAGCCAATAATGCTCAGGAGAGGTAGCAATGGCGTCCCGGGTGCTGTCGGAGAGTCCGTGGCTGTCTTCGGTCTTATTGTAAAAATGGGTATCGATCCCCAAGAAGCCGTCGAGAAAATGGGTGATAATGTGGAGAACTTTGCTGGGATAGCCGCACTCTACCCTGGTAAAATCTTTGATGGTTCGAAACCCCGTCTTTTCAAAATCGTCGATGAATTTCTTCAGGGTTCTGGTGTTGGCGTCGAGTCCCTGTTGAAGTGCCGCTGCAAATCCTTCATCCTGCCCTGAGTGGCATTTTTCTTTATGGATCTCGATTCTGTCGTAGCGTACCAGCGGAGTACTATCGAAAAAGTCCTTCACCTGAGCACAGGCCTTTTCCAGGGATGGTGCGGAGACCAGAACGAGATGGCTTGATAAAGGCTGCATAGTATACAATATTCCGATGCTGTTGAATTATCCGCAGCATGGAGTCACTCCTAGCTGCGGGGGAAATATGATAATTATCTTTCTTTGATCTTTCTGCCCACTGCTCTGCCCAATTCCACGCATTTTTCCAGATCTTCCGTTTCCGGAATATATTTGACACGAAAACCCGGATCGACCAGGTCGAATTTCAGGTCTTCCATGGCCTTGTGGAGCAGTTTGATCGATTCTCCGGACCAGCCGAAAGAGCCGAATGCCGCCCCGACCTTATTGGCGGGCCGCAATCCGCTCATGTACATGAGGAAACCGGCCATGCGGGGCAGCAGACCGTTGTTGAGGGTGGGGCAGCCCAGAATGATGCCGTCGGCATTAAGAACCTCGCGCATAACATCGCTACGATGATTGTAGCGCAGATTGAGCAGTTTTACCGAGATGTTTTCCTCCTCCAGGCCGGCGGAAATCTGTTTCGCCATTTTCTCGGTGGAATGCCACATAGTATCGTAGATGACCAGGGCACTGCCGTCGCCGATATTGTCAGACCACTTCTCATAGTACTGTAGCGGCAGTCCCGGATTGGAACGCCAGATGACGCCATGGTCGGGGGCAATCATCTTGATTTCCAGACCGATCTCCTTGACGGTTTCCAGCAGTTTTTTGACCTTTGGAGAATAGAGAGTAAGGATATTGGCATAATATTTAGTCAGCTCTTCCACTAGAATCGCCTGGTCGACCTGGTCGTCGAACCGTTCGCTGGTGGCGAGATGCTGGCCGAAGGCATCGCTGGAGAAGAGAAGCTTGTCTTCCTTCACATAGGTAAACATGGAATCCGGCCAATGCAGCATGCGGGTTTCAATAAAGGAGAGAGTTTTTTCACCGAGGGAGAGGTCCCTGCCGGGTTCGGCAATCTCATAGGGCCAGTCGGTCTGATGAAAATGCTCCACCAACGCCTTGTGTCCCATTTTCGAGCAGATGATCTTCTCGGGCTTGATAAGCTCCACCATTTCCGGCAGAATGCCCGAATGGTCCATCTCTACATGATTGACGACGATATAATCGATTTTTGCCGGATCGATTATGGATCTGAGGCGTTCGAGGAATTCCGCCTTGAGGGAACTTTTTACGGTATCGATCAGAGTAATTTTCTCATCGATGATAAGAAAAGCATTGTAAGTGGTGCCGCGATTGGTTGAATACCCATGAAAATCACGAACATCCCAGTCCACGGCGCCAATCCAGTAGATATTATCTATAATTTTTACTGCCTTCAATTTACACCTCCAAAAATTTCATATAAGTATATCATATAAGCCAAAGCAAATTTAGTGACTTTCATTTGAAAAACTGCCATAAAAAACACTATACAGTGTTCTGTAACTAATTATGAATATGGTTTGCGCAGTATAATGTCAAGTATTCTCTTGATGTTGCTTTCCAGGGTGGCAACGAAAGAGTAATCATCACAATGAAAAAATGAAGATGACAAGAAAGCGTCCTGTGGTCGATATTGGCAGATGCACCCTTTGCGGGGGGTGTTTGGAAGTTGCCCCTGAAGTTTTCCGCTATAACGAGATTTTCGGCTATGTCGAGGTTATAGAGGCGGAGGAGTATTCTGAAGAGGAGGTTGATGAGGCGATCAAGATTTGCCCTGTCGATTGTATTGAATGGGAGGATTGAAAATTGATCGTCACTGCCTGGTACATATATGAGTTTACCAACAATACAGATATATACCGACGGTTCATGCAGTCCTAATCCTGGACCGGGAGGGTGGGCGGCTGTTATGCTGTTTGATAAGGGCGATAAGATCGTCGAGCTGCAGGGGGCTGAGGAGCAGTCGACCAACAACCGTATGGAACTGCTGGCTTCCCTCAAGGCCCTGCAGTCTCTGGAAGAAGTCTGCAAGGTTGAAGTTGTTACTGATTCCAGATACCTGCAGCGGGGCATCACAGAATGGCTCGAACACTGGAGGCACAACGGCTGGAGAACCTCAGAGGGTGTTTTTGTTAAAAACAGGGACCTCTGGGAGCAGTTTGCAGGTCAGCTGGAATATCATCAGGTGCGGTTCACCTGGGTTAAAGGTCATGGAAAGGACACCTGGAATAAGCGAGCCGATGAACTTGCCGTTGCCGCAAGAAAGAGCCGGAATCCCGTCCAACCGCCTGTCGGTCCGGATACCGTACACATCTACCCGGGGGTCACCTGGAAAAACAGCAGCGGCTCAGGCTCCTGGGCGATCATTCTGAATTATCGTCATCACTACAAAGTGCTGGGTGGATGGGCTGAGAATACCACGGCGAACAGGCTCTATCTGGTTGCAGTGCTGGAAGGAATCAGGGCAATGAAGAGAGTCTTGCCGATCAACATTTACACGCGCTCCGGCTATCTGCGCGACGGCCTGGAAACCTGGGTTGAAGGGTGGCGAAAGAGGGGATGGCGCACCAGGGAAGGCGCGGATATCAGCAACGGTAAGCAGTGGCGGGAGCTTGCCAATCTGAAAGAAGTGTTTGAAATCCATGTTGCCGCCGTCTCATCGGAGGAGCCTCCGTGTCATCTGCTGGCCGCAAAAGAAATTGCACGGGAATTTGAGCAATTGCAATCGGAGGTGTTAACTGATAAAAGGGAGTAGGAGTAAGACACTAACCAGATCCCTGGAGGCAGATGAGAATCTTTCATGAAAGAACAGGAATAGCTAAGGGAAGGGGACTGACGGCTATTGTTATAGCTGTTGTTTTAGTGATCGCGTCAACGTCCCATGCCGAAAGAGTACCTGTGTTTACCGAACCTCTGGCACCGGTCCATTTTGAGGAAAATGATGAAATTAAGGGGGTTGCCACAGAGGTGGTCCGGATCATTTTCGAGGAAGCGGGAATGGAACCGCGCATTGAGATATATCCATGGAAGAGGGCGTATCAAAAGGTGTTGAATACTCCCGGGAGTTTCATTTACACGATAAACCGAACGGAAAAAAGAGAGCGGCTTTTTAAGTGGATAGGACCCATTCTTCCCAAGGATGTCTATCTGTATAAGCTGAAAAGCAGAGATGACATAACGCTTCACACCATGGAAGACGCCAAGAAATATACCACCGCTGTTATCCTGGGCCACTCCCTGACAATCATGTTTCAAGATCGAGGTTTCCGGGAGGGCAGGGAACTGATTACCTCTCCCAATAAAGAAGTGCAGATGAACCTCTTTTTAAAAGGCAGATGTGATCTTGTTACCGGAAATGAATACACCATGTATGAATCTTTAAAAAAGAAAGGCTATTCCCTGGACCATGTGGAACCAGCCCTGTTCATTCCCTCCAGCGGCTATTTTATTGGTGCCAACATACATGTCAGCGATGAAATTATACAAGAATTACAGGAGGCAAATGCCAGAGTTCAGCAATCCGGTGTTGTTGAGGAAATCATCGATAAATATATTCATTGATAGAATTGTCGGAAGCTCGACCAAGGTCGTTTCCGATACTGCACCTGGTATATCGAGAAAGGATCTCCCGTTGCACCTTGTATCGAATTTTTACCCAGCCATCTAAGAGCTTCGCGGTAACTTTTTACGAGATCATTCATGATAAGGAAGCTGATTGAAAAGATAAACAGCAGGATTGCCCATAAGCTCGTTTTGTGGGTCATCGTATTCAGTGTAATTATAACCCTGCTGAATACTGCGATTCAACTCTATATCCAGTACAGGCAGGAACTGGTCAGCATAGAGGAATATTTTGACTCGATCACTTCCATGCAGCTTAACAGCCTCTCCCAGTCAGTCTGGATCATGGATGCCAGACAGATCCAGGCACATCTCGACGGTATAACCAAGGGGCGCGACATCATCTATGCCGCTGTCAACAACGAAGAAAAGCCGCTATGGTCCAGCGGCCAAAAGACGGTCAACGATACCCTCAGTCTGAGCTATGAACTTTCCTATCTGCACAGGAATACTGAATATTCTCTTGGAACCCTGGAGATAGTCGCCGGGCTCGATAATCTTTATCAAAGATTAACGAAGACAGCTTTTGTGGTTATTCTGACCAACAGCCTTAAAATATTTATCCTTGCAGGCTGCATTCTTTTATATTTTCGATACGCCGTCGCCCGGCATCTGGAAAAGCTTGCCTCTCATGTCGTCGGTATGGATTTCCGGCGCAGGATTACACCGCTGGATCTGAATAGAGCTATAAGGGGGCTGGGTGATGAGCTCTCGCAGGTCGTCAATATGCTCAACGTCATGCAGCGCAGGGGGTATAATGCCTTTCATGCTCTGGAAAAGAGCGAGCAGCGCCTTCGTCTGTTCTTCGATGCAACCGAAGAAGGTATCTTCGGCATTACCTCCGAGGGACGGATCACTTTTGCCAACTCTACTTGCCTGAACATGATCGGATATGAAAGACCCCAGCAGATCATCGGTCAGAAAGTTGAAAGTATCATCAGCTTTTTCGCGGAAGCAGATGAGGAAATAGTCGATACCAGGGAAATCTTTCTCAAGCCGCTGCGGACCGGCAGGTCTCTAAGTGTTGATGACGGGTATATGCAGATAAGCGGTGGACCCTCTTTTTATGCAGCTGTGAGAACCTATCCCATTGTCTCTGGTAATGTATCATCGGGGGCCGTAATCTTTTTCAACGACATCAGCCCACAGAGGGAGATGCTCAAGGAGAAGAACCTGTTGAGTCAGGCGGTGAGGCAGTCACCCCTGCTGGTTATTATTTCCGATGCCATGGAGAATATAGAATATGTCAATCCCGGCTTTGAACGGTTGACGGGATATTCCCTGAAAGAGGTGGTCGGCAGGAAGGCCTCCAATTTCGGCCGGCATAAACAGACCGGAAATATTCATCGGGATATCAGGGAAACTCTGCAAACCGGTGAGAAATGGCAGGGTCTGTATCTTATGCGTGCTAAAGACGGTATGGATTACACCTTTGATACCCAGATATTTCCCGTCTTCAACGGCAGAGGCAAGATGATCAATACCATTGCGCTCTGGCTGGATATAACCCAGAAAGTAGAACTGCAGAATCAGTTGAATCATGCTCAGAAGATGGAGGCGGTGAGCAGGTTGTCGGCCTCGTTTGCTCATGAGTTCGGCAATCCGCTGCTTGGGGTTCGCTCTGTGATCAAGGATATCGGCGAGCGCATTCCTATGGAGAAGGGCGATAAAGAGCTCCTGGATCTTGCTTATACCGAATGTGAAAGAATGAAGATCCTGATTCGCAATTTTCAGCGCTTCCAGAGCACCAATTCAGATAAAAAAGAGCTTCAAGATATTCATGCGATTCTCGAAAACGTTCTCTTCTTCTACAAGAAACATTTTGAACGGAACAATATTGTTCTGAAGAAAAAATATCACGCAGACCTGCCTTTGTTGTTTCTCAGTAAGAATCAGATCACTCAGGCCTTTCTTAATCTAATTATAAACGCTGTCGATTCCATGGCGGACGGCGGAGGAACACTTGAGGTTTCTACTGGTATCGCCAATGGTGAGATTTATATACATGTAAAGGATTCCGGTGTCGGAATCGGCGGGGTTGAAAAAGATCTTATTTTTGAACCATTTTACTCCACCAAGCCCGATGTTCAGGGGACCGGCCTGGGCCTTCCCGTGTCCTACGGTATTGTTGCCGGTCATGGCGGAGAGATCACCTTCTCTTCCCAGAAAGACGAAGGATCTGTCTTTACCGTCCGTTTCCCCCAGCTGCCTTTGAGGAATTGATCCATATCGACTAAAATTAGGCACACCGCCTGAGTCAAAATACGCTTCAGTCTGATAAACCATATCGAGCTCTTCCGCTTCTGGAAAATCTTACCCAAAAAGGCCGTCGAATGGAGATTTCCGCTGGCTATTTCCGTTATCTGGTTCTATGGTGAAGGCGTATTATAGTGTATGAAGTACATCCTGAAACGGGCTATGAAACGCGGCAAATTCTTTATACCGTGGAATGGATATTTTTGAGAATTATCTGATGTGTGAGTTTATTCGTGGAAGACAGATTTAAAATAGTAGCACCGTTTGTGGAATCGGGCGATCAGCCCACCGCTATAGAACAACTGGCCAGGGGCGTACTGCAGGGAGAAAAAAGCCAGGTATTGCTTGGAGTGACCGGTTCCGGCAAGACCTTTACCATGGCCAAGATCGTCGAAAAGGTTCAACGGCCGACCTTGATTATCGCTCCCAACAAGACCCTGGCGGCCCAGCTTTTTTCCGAATTCAAGGAACTCTTTCCGGAAAACGCCGTAGAGTATTTTGTCTCCTACTATGATTACTATCAGCCGGAAGCCTATGTTCCTCAGTCCGATACCTATATTGAGAAAGACTCCGCCATCAACGATGTCATCGATAAGCTGCGCCACTCCGCCACCAGGTCGCTGCTGACGCGCCGCGATGTCCTGATCGTTGCCTCGGTCTCCTGCATCTACGGACTCGGTTCGCCGGAAGAGTACAAGAACATGCACCTCTTTCTCGAGGCCGACCATGAGTATCCCATGGAGCAGGTGACACGGCGCTTGATTTATATGCTCTACGAGCGCAATGATATCTCCTTCCATCGCGGAACCTTCCGGGTGCGCGGTGATGTTATCGATATCTTTCCGGTTCATGAAGAGGATCGGGCCATCCGCCTGGAGTTTTTCGGGGACACCGTCGATTCGCTTTCGATTATCGATCCGCTGCGCGGTGTGGTGCTGGAGAGGTTGCAGGAATATACGGTTTTCCCCGGCAGCCATTTCGTCACCACCAAAGACCGGCTCAATACCGCCATTACCACCATTAATGCAGAACTTAAGGAACGTCTGGAAACCCTGCACCGGGAGAACCGGCTGGTGGAGGCCCAGCGCCTGGAACAGCGCACCATGTTTGATCTTGAAATGATCCAGGAGCTCGGCTACTGCAACGGCATTGAGAATTACAGCAGGCATCTCACCGGGAAGGCCCCCGGGGCGCCACCGCCAAACCTCCTCGACTATTTTCCCGAGGATTTTCTCCTCTTCGTCGATGAGTCCCATATCGGAGTCCCTCAGCTTAACGGCATGTACAACGGCGATCGTTCGCGCAAGAAAACTCTGGTCGAGTACGGCTTCCGCCTGCCCTCGGCCCTGGATAACCGGCCATTGCGGTTTGATGAATTTAAGGAACGCATCAACCAGGTGATTTTTGTCTCCGCAACCCCGGCTGATTATGAGATGGAAGAGGCACAGGGCAGAGTTGCGGAGCAGGTGATCAGGCCCACCGGCTTGATGGATCCTCGTATAGAAGTACGTCCGGCCGTCTCTCAGGTCGACGATCTTCTTGACGAAATCCGTCAAAGAGAGGTAAAGGGAGAAGCGGTATTGGTCACCACACTCACCAAGAGAATGGCGGAGGATCTCACCGACTACTATGAAAAGCTCGGAGTCAAGGTGCGTTATCTGCACTCGGATATCAAAACGCTGGACAGGGTCGAGCTTATTCGTGATCTCCGCAATGGTGAATACAACGTCCTCATTGGCATTAACCTCCTGCGGGAGGGGCTTGATATTCCGGAAGTATCGCTGGTTGCCATACTCGATGCCGACAAGGAGGGATTCTTGCGCTCGGTCCGCTCGCTTATTCAGACCTGCGGCAGAGCCGCGCGGAATTCCGAGGGTATGGTGATCATGTATGCCGATACAGTGACAAAATCGATGCAGTACACCATAGAAGAGACCGAACGGCGGCGTACGATCCAGGCGGCATACAATCGCGAGAACAATGTCACGCCCATCACCATCAAGTCGGAGGTGAAGGACACCATTCATAAATATCTTCATGAATCGGGGTATGTCAGCAGTGAGGATGCCCGTGGCCTGGAGTTGGCAGAGGAGCAGCCGGTTTTTCAGTCGGTGGAAGAGTTGAATAAACATATCAGGGAGCTCGAAGTGCGTATGGGGAAGGCTGCAAAGGAACTTGCCTTTGAAGAGGCGGCTGAGCTGCGGGACCGTATAAAAACATTGCGTTACCTGGAGATTGAACTGCGATGACCATTGGACGTAAAGCAGCGCTGCTGGTTGTACCGGTTGTCGGCTCCTGGTTTTTCAGGCTCTGGTACTCTACATGCCGTAAGCGTTTCCATAACCGGGAGAAACTGAGAGATTTGCTGGACGGGGGGAAGCCGATCGTGGGAACATGCTGGCACTATTGCGCCCTCGGCATCTTTGCCTTGGCCAAAGAGTTTCCGGCTGTGCTGATGATCAGCGCCAGCAAAGACGGCGAGGTGCTGGCAAAAATGACGGAGCATCTCGGTTTTTCCGCGGTTCGCGGCTCAAGCAACAGAAAAGGCGTGAGAGCGGCAAAAGAGTTGATCAGGGAGATGCGCAAGGGCAAAAACAGCGGCATAGTAGCCGACGGCAGCCAGGGACCGGCAAGAATTGCCCAGTCGGGCGCCATTTATATTGCTGCCAGATCAGGAGGCACGGTTTTGCCGATGCTCTATTCGGTCTCGAGGTATTTTACCTTCAACTCCTGGGACAGGCTTATACTGCCGAAGCCGTTCAGCACCATTAATATATTTTTCGGCAACCCCCTGCCTGTTCCCGAGAATGTAAAAGCAGATGACTTAGAGGATTACCGGGTAAGGCTGGAAAATAGCCTGAATGAACTGTACGAGCATGCCTGGCAGGTATACGGCAAAACGGAACACTAAAGATCTGTATCATTATTTTTTTTTCTCCGTCTCGCGTTCGGATTTGATCCGGAAGCCGGTGATACCAACAAAAATGGATTCCGGATCAGGTGCGGAATGACGGTAAAAATGGGCTTTTGTGAAAAACTCCAAGGCTGGCAGCATGAAATTAGCTGAGTTTTATTATTTAGAAGAAAAAAAACAAATAAACTTTTATGAACCAGCCGTATAGGGTGATTAATACCTTCAGGTTGTTTCTTTTTTGAAGAAAAAATCTGTGTGAAGGTTTATACCCTTCAGCTGGCTTAGCTATCAGATACTATAAATCAATTATATACTTATGCAGACAAAAGGAGTTGTAATCGCAGGACTCGCGGGAGGTTCGGGCAAAAGTGTGGTTTCCGTGGGGTTGACCGCCCTGCTGGCCCGGGAGGGGGTCAACGTGGTTCCTTTCAAAAAAGGGCCGGACTACATCGATGCCGGATGGATGGCCCTTGCCGCCGGCAGGGACTGTTATAACCTGGACCCCTATTTGATGACGGAAGAAGCCATACACTCTTCCTTTATCAAGCATAGCTGTGGGGCTGAAATGGTGGTAGTCGAAGGCAACAGGGGGGTGTATGACGGTGTCAACTCCAGTGGAGGATATTCCACCGCCGAACTGGCAATTTCCCTGAAGCTTCCGGTGATCCTGGTAGTCAACTGCACCAAGACCACCAGAACCGTGGCCGCCCTGGTGCTGGGCTGCAAGATGCTTGATGAACGTCTTGATATCCGGGGCGTCATTCTTAATCATGTAGCTACGGCAAGGCAGAAGGACATAATCACCGAGGCAGTGGTCGGTGTTACCGGCATTCCCGTTCTCGGAGTCATCCCCAGAATGAAGAGGGATATATTTCCCATGCGTCATTTGGGCATGGTTCCCCATCAGGAATATTCCGGCAGCGATGATGCTCTCTCCTTTCTGGCCGATGTCTGCGCTGAATCCCTGAATATGTCCGCTGTCCGCGAGATTATGGGCGAGATTGATCTTTCCACCGTCGATTGCAGAAAATCGGAGAAAAACAAGAGCCGGCGCACCGTGAAAATAGGTGTTATTCAGGATGCGGCTTTCCAGTTCTATTATGCCGAGAACCTCTCGGCTCTCGAGGAGGAAGGTGCTGAACTTGTTGCGGTCAATGCCCTGGTGGATAGCAGTCTTCCACCTCTTGACGGTCTTTATATAGGCGGAGGCTTTCCCGAAACGAGCGCCAGGGAGCTTGCGGCAAACCAGCTGTTTCGCCAATCGGTCAGGAAGGCCGCGCAGCAGGGTCTGCCAATCTATGCCGAGTGCGGCGGCCTGATTTATCTCGGTCGTTCAATTCTGCTGGAGGAGAACGAATACCCGCTTGCGGGTGTGTTTCCAGTGCGTTTCGGCATGTCTACCAAACCTCAGGCCCATGGCTATACGATTTTCGAAGTGGATAACAAAGTTCCCTATTTTAGCGAAGGTATGGTGGTGAAGGGCCATGAGTTTCGCTATTCAACGGTCCTGGAGTGGCAGGGGCAGGAGTCCGAACTTGCCTTTAAAATGAAGAGGGGCAAGGGGTTTGCCGGTGGCCGGGATGGCTTGCGCTATAACAATGTGCTGGCGTTATACACCCACATTCATGCCTGCGGAACCCCCGAGTGGGCAGGGAAATTTGTCGGATTCTGTCGGGAAAGACAGCGCTCTGCCTGAAGGAGAGTGGAATAAGGCCGCCCCCGGAGAATCCCGGGGGCATTATGGGGCTTTCTGTCAGTGCTGGGGCTGTGAGCCGAGCACCTTGATTTCGATTATTCGTTTCTGCTCTTCATCCGGTTCTTCAGACCAGTGGATGAAGGATTCTATCACCCGCATGAAGGCGCCGTTGTCTTCTTTGCATTTATCACAAATGGATTCGGCGCCATCCCGATAAATGATGATCCCGGAAGCAGGTTCTCCGGCTTTGTCTACCGCTGCCATTTTCCGGCAGCCACAGTCCAGCCGGACGACAACTATTCCGATACCGTCGGGACTGCCTTCGAGAATGCCTTCAATCATGGCAAGCTCTTTTTTTTCGGCGAGCAGTTCTTTTTTCTTCTTCTTTTGCGTCTTTTTTGTCATCTCTGGATTATCTCTGGTGTTTTTTTGGAAATTGATCCATACTTTAACTGCCTTGCGCCCTCTCCGGCGAAGCCGGATAAGCGGTTTGGCACTATTTCACGGACTTAGGATTTACATTCTGTTTACTTTTTTTGCACCCAGAGCGGCACTGGGCTGAGTGGCAATTTTAGCAAATTCTCCACCTTAGCCTTTCAGTCCGGTTTTGGCAATCAGTAACACTATAAGCATAGATGATACACATTATCAATAAATAAAAGTTGTCTGCCGATATTGAATCAAATCGGCTAAGTTTCCGGAAAAACAAGAATTTCAAAAAGAGCAAATCAGGGAAAAATGAGCGTACAAGAATTTCCTTGACAAAAATATGTGCCTTCATTAATAGAACATTACGCGTAAAATCTATTACGAGGGAAAATCGTTTTAAAGACTTTATAGAATACTTATATTAACCCATTTTTGGAGGTGTATTATGTTTGAAGTAGTAGTCGATAAAGACAAATGTACTGGTTGTGAAGAATGTGTAGCAGCATGCCCGGCTCAGGTTTTCGAGATGGAAGACGGCAAGTCCGAGCCCGTAGAAGCCGAAGAATGTCTCGGTTGCGAAACCTGTGTTGAAGTATGCGGCGACGAAGCGATTACAGTAACTGAAATTTAGCTTCGGTAGAACTGTAATTTCCTTGGGGAATTCGGTATTCCTGAGCAAATGTAGGAAAGAAGCGCCGGGGTACTGACAGTTCGGCAATCAGCAGTCAGATAAGCCCATCTCCACATGGAGATGGGCTTATCGCGTTTAGTGGCTTTGTGGTTATTTTGCTTGTGGTTATATTGAATAGCAACTTTAATGATTTTTGATGAGATCACCAGATTTGACGGCGTCGCGGTAAGCACCCTTACGGGCATAAATTCCGACTTCGAGATTCCTGCTCTCCTTCGTTCGGTTCGTACCCCTGGAAGGGCCCCAAAAAAAGAAAACGAACCATGTTTTTGAATCCGTGAGTTGTATATTTTGCATAAATTGCTATTGCGCCTCAAGCCCGGCGCATCAAAAAAAATACATTTGATTTCAGCCTCCCTGCTCTGGTCCGTTATCGGAACAGTTCTTGTGGTTCGCGGCAGTCTCTGGCTGGTTGAGGAACAGAGCGGATTCTATATAGTACCCGCAATCCTGATTGGCAGCATCAAATCATTATTTATACTTGATAAATCGGCCAGAAAGAGTATAGACCGAATACTGCGGCTTGCTGATGGGTCCTGTCTTGGTGCCGTCTATTCCTGGAAGACATGGCTGGTGGTCTTGGCCATGATGCTATTTGGCTACATCCTGCGGCATTCCTCGATACCACTGGTGATTATCGGTTCAATATATGTCGCCGTTGGTTGGGCGCTGTTCTTCTCCAGTAGAGTCGGATGGCGGACGCTGGTGGAAAAATAATATTAATGCTTCAGGAATTTACCAAAAGTGATTGAAAAGGTGATTGAAAAATGATTCCTTCTTCATTTAATCGGGTTCACATTGATTATGATGCTTTACGTCATAATTATGTTCTCCTGCGGAAAAATGCAAAAGAATCTTCTTTCCTGGCAATGGTGAAAGCCGATGCTTATGGTCACGGAATGGTGGAATGCAGCAGAGTGCTTGAAGCAAACGGCTGCAGGATATTCGGTGTTGCCGAACTACGGGAAGCGGTTTTGCTTCGGCAAAGCGGAATTACATCGGCAATATATTCGATGATAGGTTTTGACCATAAGGATGCCGGGTGTTTCTGCGAGTTCGATATAACTCCGTTAGCCTATGATGTTCCCTCCCTTGAAGCATTGTCCCGGGCTGCAGTGAAGAGCGGTAAAAATCTCTCGGTTCATCTCAAGGTTGATACCGGCATGAACAGGCTTGGTGTTTATCTCGAGGGGTTGCAGGATCTTCTTGATAATGTAAAACGGTTGCCGGGGCTGCAGTTAGGCGGTCTTGCCAGCCACTTTTCCTGCGCCGATGACAGGGAATCAAGCAGCACCTCCGAGTCTCTGGCAAGGTTTGCAGAATTTCAAGATATTGGTTCAGGTGAAAGTTCCCTGATGTACCATATCGCCAATTCAGGAGGCACCTTGTATTTTCCCGAAAGCAGGTGCGATATGGTTCGCTGCGGTATCTCGCTGTACGGCTATTATCCCGAAGGGCGGAAAAATGTTGAGAAGGAAGGGCTGCAGCCGGTGATGTCGTTTACCACGCGGGTATTGCAGGTCAAGACCGTTCCGGCGGGAAGCGGTGTAAGTTACGGGCACACCTATATAACCGAGAGACCGACAGTGCTGGCCGTTCTTCCGGTGGGATATGAAGATGGTTTTTCCCGACGGCTGTCGAATTGCGGGGAAGTCCTCATCCGTGGCAAAAGAGCAAAGATCAGGGGGCGCGTATGCATGAACCTCTGTATGGCAGATGTCACCGATATAGATGGCGTCGCAGCAGGCGATGAGGTTGTTGTTCTGGGAAGCATGGGAAAAGAGCGAATCACTGCCGATGAGATTGCCGCACGGATAGACACCATCAGTTATGAAGTACTATGTATGATAGGCAATAATAACGAAAGATGAACTCGTAAAAAACTCACAACGTCGTTGTAGATCTGAAACGGCGATTTGCCGTACCAACGTACTGTCAAATCGCCGTTTCAGATACTACGCCTGGTATATCGAATTTTTCACGAGACCATCTAGGAGGCCATCTGAGAATGCCCTTTTCGCCCGTCTCGGCGTTATTTTCAGAAAATCAATGCTCGCAATATCAGTTATATGGCTGTGCTTGATTTCCTGAAAATGCCTTGATCTGAACGAAAATGCCTATTATCGGACAACCTCCTAGGCAATTTCGGCGATTTTTTACGAAAGAGTGTATATGGATTCCAATGATTAAATCAAAGCTTAAAGAAATACTGGACGGATGTTTTGAAAAGGGTGTCGCTGCTAAAAAGTGGGGAACCGACGGAGCCGGGAAGTATACGGTTGAGGTCCCCAAACGCGAAGGGCAGGGGGATTTTTCCACCAATATGGCCATGGTTCTGGCGGGTATTGAGAAAAAGAATCCACGGGCTCTGGCCGCCGATATTCAAACCTATCTTGAAGAGGACACCGATTTCGTCGATCATGTTGAAATCGCGGGACCCGGTTTCGTCAATATCTTTGTCCGTCGGCAAAAATGGCATCAGGTAGTTTTCACAGTCATCGATTCGGCTGAGACCTATGGCCGTTCCCGGGTGGGTGAGGGAAAACGGGTCATGGTTGAGTTTGTCAGCGCCAATCCCACCGGACCCTTAAGCATTGGTCATGGCCGGCAGGCCATTTTGGGAGACTCGATAGCCAGGCTTTTGGAAAAAACCGGACATGACGTCTTTCGTGAATATTACTATAATGACGCCGGCCGGCAGATGCGCGTTCTGGGAGAATCCACCAAGGCCCGCTATCGTGAGGAACTGGGCCTTGATTTCACTTTTCCCGAAGATGGTTATCAGGGCGAATATATAAAAGAGATCGCCACCGCGCTGATTAAGGAGAAAGGTGATACGCTGAAGGACTGCGAGGATATCGTCCCCTTTAAGGAGAAGGCGGAACAGCTGATTTTCGAGAATATTTCAACCACCCTGAAAAGGATGGGAATTATCTTTGATAATTATTACAACGAGCAGTCGCTCTATAGTGAAGGACATATCGACTCGGTGGTTAAGGAGTTGCGGGAGAAGGGACTTCTTTACGAACATGATGGCGCAACCTGGTTTAAGACCACCGAATTCGGCCACGAACAGGACAGAGTGATTATCAAGTCCAGCGGCGAACCGACCTACAGACTGCCGGACATCGCCTATCACAGGGAAAAATTCAGGAGAAATTTCGATTGGCTGATCGATATCTTCGGCGCCGACCATATTGCCACAGTCCCTGATGTCCTGGCTGGGGTGAAGGCCCTGGGGTATGACGAATCGAAGGTACAGGTGCTGCTTCATCAATTTGTAACACTGACCCGCGACGGCAAACAGGTGAAAATGTCTACTCGGAAGGCCACCTTTGTCACCGTTGATGAGTTACTAGATCTGGTTGGGGAGGATGTGGCCAGATTCTTTTTTATGATGCGCAAGGCGGACAGCCAGCTCGAATTTGACCTGGGTCTGGCAACCCAGCAGAGTCAGGAGAATCCGGTTTACTATGTGCAGTACGGCCATGCCCGGCTCTCTTCCATCCTGCGCCAGGCGGAAGAGAAAAATGTGATCATGCCAGACCGTGAAGATATGGATGTATCGCTTCTGGTCGAGCCCGAAGAACTGGTGCTCCTCAAGAGTATGGCCGCTTTTCCGGCAATGATTGAAAATGCGGCGCTGGAGTTGGCCCCTCATCGGGTGATTTTTTATCTCATTGAGCTTGCCGGACAGTTTCATAGCTATTATAACAAACATAAAGTAATTTCGGAGGATAATGACCTCAGCCGGGCGAGGCTTACCCTGGTGAGGGCATTACAGATAGTTTTCGGCAACGGTTTGCGGTTTATCGGTTTATCGGCACCCGAACAGATGTAGGATTTGGCCAATGGCCGTAAAGAGAAAGCAGGTAAAAAAATACAAGTTTGAGCTTACACGGGCAGCAGTCGGCGGAATCGGTATTGTCTGCTTCTGCATTTTTTTATGGATGTTTCTGCTCGGTGTCTGGACGGGGCAGTCTCTGCTGATACCCTCGTCTGTCGATCCGGCAGTCCGGGATGGTCTGCAGCAGATAACCGATTTGACCGATCAGAAGAAACATCGACCGCAATAAGAGCGGAGCCGGGCACGGCGAATTCCTGATAGCGCTGGAGCTGCCGGCGCCGCCTGCCGAAAGTTTTACGGCCCATGTGCCGAAGAGAGATTGTGATAGAAACAGATGATACGATATGCAAGAATGGAAGATGTAAAGGAAATCCATACACTTCTTAATTATTATGCCAAAAAGGGACTGCTGCTCGCCTGTTCGATGAGTTCGCTCTACGATCGCTTGCGCGACTTTGTCGTCTATGTAGATAAGGAAGACAGGATACTAGGGGTGTGTGCACTGCATATAACCTGGGAAAACCTTGCCGAGATACGCTCCCTGGCCATACAGGAAGATTACCGGGGCAGGGGACTGGGCGCCAAACTCGTACAGCAGTGTCTGATGGAAGCCGAGATGTTCGGCATATCAAGTATCTTTACCCTGACCTATCAACCGGGGTTTTTTCGCAAGCAGGGTTTTGTGGATATTGATAAGCGGGAACTGCCTCATAAGATCTGGAGTGATTGTATTCACTGTCATATGTTTCCTGATTGCGACGAGGAAGCATTGATATTCAACCGGGAAGACTGACAGCTGACCGCCCTGCTTATTGACATATGGCGCACCCGGAGTCGGAGTTTATGCCCGTCAGCATGATTACCTCTAACCCAACTGAGCTGGACTCTTTAAAGTACCCCCTTGAGGGGTATAAGTACCTTGGAAGTATTGTGTAAGCTGACGGCTTTTAAGACAGTTTCCATTTTCTTGTTTTATGTGTCGGTTTTTGGGGAGTAAGGTACTAACGCCGGTAAACGGCAAGTAAGTACCTTGGAGGCATATCCAGCTTCTCGATTTCAAATACATTTCTCCTTTTCTTGTTTTTTACACCCCTCAAGGGGGTATTGAACTGAGTGACAGAATTTAAGGAGTAAGGTACTAAACATTTACAGACAGGTGGTTGGCCAAATAATACGGATCAACCTGAATAGTTACAAAAAATATACTTAAAGATAATTTAGATATGATAGGAAAAGCGTTAACAAAGGTATTCGGCAGTAAAAATGAACGGGAATTGAAAAAACTGCAGCCTCTGGTCAATAGAATCAACGAACTGGAGGGATCGGTGCAGTCTCTCGATGATGAGGCCCTGGCAGCGCGAACCGTCGAATTCAAGGAAAGATACGCAGGCGGGGAAACCCTTGATGATCTGCTGCCCGAAGCCTTTGCCACCATGCGCGAAGCTGCCAGAAGAGTACTGGGCGAACGCCATTACGATGTCCAGTTGATCGGTGGTATGATTCTTCATCAGGGCAGAATTGCGGAGATGAAGACAGGTGAGGGAAAAACCCTGACCTCGACTCTTGCCGTTTACCTCAATGCTCTGAGCGGCAAAGGGGTACATGTGGTCACGGTCAACGATTATCTGGCTAGTCGTGACGCCGACTGGATGGGGCAGGTTTACCGCTTTCTCGGGCTGGAGGTGGGGAAAATCGTGCATGCCATGGATGATGCGCAACGTCGTGAAGCCTATTTGGCCGACGTCACCTACGGCACCAACAACGAGTTCGGTTTTGACTATCTGCGCGACAATATGAAGTTCCAGATTAAGGATTTCTGTCAGCGGGACTTCAATTTCGCCATTGTCGATGAGGTCGACTCAATCCTGATCGATGAGGCACGAACACCTCTGATTATTTCCGGTCCTGCCGACAGCTCCACGGAAATGTATAATGTCGTTGACAAGATCATAAAAAGATTCAATCCGGACGAACACTATACCGTAGATGAAAAATCGCGTCAGGTCTCCCTGACCGAAGAGGGTGTCACTCTGGGAGAGAAACTGCTCGAAGTCGATAATCTCTATGATCCAAGCTCCATTGAGCAACTGCATCATCTCAATCAGGCTCTCAAGGCCCATGTGGTTTTTAAAAAGGATGTCGACTATATCGTCAAGGACGGCCAGGTTGTCATTGTCGATGAATTTACCGGACGTACCATGGAGGGCAGGAGATACAGCGATGGTCTCCATCAGGCCCTGGAAGCCAAGGAAAAGGTGAAGATAGAGCGGGAAAACCAGACCTATGCCTCCATCACCTTCCAGAACTATTTCAGGATGTATGACAAACTGGCCGGTATGACCGGTACCGCGGATACCGAAGCACCCGAGTTCAAAAAGATATATGACCTCGATGTCGTGATCATGCCGACCAACATGCCGATGATCCGCATTGATTACGCCGATGTCATCTACAAAAACGAGAAGGCCAAATACCGGGCCATTATCAAAGAGATAAAAGAGAAACATAAGGCGGGGCAGCCGGTTCTGGTCGGTACAATCTCAATCGATGTCTCCGAAAAAATCTCGAATATGCTCAAGAAAGACGGCATACCGCACGAGGTCCTCAACGCCAAGCAGCATGAGCGCGAGGCAGAGATTATCGCCAATGCCGGTCAGAAAGGAAAAGTCACCATCGCCACCAACATGGCCGGCCGCGGAACCGACATCAAATTGGGCGAAGGCGTGACCGATGTAGGCGGGCTTCATATTCTGGGAACATCCCGGCATGAATCGCGACGGATTGACAATCAGCTGCGCGGTCGTTCCGGCCGGCAGGGAGATCCCGGTTCTTCCCGTTTTTTTCTCTCCCTCGAGGATGACCTGCTGCGGATTTTCGGCTCAGGAAAGATCTCCGGAATCATGGAGAAGCTCGGCATGGAGGAGGATGAGCCGATCGAGCATTCCATGATCTCCAAGGCCATTGAAAACGCCCAGAAAAAGGTGGAGGGCCACAACTTTGATATTCGTAAGCATCTTCTTGAATATGATGATGTCATGAATAAGCAGAGGGAGGTTATCTATCAGCAGCGCCGTGAAGTGCTTAGTAGCGATACTGTCACCGAGGTGCTCGAAGATATGAAGGCCGATTTGATTGACGACGTGGTCAATGAGTTTTCCCAGGAAAAGCTTGAATCCGAGGATTGGCATTGGGAGGATTTCGAGAAGCGGATGATGGAATACTTTCATATCCAGCCCGACTGGTCGGATGAGGATAAGAAGGACCTGGATGTCGCCTCATTCAGGGATAAAATAACCGCTCTGGTAGATGCGGCCTATGCAGCCCAGCTCGAGAGAAACGGGGAAGAGGCACAGCGCCATCTGGAACGCGTCATTCTCCTGCAAATGGTTGATAACCACTGGAAGGATCATCTCCTGTCCATGGATCATCTCAAGGAGGGCATCGGCCTGCGGGGTTACGGCCAGAAGAATCCTCTGAATGAATATAAGAGGGAAGGTTTTCAACTCTTCCATACCATGATTGAAACGGTCAAGATTCAGACGGTTTCAACCCTGATGCGGGTGCGGGTGGTGCAGGAAGAGGATGTCGAAAAATACGAGGAAGAGCGGCGCCGAAAACAGGAACAGGAAGTGCGGCTCAACAGAGGTGCGGCCGGAGATGACTCCAAACCGGACAAGACTATCAAGCGGGAGGGGGATAAGATTGGACGAAACTCGCCCTGTCCGTGCGGCTCCGGCAAGAAGTACAAGAAGTGCCACGGCCGCCAGCTTAACTAGTTTAAATCTGATTGCGCCGGAAACTCAGCATCTTCTGGCCCAGGCCGGGACTGCTTTTTCCATCGGGACGCCATAAACCCGTCCATGGTGGCTTCGCTGCAGCCGTCCTGGCTGCAGAGACCCGTGAAAGGAGCAGTCCCGACCTTGAGTTGAGGATCAGGGGTGATCAGGAATTTAAAATTAGATGGACTCAAGCTTGATTTATATCGTTATAGATCGAGCTTCTATATGTCCCATCATTTATGGTTCTTCAGAGTGAAGCATAATTTCGTTCAGGGGCGCAATTATCAGGATGGCTGTGAGCAAAAGCGTTGGGCTTTCTTTCGCCAGCACCAACCTTATAGAATTGCCGCAATCGAATTTTGAAAGGGCAGGTTGGCGGTGAGCGCAGCGAACCCCAACAATTTTATGCTTCTTTGCAACATCAAAAAGGTAATTTGCTTTTTAGGCGTTCTTTATAAAAGCAAAAACACATCCGGAAGAGCCTCAGTTACAATAAAGGTCCGATAAGCAGCGCCACGTTTTCCTTGAATTTCATGGTCAACGGCCGGGAAGCCAGGTCATGGAGTTGCAGATGCTGGGACTGCAGCTCATAATCCTTCTGCAAGGTCCGCATCTTGTCCGTGAATTCGCTGCTGTAGATAAGCAGGGTTATCTCGAAGTTGAGCCAGAAGCTGCGCATATCCAGATTGACGGAGCCGAAGAGAGAAAAGTCACCGTCGACCGTAATTGTTTTTGAATGCAGCAGACCACCGGTAAAGAGGAAAATATTGACTCCCGCCTTCATCAGCTCCTCGTAATGGGCCTGGCTGGCAAATTGCACCAGCTTGGAATCGTTTTTCTTGGGAAGGATCAGCCGGACATTGACTCCTCTCTCAGCTGCGGATTTAAACGCGGTAAGCAAGGTGTCATCGGGAACAAAGTAGGGTGTAGTAAGAATGATTTCCCTGCGGGCCGAGTAGAGGGTGGTCAGAAGCAGTTTATGAATAGCATCCGCGGCCAGCCCGGGACCGGAAGGCACCAGCTGAACGGGGTAGCTCCCGGCTTTCTCTCCCGGATAGATATCCGCTGTCTTGCGGATATACTCGATGTCCTCCTGAAGCGATCTGATTCTGCTCTCGTCCAGATCCGTTTCCAAAAACCAGTCGTTGATAAAAGTACCGGCCAGGCTCTCGACCACAGGGCCCCGGATACGCACCATCATATCGATCCATTGGCCAACTCCTTCGTCCTGCTTGAAAATTTTTGGATCCACCATATTCTGGCTGCCAGTATAGGCGATCTTACCGTCGATGATGACATTTTTCCGGTGGTTGCGAATATCGATGCGGGCAAAAAAGGCCTTGAAGATTCCCGCCGGCAACGATTCGGCAACCTTAACACCGGCTTCGCGCAGACGCGTAACGCTCTTCCCCCGCAGGAAATCCCTGCTGCCGATGGAATCCACCAGAATTCTGCAGGTGACGCCCCGCTGTACGGCGCGGATGAGAGCCTGCACGATTTCATCCACCATCCCGCCATCCTCCCAGATGTAGAATTGCAGGTGACAGCTCGACTGGGCCTTTTCGATATCGGTGAGAATGGAGCGCATTATCTCCTCCGGCGAGGTAATAATGTGCAGGTCGTTATGGTTCATGGCGGGAATGCCGATCAGCCTGTAGGCCTGGTTGTTCAGGGGCCTGCATTGAGGATTGATGGTGCTCCAGTCCACGGGCGAACGACTGCTTAGGGAATGCAGCCAGGCCTGGTAATGTTTCAGGGATTTTTGTACCCGTTCAACACGTTTTTCAGGGATCCTGTTTTCGCCGAAAAGAATGTAGATTATTGCTCCGATAAAGGGAAGCAGAAGAATGATAATGAGCCAGGCAATGGTAACGCCATAGGGGCGTTTCTTGAGAATAGCGCGAGTGGAAAGACCTATACGGATGGTGAAATCAGCTATAAAAAGAATCGTTGAGACGATGTGATAGCTCCAATGCGGTTCTGAATCCATGGTATAAGAAATAGGGTTGATTATGGTGGTATGAAGATACCTTCCCTGCCTTATATTTGAAAAGCTCGGATTATCATGATAGTCCTGAAAAAACTTCCGATGCTCAACTGGGACGATATCCCGTTAATAGTAGTTCTTTTTCGATGACATAGCAAATTATTTTGATATGCTGATATGTTATCAGACAAAGTATGGGTCGGACATGGCGACCGGAAGACAATCCTGGAATGCTGGGCTTATCGCGTGTCCAGCAAGTTTGACATCCTTGGATTTATCACTGGATAACTACGCGGTGGAAATGGTACATTGTTGTGGTTGAAAAGTGTCGTAATATTTTCCCGGCAAAAGCTGTCTTGCTAGGAGCCCGGAAAATCAAACCCAGCGGAGCTGGACTCTTTACAGTACCCTCTTGAGGGGTATAAGAACCTTTCGGCAGATTATTCTTAACAAAAAATAAGAAAATAACCTGTAAGGTACTAAATCAGGATGGAAATATGAAAATTGAGGGATTTTCGACTTCTGCGGTGGCTGCCGGTGTGAAGTATAAAGATAGACTGGATATTGGTCTGATCTATGCGGAGGAGCCGGCAGTGACAGCCGGTGTATTTACTACAAATCAGGTTATTGCCGCCCCGCTTGTCCTGGACATGGAAAGACTGAAACAGGGACGGGCGCAGGCAATTCTGGTCAACAGCGGCTGCGCTAATGCCTGCACGGGAAAGCAGGGGATGCAGGCCTCGGTTGAGACGAGCAGAATGGTTGCGGAGCATCTGCATATAAAAGAAGAAATGGTACAGGTATCCTCAACAGGAGTCATAGGCGTCCAACTGAATACCGATGTTTTCAGAAGAGCGATGCCGGAGCTGATAGCAGGACTCGGCCCCGATAACTTTGAAAAAGTGGCCGAAGCGATCATGACTACCGACACCATGAAGAAGACGGTGTACCGCACCGTAGAGATCGGCGGCAAACAGATCAATTTCATGGCCATGGCCAAAGGCTCCGGGATGATTATGCCGAACATGGCTACCATGCTAGCCTTTGTCCTGACCGATGCGCAGATAGGATATGTCGAACTGAATGATGCTCTGCGGAAAGCCGTGGATACCAGCTTTAATCGCATCACGGTGGATGGAGATACCAGCACCAATGATATGGTGCTGATCATGGCCAACGGCAAAGCCGATAATCCCTGGATTGAGGAAATCGACAGCCCGGAACACCGGAAATTCATAGCAGGTCTGTCGGAAATTCTCAAGGAACTGGCGTTGATGATCGTGGCCGACGGTGAAGGAGCGACCAAGGCGATCACTATCAGGATATGCGGGGCAAAAGAGACGGAAGACGCCGTTCGGGTGGGGCGCACAATTGCCAACTCCAATCTGGTGAAGACGGCATTCTTTGGTGAAGACGCAAACTGGGGCAGAATTTTTGCGGCAATGGGACGCTCCGGAGTCAGATTCAATCCAGAAGCGGTGGATATTTATTTCGACGATGTATTGATCGTCAAAAACGGGCTGGCAGTGGGCGGGGATGCTGAAGCGGAGGCCGACCGTGTACTGAAGAAAAGAGATATCCGTGTCACAGTCGATATGAAGGACGGCAGTGTCTGTGAGGAAATCTATACTTGCGATTTTTCGTTGGATTATGTGCGGATAAATGCAGATTACAGGACCTAGCCCGAATATTTCATCATAACCTTTTCTGATTATCCGGAAACTCAGCATCTTTTGGCCCTGGCTTGAGCGGAGCGTTAGGGGTAATGCGGTATATTGAAATATCCGGGTGGATATACAAAAGTACTATTTCCACATCCGGTGGGGGTGCCACCGTGCAGATTAAGGGGCTTGGATCCGTGCAAAATCCGGTGCAATCATGTAGTTTGTCAAGATACGAAGAAGATGGGCACGGAAGCCTTTGAGCAATAATCTGCCGCCATGAGAGAGAAGATACCGAGTTGCTATAAATGCTTGTATTTATACATCACTCACGATCCTGTACGTCCATATGGCTGTAGAGGGATGAGGTTTAAGTCGCGGCAGCTGCCAGGCAGGGTTGTTTTTGCCTCTTCCGGGGAGCACTGCAGGCTATTTACGGTGAAAAGAAAAAACTGAAAAGCTCGTAAAAACCCAAATATTCCGGTATCTGTCATTCCGGACTTGATTCGGAATCCATAACTATTTAAAACAACTGGAGGCGGATCAATTCCGGGTTCAGGTATAAAATACCAACACCCGAAAGGGGATAAGTACCTTGGATATAGAGGGCAATTCGCGGATATTAAATCCGTTGTTTGTTTTCTTGTTTTTCTGATAATTTTTGAGGTGTAAAATAACAACCCCCAAAAGGGGATAAGTACCTTGGATATATAGATGGCAATTCACGGATATTAAATACAGTATTTGTTTTCTTATTTTTTCTGATTGTGTTTCAGGTGTAAGGTACTAACCCCCCAAAGGGGATAAGTACCTTGGATATAGATGGCAATTCACGGATATTAAATACAGTATTTGTTTTCTTGTTTTTTCTGATTGTGTTTTAGAAATAGGTACTAACCCCCCAAAGGGGATAAGTACCTTGGATATAGATGACAATTCACGGATATTAAATACAGTATTTGTTTTCTTATTTTTTCTGATTGTGTTTTAGAAGTAAGGTACTAAAAGGAGAGAAGTGTCACCACTGCATGTGCTAAAAAATAAGGCAGTCCCGTCAATCAGAAACCTGCTTAAGGAAACCGGCCACACCAGCTGGGAACTGCTGAAAATAACCATTCCTGTTGTTATACTAACCAAGGTTCTAGAAGAATTAGGGATGATACTGCTGTTAAGCAGTTTTCTTGAGCCGGTCATGGGGCTGATAGGTTTGCCGGGTTCCATGGGGCTGGTGTGGGCGACCGCGCTGTTGACCAATCTCTATGGCGCAATAGTTGTTTTTGCAACCCTGGCACCGGAGCTGAATCTCACAGTCGCCCAGGTAACTGTGGTATGCTCGGCCATGCTCATAGCCCACTCTCTGCCGCTGGAATTGACCATAACCAAAAAAGCCGGCGCGCCTTTCACACCTATTGCCCTGTTGCGATTGATCGGGGCCTTTGTCTATGGTTTTCTTCTGAGTACCATCTGCACCGTTTTTCAGGTATGGCAGGAACCTGCCGTGATGCTCTTCAAGGCTGAACAAAAAGATGAAAGTCTCTGGGCATGGGGGCTGTCGCAGCTGGAGAATTTCGCCCTTATTGTTCTGGTGATTTTCTCTATCATCATTATCATGAAAATATTGCGCGGCATCGGCATCTTGTCTCTTTTTGAAAGAATGCTCGAGCCGGTATTGCCGCTGTTCGGCATGAGTAAAAAAGCTGCTCCGGTGACGGTGGTGGGTATGGTGATGGGGATCAGTTACGGCGGAGCACTTATTATCAGAGAAACAAACAGTGGTGGCATGTCGAAAAGAGAAGTCTTTTTTTCCCTTGCCTTGATGGGCCTGAGTCATGCCCTGGTTGAGGACACTTTGCTGATGGCGGCGCTCGGAGCCCACTGGGGCGGCATTCTTTTCGGCAGGGTACTTTTCTCGTTGGTTGTCATCTACTTCCTGGCTCTGCTCACCGGAAGAGGCGCGAGGGGGACAGCAGAAACGTTTTAACACATATGAGTGTTATCACTTTTGCCGGTCGCGACAAGCACCCGCACGGGTATAAACTCGGGCTTCGAGAAAGGTCGATCTACAGCAGTGCATATTTTTATAAATCACTTTTAAATTGAACATAAGGTTAGATGGATTATTCAAAATTCGGAAATAAATTCAATCAGGATGCCGGCATTCTTTCATTGATGAAGGATATGGGCGAGGCGACGGCAAACGGTGCAGACGACCTGATCATGATGGGCGGCGGTAATCCCGGCCATATTCCAGCCTTTCAGGAAAAGATGCAGCGGCGGCTGCAGGATATTGCCGCCGACGATGAGCTGTGCAGGAAACTTTTGGGGATGTACTGTGCCCCGCAGGGGGAAGGTGATTTCCTGACCAGCCTTGCCGCCCTGCTCCGCCGGGAATACGGCTGGCGGATCGGCGCAGAGAATATCTGTCTTACCAACGGCAGCCAGTCCGGTTTTTTCCTGCTCCTCAATATGTTTGCCGGTGAGTTCGACGGTGGCCGCAAAAAAAAGATACGACTGCCGCTGGCTCCCGAGTATATCGGCTATGCCGACATTGGTTTGAGTTCGGACTTTTTCGTGGCAACTCGTCCTAAAATTGATCGTCTGGAAGAACATCTCTTCAAATACAGGGTCGATTTCAGTGAAATCACCATAGGCGAGGAAACAGGGGCGGTCTGTGTGTCCCGGCCGACCAATCCTACCGGAAATGTTGTTACAGACCAGGAAATAGACGGGCTCGATCAGCTGGCCAGAGATGCGGGAGTTCCCCTCATAATCGACAGCGCCTATGGAGTTCCGTTTCCCGGTATAGTTTTCTCCCAGGCAACACCTCGATGGAATGAAAATATCATTCTCTGTCTTTCCCTGTCCAAGCTCGGCTTGCCGGCAGTACGCACGGGTATAATCATCGCCAGTGAAGAGGTTATCCAGGTCATTTCGGGAATGAACGCGGTGATATCGCTGGCGCCGACAGGTTTTGGGGCCTTTCTCACTCAGCAGCTGGTTGATACCTCGGAAATCCTTGAACTCAGCAACACGGTTATCCGTCCATTTTATCAGGAAAAGGCGCTGGCAGCCGTAAGGAAATTCGACCAGGAATTGGCTGGAACCCCTTACAAAATCCATAAGCCGGAAGGTGCAATCTTCCTCTGGCTCTGGTTTGAGAACCTGCCGATTTCCTCAAAAGAACTTTACCAGCGCTTGAAGAAAAGAGGAGTACTGATCATAAGCGGCCATTATTTCTTTCCAGGCCTGGAAAATGATGACTGGTCTCATAAAAATGAATGCATCCGGGTCAATTACTCTCAGGATGATGCCCTGGTGCGGAGAGGTATCGAAATAATCGGTGAAGAGGTCAAAAAGGCATACATGGCGGGCTGATGTTCCAAAGATAAATTGTAACTATTCAGCAGCACACCATCCGGAGTCTACGCTTACCTGTCCACGATCAGGACGTCCAGCATACCCAATGTATAGCTGACCGCCGTACTTATGGACATATGGCACACTGCTGAACAGTTACAGACAGGTGGTTGGAGATCAACCTGAATAGTTACGATTAATTAAAAAATAGGTATTTCTCGAAGTCGGAGTTATGCCCGTGCAGGTGCTTATCGCGACGCCATCAAAGCTTTCTCATTGGAGATTTTAAGATCATGAAAAAATACAGCGGCATCCTGTTTGCTTTGATCATTGGTTATTCCTTCCCGGCATATGCGGAACAGTGTCTTGAGGGGGACTGCATAAACGGCAGCGGCACCCTTCTCCATGAGGATGGCAGAAAATATACCGGCACCTTTAAAAATGGTATTATAAACGGTAGTGGTACATTGCATTTTCCTGACGGCGCTGTCTATGAAGGCGAGATGAAAAATGGTAAAATGGAGGGTGAGGGTGTTCTCACGGGGGCGGATGGCAGACGGTACCAGGGAGAGTTCAGGGAGAATGTCATCCATGGAAAAGGGACTCTCAGCTACAATGACGGTACCCGGTATGTTGGTGAATTCTCATATGGGCGGTACAACGGCAAGGGCATTTTTTCCTTCCCCGACGGCAGGGAATACAAAGGCGATTTCAGAAACTCCATTATTCAGGGGCGAGGCAAACTGACCTATAAGGACGGCACCTGGTTTGAGGGTGAGTTTCGTAACGGCAGACCGGGCGGCAAGGGAGAACAAATTTATCCCGACGGCAGCCGCTATAAGGGTGAGTTTCACAACAGTCTGCGCCATGGCCAGGGAGAATACAGCTCCGCCACTGGTGACACCTATGAAGGCTTCTTCGAAAACGATCTATATGACGGTGAAGGCACGCTGGTTTCCAGCGATGGCCGCAAATATACAGGAGGATTCAGCAAAGGAAAATTTCAGGGCAGCGGCAAGATGGAATATCCCGACAGCAGCCGCTACCGTGGAGAATTTGCCGATGGTGTAAAAAGCGGCAAGGGAGAGATGGATTACAGTGATGGTTCGCGATATCAAGGTGATTTCAAAGACGATATGCGTCATGGCAAAGGTCGGTATGTTTTCGAAAATGGCGATATTTACGAGGGAGATTTTCGTGATGACAGGATTGAAGGTCTTGGGGTTTTGACCAACCCGAAGGGAGAGGTTGTGTATACCGGCTATTTCGAGAATGGTGAACCTCTTGCGGAGGCTGCCGGCCAGACCTTTTCTTCTCAGGAGACCATCACCCAGGAGGTGGCTGATGTTGCCAGCGAATCAGAGGTGCCGCCGATGGATCTTGTCGTTGCCGACGGCCTGCTGATCTCTCCGGATGCACCGTCAGTTCCCTATTCGGGAACGGCTGTCTACACTTTTTCCAATGGAGCGAAATATAGAGGAGCCGTTGAGGATGGCGTGATCAGGGGGATGGGGGAGATAGTTTTCAGTAATGGTGACAGCTATACCGGCGAGTTTGAGGAAGGAGAGCCGCACGGCAGGGGAAAATATTTTTACCAGGATGGCCGAAAGTACGAGGGTGAATTCGTCATGGGAGTGAAAGAAGGTGAGGGATTTTTCAACTATCCTGATTCCAGTCGGTATTCCGGAGCATTTCGGGATGACCAGTTCCATGGAGAAGGTAATTATGTTTTCCACGACGGCAGCAGGTACAACGGAGAGTTCAACATGGGCAGCTTCAGCGGCAACGGAAAGCTGATCTACAGCGACGGCTCCACCTATGACGGTGATTTCAACAATGATCTTCCCCATGGTTTCGGAGTGCTCAAGTCTTCTGACGGAAGTGTTTACGCCGGAGAGTTTGTCGAAGGAAGAAGAAATGGTCATGGGAAGTTGACCCTGGCCAACGGCGCCGTATATGAGGGAATCTTTAAAAATGATGAGTTGCTTTCTGCGCAATGATAATCTCGCAAAATATCAAAGTTGCCGAAATGGACTCTGGAGAAAAATGAATCTGATTACCCCCCGAAATTCGGCATTTCACTGGCTTAGGCTGGGGCTGCTCTTTTCATCGGGACGCCATAAACACGTCCATGGGGCTTCTCTGCAGCCGTCCGGGCTATAGAGATCAGTGGACAAAGCAGCCCCGTCCTTGAACTGAGGATTAGGTGTAATCAGGAAAATGAAAGCCAAAAGCGTGAGTGAAAACCGTGAGAGAGGTGAAGTAGATGCGGTGGTGCTATAAAACAGTCCATTACGATTTGAAAAAGGCGGGATTTCTCGGCAGTTCCTTTCTGGACGAAGCCGAGGTTGAGCAATCTTTAAACGAATATGGCCAGTCCGGTTGGGAACTTGTCTCTATTACTGAAACCCAGGACGGACTGATTGCGATTTTTAAACAACCGCTTGATCCTGTGGAGGAACCTGTGCGGCTGGGCAGGGCAATCCGGGAGGATGACCCATTTGAAAGTGATGTAGATGAGATAATTACTGAAAAAGATATCATTACGGAAGATGTATTTGAAGAGGATTTACTTGAAGAAACAGAACGGAAGGACGAGGATGTCTCAAAGAAGGACGATGATAATGGGCTGCACTCAATCCGTATCGAATAACTATCAGGAATAAGGATTTAAATGTTTAATAGTACTAATTCTGTCCTGTTCCCGGTCAGCCCGAAGTTGAGAGAATGGATTCTGGACATCCGCAGGCACATTCATGCCCATCCGGAATTGAGCTTCGAGGAGTTCGAAACTGCAAAATATATTCAGGACAAGCTCCGGGAGCATGGTATTGTAAGCGAGGGCGGTATTGCCGGAACCGGTGTGGCAGCTTATCTTCCGGGCCCTCCAGAGAGGCGGCAGAGCGTGGCTTTACGGGCGGATATGGATGCCTTGCCCGTTATCGAGGAAACCAATCTCCCTTTTGCCTCGGAGAATCATGGGGTCATGCACGCCTGCGGTCATGACGGCCATGTGGCGATGCTTCTGGGTGCTGCCGTTCTGCTCGCCGAAAAGAAACTGCCGGGACCGGTCAAACTTCTTTTTCAACCTGCTGAGGAAAACGGCAATGGCGCGCAGCGCTGCATTGAAGCCGGAATACTTGAGGATGTCGAAGCAATTTTTTCAGGTCACATCGATACACATCATCCACTCGGCACCATCACCGCCGATGAAGGTATTATTTGCGCCTGGGCCGATTCCTTCATAATTCGGCTGCGCGGAAGAAGCGGACATGCTGCCCGACCGCATGAGGCCGTAGACCCAGTCGTTGCCGCGGCAAATCTTGTCCTTGCCGTACAAACCTTGATTTCCCGGGGTGTTGATCCAAATAAGGCGGCGGTAATCACCATTGGCTGCCTTCAGGCGGGCTGCGCCCAGAATATCATAGCGGGGGATGCTCTCCTTAAAGGGACAATCAGGTCGACACATTGCCGGACCCGCGAGGTCGCCATGGAAGGTCTGCTTCGCGTCACCGAGTCAATAGGCCGTATGTATCAGGTTGAGGTCTCTCTGGACTTCAATGACGGTATTCCCGCGGTTGTGAATGATTCAAGGTCTGTCGAGATCGCCAGGGTTGCCGCCTCCCGAACAGAGGGTGTGCTGGCTGCCGTCAGCCAAGGCGATGCCAGTCTCGGCGCCGAGGATTTTGCCTGTTATCAGCAGAAAATTCCAGGGTGTATGGTTCGTTTCGGAGCCTCCGGCAGGAAAAAAGCCGGGGTAGCTCACAACGGCTCATTTGATTTTGACGAGGATGTGCTGGCTATCGGTGCGTCGTGGTATGCCAATGCAGCCTGGCACTGGCTGAGCTGCAAGTATGGTACTGACTTTACGAGATCATGATGTATGACAAGGCCATAGCAGCTTCAGGTCATCAACTCGTCAGTGAGGCAGCTGCGGCGATTTTACGGGAAGGCGGCAACGCTTTCGATGCCGTGGCGGCTGCAGGATTTGCCTCGACGGTTGTCGAGCCCGCCTTGAACAGCCTGGGCGGGGGCGGCTTCCTTCTAGGCCATAGCGTCGGAAAGGGGCAGAACCTTTTCTTTGATTTTTTTGTCGATACTCCCGGCCTTGGCAGTAGCAGGAACGGCCGTCCGCACTTTTTTCCGGTAACCGTGCAGTTCAGCGGAGCGCCACAACAATTCAACATCGGCCTGGATTCCGTGGCGGTTCCCGGAATCGTCAAGGGGCTGCTTCACCTGCACAAGCGGCTCGGCCGCATGGATTTAAAGGATGTCATAAGTCCGGCTGTTGAATATGCCCGAGGACATACGGTAAACAGTTTTCAAGCCGATTTTTTGCGCCTGCTCAAGCCCATCTGGACGCAAACTCCGACCGGCAGAGCTCTCTGTGGCACGGGAAACTATATCAGGCAGGGAGATCGCCTGGTAAACCATGAACTTGCCGATTTTTTACTGCTTCTTGTTGAAGATGGCGGCGAGAGTTTTTACAGGGGTGATATTGCCTCCGCTCTGATCGCCGAAATGCAGAAAAAAAACAGCCTGTTGACCAGAGAAGATCTGGCCAATTATGCAGTTGTGGAGCGCAAGCCCATCAATGTCGGCTATCGGGATTTTCAACTGTATACAGCTCCTCTACCTTCAATGGGAGGAACGCTGATAGCCCTGTCACTTTCGCTTTACTCCGCCTGTGATAAACCTGATTATGAATGGGGTAGCGGTGAGCACCTGCGCCACACATTTTTAATCATGCAGGAGGTCGAGCGACTGCGCAGGGCCGGCATAACCAGTCCTGAAGCTTTACAATCGTATGTTGATTCCGGATTTCCGGAAAGTCGGAAGAATCTGCGGCTGTTTTCCGGAGGGACAACACATATCAGCATATCCGACAGAAAAGGCAACTGTGCCGCGATGACTTGTTCCAATGGTGAAGGCTCCGGCTTCTTTGTTCCGGGAACCGGGATTATGCTGAACAATATGATGGGAGAGGACGACCTGCACCCCCAGGGATTTCATGCTTCACCGCCGGGACAGAGAGTTTGTTCGATGATGTCCCCGTCTTTACTGGTCAGCGGAGATCAGGTCAAACTGGTGATCGGCAGCGGTGGTTCGAAACGCATACGTACGGCTATCACTCAGGTCCTGGATCAGGTCGTGGACTTTGGCCGGGGACTTGAACAGGCTGTTTCCGCGCCGCGGATGTATCTCGATGAAGAGTGTCTGCAGATAGAACCCGGGTTTGCCCGGGAGGCTCTGGAATCGCTCGATACCCGGCTGAATATCTGGAATGTTCTCGATGTCTACTTTGGCGGAGTGCACGCTGTTATTCCAGGATGTGAAGGCGCCGGAGATCCCCGCCGGGGCGGGTATGTCATTGAGGTTTAGCCCCTGAGGTATCACAGCCTTCGCTGGTGGCTCGGCCATATGCCTGCCAGACTACTCGTGAAATACCCGGGCTGGGAGCCTGTCGGAGAAAGCACTTCTCGGAGTCTTCGCTTACTGGCCCATCTTGGCGTTGTTTTCAGAAAATCAATGCTCGCTGGTAAGCGTAGACTCCGATAATAAGTATATGGCTGTGCTTGATTTCCTAAAAACGCCTTAATCTGAGGAAAAACTGCAATTCTCCGACACACTCCCAGGTACAACTGTGACCGGGTTGATTCCGTAAAAGTGGAATTTTGAACCGCTCAATCCGGTCCATGAGATATACTCACATTTCGAGCGCTGGTAGCTTATTGAAATATTATGTAAATTTTGTGAAACTGGAAGTGGAATAGAATTTGCATCAGGAAAGTGCAGTACCTCTTCTTTCTCCTCCTCAACGATACGCCCTCTGGATATTCTTTCCAAAGGGCGTATCGTTTATTTACCGATCAAATTGCCGCTGGGTCAGCTTATCCCTGCCAGCGTCCCAAGCTGGAAAACAATGACAGCCAAAGTAAAGGCGAATACCGTGTTGAAGGCCATGGAAAAAAACGCCCATTTCCAGGAGGATTCTCTGGCAATACAAACTACAGTGACAAAACATGGTGCGTAAAACATGATGAAGAGCAGGGCGGAAATGGCAACCATTTTGTTCCAGCTCTTATCTTCCTTCAATTTTTGGCCGAGCGGCTCCGCTTCTTCCACATCGATGTCCCCCATGGAGTAGGCGGTGCCCAGGGTGGAGACAATTACCTCTTTTGCCGCAAATCCTCCTACCAGGGCAATATTGATTTTCCAGTCAAATCCTGCAAAGGATGAAATAGGTTCAAGGGTGCTGCCGAGCTTGCCTGCAAAGGAATGGCGCAGCGTCTCCTCCTTTTCAAGAACAGCCAGGCCGGCAAGCTTTTCGTGATCATCAACAGTGCTGAGCTGCTGTCGCTGTTGTTCGTAATATGCTTCTCTCTCTTCCGGTATTCCGGGGAAGGTCATCAGCGCCCAGAGCAGAATAGAAATTCCCAGGATGATTGTTCCCGCTTTTTTGATGTACTGCCATGTTCTCTCCCAGGTATGGATGAGCAGGCCGCGCACCGTGGGGAATCGATAAGGCGGGAGTTCCATGACGAAAGGTGTTGGGGCGCCTCTGAGCACCGTCGCTCGAAAGAATTTAGCGGCAAGAAGAGCGACTACCCAGGCTATCAAGGTGAAGATAAACATATATCTGGCCTTGTTTTCGCTGAAAAATGCGCCAATCAGAAGGGCTAGTACCGGAAGTTTTGCTCCGCAGTTCATGAAGGGGACGGTGAGCAGTGTGGCCATCCTCTCCTTTGGTGAGCGCAGCGTCCTGGTGGCCATTACCCCGGGAACGGCACAGCCCCCGGCGATTCCCCCGGAGACGATAAACGGCATTACCGATGAACCGTGCAGCCCGAATGTCCTGAAAACCCTATCCATCATGTAGGCTACCCGGGCGAGGTAGCCGGTGTCTTCCAGAATAGCGATACTAAAAAACATGAACATGATCAGCGGCACGAACCCGAGCACTCCGCCGACCCCGTCAATTACCCCCGAGACAATCATGGATTTCAACAGACCATCGGGCATAGTGGAGTTTATCAGGCTGCCCAGCCAGCCGAAGAGGTTCTCCAGCCAGGTCACGGGCAGTTCGCTCCAGGCAAAGGTAAACTGATATACTCCGAAAAGAACACCGAGCATAATCAGGGGGCCCAGAAGTCTGTTGGTCAACACCTTGTCTATCTTGTCCGAGGTATAGAGCCTGTCTTCATCGAACGTGTGGGTAATGACGCCCTGGCGCAGCACCGATTTAATGAATCCGAACCGGTGGTCGGCGATAATCGCTTCAGGATAAACGTCCAGGGTCTTGCGGGTATGTTTGCTTACCTCTTCAACGATATTTTCCAGTTCTCCGGCAACGTCAGAGTCTGCTTCTCTGCCTTTCCCGGTTATCTGTTCATCGTTTTCAAGATATTTGATGGCGGTAAAAAGCGGAGGGTAAGTCGAAGTTAAAAAATTATTTCTCTCTATAATATCGGTGAGCTGCAATATTTTCTCATCGAGATCCTCGCCGTATGATATCGAGGCGTGGTTTTCACGATCATGAGTTCTGGCGACCTCTACCGCAGCGTCGAGAAGTTGATCGACGCCCTGTCCCGTTCGGGCGACAATCCCCACCACGGGTATGCCGAGAAGTTCTTCCAGTTTCTCAGGCTGGATCATCATGCCTCGATCTTTGGCGACATCCATCATATTCAGGGCGATCACCATGGGAATGCCGAGTTCGATGAATTGACAGGTCAGGTACAGGTTGCGGTTGAGGTTTGAAGCGTCGACAATGTTGATGACGACATCGGGACTTTTCTGAGTAAGATGATCTCGGGCAACGATCTCCTCCATTGAATAGGCGGTCAGTGAATAGGTGCCGGGCAGATCGGTAATGCCCAACTCTTTGTCTTTGTAATTCCTATAGCCTTCTTTAAGATCCACTGTAATCCCGGGATAGTTGCCGACATGCTGCCGTGCACCGGTAAGATAGTTGAAAAGGGTTGTTTTGCCGGCGTTAGGATTGCCCGCCAGGGCCATGGCCAGTTTGTTTTTCATGTCAGGGATATCTAAGGGTGATGGCATGAATAAATCCTTTATCTGAATGTCTTGAGTGTCTCGCAGGGCGATGGGCGCACCTGTAGCCTTTTAAATTTACGGTATATTATAGATGATACACTATTGTGCAATTCAAGTGAGGGGGGTGATCAAGATAAGGTCGGCCTCATTATTTCTCAGGGTAAGCGTGGAATTCATGACTTGAATGGCAACCGGATCCTTCAGCGGTGCTCTTCCTTGTATCTTAATTTTCGTTCCGGGAACCAGGCCCATCTCCATTAGTCTTCGGCCCAGCTCACCGTTGGCTTTGATTGAAGCGATAATACCGGACTGCCCTTTTTTCATGTGGCGTAATGCTATTTTCTCCATCGTACATTTCCTTTTTCTTATTTTTTTAATCCCTTTCGAGAGGAGCAGCCCGAGCAATCCCCCCCGCAAGTGGATGAACCGTCCTTGTTTACGCTGTTTTTAAATTGTCTGAGAAACCGTCTGCCAACGGCGACTGCGCAGATAATGATTACTGCTGCAACAACTGCATTTTCCCACATAATTTGGCACCTGTTAATAAGTTAGTCTTGTCTAATATGTAAGGCAAAAAAAAAGCCAACCCATAATTTAGCTTTGCTCTTAGACCGCTTCAACAAGAATGTTTTCACTGGTTAAGGGATCAAGGCTTATCGTTCCCCCCGCTGTGCGTAAAATACATCGAGAGCCTTTTGTGGCGCAGATCACATTAATTTCCTCTCCCGGATACATTCCCAGAGAGGCCATTCTTGCGCACATTTTCCTGTCACCGGTGATTTTGCATATTTTTTTTCTTCCGCACCTGGAGTTTTCTGAAAGTGGAGAGATCTTACCGTCTACTTTCTCTCTGCAGAAAAAATTTTTCAGAACGGAACTATTGTTCCAACCTTTTCCAGCACAATTTTTCCTTTTCATGTCCTTCTCCGTAGTACTGTTTAAGCAATTAGGTACACCAAACAATACTGCAAGTCAATCCAAAAATAAAGGAGATGAAAAATAATTAGGTATGTTTAATTTAAATTTTTCCAGAGGTTTCTTTATGCGATAGCAATTGGACAGTGAAACGAAATAAATACAGGTTTTAGTAAAGAGATTGCCCCTAATTCCCAGCTCAAGGCTGGAGATGCAAAATTTTCAGGGGGTATCAGAAAAAAATAGAGGGGAGGGAGGCTTTGGCACTTCCGGCAAGAGTTTCAGAGGCCTGACTCTTGCCGGAAATGCCTGAGCGTTCGAAAAGAAAGCTTTTCCGGATTCAGCGTACTTTTCCTCTACCCTGTGAAAAGAACGCCCTAAAAAAAAGCAATTATCTTTTGATATTGCAAAGAAGCTTTAGATTGTTGGGGTTCGCTGCGCTCACCGCCAACCTAACCCTTTCAAAATTCGATCGGGGCAAGCCGGCAGGTTGGTGCTGATGCAAGGAAGCCCACGCTTTTGCAGTAGTTTTCCTGGCTGCTCGGGATCTGCGCTTACCTGCGCACATCTGGAGCGGAATTGTTGCTGCTATTGCTTTTTCGTCCAGGAGTCGCGTAAGGTAACAATGCGGTTGAAGACAGGTTTTCCAGGGCGTGAATCCTTATGGTCCAGACAGAAATATCCCTGTCGCTCGAATTGGAAACGCATGCCGGATTCCTGTTGGTTAAGGCCCGGCTCCACTTTACAGTTTTCAAGTTCGACAACCGAATCGGGGTTAAGGTGGTCGAGAAAGGTGGTTTCCTTATCCGCATCCGGATTTTCCACGGAAAACAGCCTGTCGTATAGTCTAACCCTGCAGTCAATACAATGGTGTGCCGATACCCAGTGGATAGTGCCTTTCACCTTGCGGCCGTCGGGTGAGGACCCTCCTTTGGTCAGCGGATCGTAGGTGCAGTGTATTGCCGTAATTTCTCCTGTCTCTTCATCTTTTTCTATGGAAGCGAATTTGATGTAGTAGCCATAGCGAAGACGGACTTCGCGATCAGGGCCGAGACGGAAATATTTCCGCGGAGGATCCTCCAGAAAATCGGAACGTTCAATAAATAGTTCCCGACTGAACGGCAGTGTTCTTCCTCCCATCTCCGGTTTTTGCGGATGATTTTTGGCCTCCACCTCTTCTTCCTGTCCCTCTGGATAATTGTCGATAATCACTTTAAGAGGATCGAGCACACCCATAACGCGCGGTGCCGTATCGTTGAGATCCTCCCGGATAGCATTTTCCAGCACGCCCATATCTATCCAGCTTTCCTTTTTACCGACCCCGATGGTATGGCAGAAACTGCGGATGGAGGCAGGCGTATATCCTCTTCTGCGTAATCCGGTGATGGTCAACATTCGCGGATCATCCCAGCCGTCCACGAATTTTTCCTCGACCAGTTTCAGCAGCTTGCGCTTACTCATCACCGTGTAGCTCAAATTGAGTCTGGCGAACTCGATCTGGCGGGGGTGGCATTGGGTCTGCAAGGTGTTGAGTACCCAGTCATAAAGAGGCCTGTGGTCTTCAAATTCCAAAGTGCATAAGGAGTGGGTAATCTTTTCGATGGAATCGGAGATACTGTGGGTGTAGTCATACATGGGATATATACACCAGGTATCTCCGGTCCTGTGGTGGGAAACCTTCATGATCCTGTAGATGACCGGATCACGCAGGTTGAGGTTAGGCGAGGCCATATCGATCTTGGCTCTGAGCACATGGCTGCCTTCGGCAAAATCGCCGTTTTTCATTTTTTCAAATAGTTCGAGGTTTTCATCGATGCCGCGATTGCGATAGGGGCTGTTGCGCCCCGGCTCTTTGAGGGTGCCGCGATATAGGCGGATCTGCTCAGCCGAAAGCTCGCATACATATGCCTTGCCGGCTCTGATCAACTGCAGGGCATATTGATAGAGATCATCAAAATAGTCCGAGGCGAAGAAGAGATTGTCCTGCCAGTCGTATCCCAGCCAGGCCACATCTTCCTTGATAGCTTCGACATAGAGATCTTCTTCTTTTGATGGGTTGGTATCATCAAAGCGAAGATGGCAGCGGCTTTTATATTCCTCGGCAATACCGAAATTGAGGCATATGGATTTTGCATGGCCGATATGCAGAAAACCATTGGGCTCCGGAGGAAAGCGGGTTACCGGTTGTATATGTTTACCACTCTGCAGGTCATCGGCCACAATCTGACGGATGAAATCCAGTGGTTTTCCTTTTGTTATATCGTTATGTTCCATAATAATTCCGTATTCGATAGGGGATAAATCTGGTTAAAAGTCATCGAAGTCTTCGAGGTTAATCAAATAAGTTTACCGCATTGCGCAGTCTCTGCACTACCCTGTCTCTGCCGATCGCCATGACTATGTCAAACATCGACGGACCGGCAAGCTGACCGGTAAGGACGGTGCGCATACCGTTTATGATGATGCCTGGCTTTATCTCAAGTTCTGCGGCCATTTCCCGGGCGACCCGCTCGGTTTCCTCGAGAGTGAAGGGCTCAAGGGCGGCATAACGCTCAGCAAGCTCGGGAAGCCACTGCTGCAGTTCCGGATATTTGGCCAGGTTCTTTTTGCGTGCTTTATCGCAAATGGTGTAGTCCTCGGCAAAATATGCCCGGCCGGTCTGGGCAAAATCCTTGAGTGTGTGAAACCTGGAACGGATAAGATCAAGCGTACTCAGAAACCACTCTTTTTCTTCCGCAGCATAGTCCTCTTTCCAGAGACCTTCTTTTTTCAACTCTTCTCTGACATATTCTCCCAGCTCTTCAATGTCCATGGACCGCAGATAATGTTCATTTATGGATATTGCCTTGGGATCTGTAAAGAATTTAGGGTCGTTTTTGCGATAGTTGAAAATCGAATGCGATTTATTGATCCTCTCCAGGGAAAATCGTTCGATCAGTTCTTCCCGTGAGAAGATTTCCTGGTCGTCTCCGGGAGACCAGCCAAGAAGGACAAGGTAATTATTGAAGGCCCAGGGGAGGAAGCCGTGTTCCTTGTAAAACTGCACGGCAACAATTTCACCATGGCTTCTTTTAGAAATTTTGGCCCTTTTGGTGTCCATAGTCAAGGGTATATGGGCAAAAACCGGCAGTGGGGCCTCGAGGGCTTCATATAACAGCACCTGCCTGATGGTGTTGGTCATATGATCCTGCCCTCTGATGACATGGGTAATCCTGTCGCGGATATCATCCACCACATTGCAGAGAAGATAGAGGGGTTTGCCGTTGGAACGAACAATGACGAAATCATCGATTTCGGTGTAGTTGCAGTCTATTTTCCCGAGAACCTTATCGTCATAGCTGAGTATGCCTTGCCGCTCGGGTACCTTGAAACGTATGATATAAGGGGTTGAGGCTGCCTCTTTTTCGGCAATTTCGGCCTTGCTCAGGCGACGGCAGGTGCCGTCATAGGCCAGGCTTCCCTTGGCGGCAAGGGCAGCTTCTCTTCTGGCCTCGAGGTCCTCTTTGGTGCAGTAGCATTTGTAGGCCCTGTCTTTGGCGATGAGTTCGGCTGCGGCTCTCTCGTGGTCCTCGCTGAATTCGCTCTGAAAATAGGGCCCTTCATCCCAGTCGATTCCAAGCCAGGTAAGACCTTCAAGTATACCTTCAATAGAGTCACTGGTGGAGCGTTCCACGTCGGTGTCTTCTATTCTGAGAATCAATTTGCCGCCGGTTTTTTTTGCATACAACCAGTTGTAAAGTGCTGTCCTTGCACCACCGATATGGAGATACCCGGTTGGGCTTGGTGGAAAACGCAGTCTGGTTTCACTCATTGTTGCTCCTTATATGCTGAACGAAGTCGTTAATATTGCAGTTGGATCTGCTATTGTAACACTATCATGGAAGATAAAAAGAGATGTTTTCAAATGACGGTGGTGTAATTTGCAGTGCAGAGTCAGTAATAGATTTTTTTTTTGCTATTTGTAATTAAGGAAGAAAACCTTTTATATATCTTCTTCTTTCGTTAATTTCAACGCTTATCCTTAAAGGCTCCATCTTCCGCCTTTTCGTTCAAGTATACCTGATTTTGCCTGTCTCTGCGAATCCGCCGATCATTTAGAAATATTACATTTTACGAGGAGAAAGTCCGGTATTGCAGGAGATTTGGAATTTTTGTTGTCCTTGAGGGGCAATGACGTTATATTCGGTTTCTTCAATAATATACTCTATCTTATCAACGTTGCTGCCGAAAATAATGTGGCTGCCGTGATCCGGAATCTGTCGGTTCACCCGATGTACAACCTGCCGGGGGAATACGATTACGAAATTTTAAGGAGCAGAGATGAAAGTACTGATAAGTGACAATTTATCCCCCGTTGGCGCAGAAATTCTGAGAGAGGCCGGTTTGGAAGTTGATGTCAACACCGGCCTGGCCCCTGAAGAATTGAAAAAGATCATTGGTCAATATGACGGCCTGGTGATCAGGAGTGCGACGAAAGTGACTCTTGACATTCTCGAGTCGGCCACGAATCTCAAGGTAGTGGGAAGAGCCGGTATCGGACTGGACAATGTCGATATTCCCGCGGCAAGCCAGAAGGGGATAGTCATTATGAATGCACCCAATGGTAACGCCATTACCACCGCGGAGCATGCCATATCCATGATGATGGCTCTTTCGCGCAATATTCCTCAGGCCACTGCTTCGATGAAAGAGGGGAAGTGGGAGAAGAAAAGGTTTATGGGGCGCGAAGTTACCGGGAAGACATTGGGCATTGTCGGAATCGGCCGCATCGGCGGCATTGCCGCTTCCAGGGCACAGGGACTGAAAATGAAGACTATAGCCTATGACCCGCATATGCCCAAAGAAACGGCTGAAAAAATTGGAGTTGAACTGGTCGGTCTTGAAGAATTGGCCAAACGTTCCGATTATATCACCGTCCATGTACCTATGACCAAAGAAACCAAGGCGCTGATATCTACTGAATTTTTCAAAAACATGAAGAATGACGCCATGTTTATAGACTGTGCCCGTGGCGGAGTCTGTGACGAAGAGGCGCTCTACCATGCTTTGCGTGACGGTGAAATCGGCGGGGCCGCTCTCGATGTTTTCGCCGTCGAGCCGACTACCAGGGATAACTGTCCGTTGCTGGAGCTTGATAATTTTATATGTACGCCGCACCTCGGTGCCTCGACCAGTGAAGCACAGGAAAATGTAGCCGTTTTGATCGCCCAGCAGATCGCCGACTATCTCCTTAAAGGTGTGGTTACCAATGCGGTCAATGTCCCCTCCGTCAGTGACGATGTGCTCACCCAGGTAGGGCCTTATATAGCTCTTGGAGAGATGCTTGGCAGTTTTCATATGCAGATGACAAAAGGCGGCATCGAAGAAATCACCGTGGAGTACAGCGGCGAGCTGGCCGAACTTAACACCAGCCCCATAACCATTGCTTTTCTCAAGGGTTTATTCACTCCTATCCTCAAGGATGCGGTCAATTATGTCAATGCTCCGATTATCGCCAAGGACAGGGGCATTAAAGTGGTCGAGGCCAAATCGGAGCATTCCGATGATTTTATCAATGTGATGACTTCCAGAGTGCGCACCAGTGATGGTGAAAATGTTTTAGTGGGTACTGTTTTTGGGAAGAATGAGCCACGATTGGTGCGTCTCAATACTTTTCGCCTTGAAGCTCTGCCTGCCGGTCCCATGCTGCTGGTCTACAATAACGATGTGCCCGGAGTAATCGGAGCATTGGGGACTGCTCTCGGCATGGGAGGCGTCAATATCTCGAGGATGACGGTGGGAAGGGAGGAGACCAGTCGACAGAACATTATTGTACTCGCCACTGATTCGCTTGTATCCAAAGAACTTCTCGCAAAAGTCTGCAGTCTTGATAATATAACCGATGCGGTGGTATTGGAGCTGGCCGAATATACTTCATGATTTCTTGACAATAAGTATGGAGCACTTATTTTTCACTGTGACCGGCTGTTGACAGAGGTACTCAAGTGAATGTCAATATCATTGCGGGTAAGTATATGAAATGACATTCGAACAGGGCTGGAAGGCAGTGTTTGCCATACCAGCCCTATAGAGAAAAGAGGTATGGTATGATGGTAGACCAGAAAAAAGAAGATTGTGCATGTCAAGAAGGGAAAGTTCCGGATAAAGAAGGTAGATGCGTGATGCCCGAGGTGACCTTTTCGGCTTTTGTGATGTCGCTCAATACCTCAGTGCTGTTTCATTTGGGATTGCTTGAGGACCCGGCTACCGGGAAAAAGACCGTTGATCTTGATTTGGCTCGGCACGGTATCGATACCCTTACCTTGATACAGCAGAAAACCAAAGGGAATTTGGCCAGGGACGAGGAGGAGATGCTCAAGGATATCCTTTACGACCTGAAGATACGCTTTGTGCAACTGGCAAAAAATTAAAGCATCCCGAAGATATCGACAGCGCAGAAACATGGTGGCTTCTTTCTGATCAGGACAACCAGTGAACAGCAATATTCAGGACAACCTCGAACTGCATCTTCAGGCGCCTGCCAAAATTAATCTGATCCTCCGGGTCATCTCCAGAAGAAGCGACGGATACCATGAACTGGAAACGTGGATGCAGAAGGTTGGACTGTATGACACGATGGATGTATCCATAAACGGTTCCCCGGGGGTGGTGGTCACCTGTTCTCATCCTGAAATTCCGGACGACGAAACCAACCTGGCCTGGCGTGCTGCGGATCTTTTTTTTAAAACCAGTCGCAATGCCCGGGGCAGGGGAGCGACTATTCATCTGGAAAAACACATACCCGTTGCCGCGGGACTGGGCGGCGGCAGCAGTGATGCCGGTACTTTGCTGCGTGGCCTGAACACCTTTTTTGGAAACGAATTTGACGACACCGCCATGATTGCTCTGGCGGCCTCTCTCGGTGCGGATGTCCCTTTTTTTGTGATAGAGGCCCAAAGTGTCCTGGCCACTGGTGTCGGAGAAAAAATGCTGCCTGTACCTGCGCCTGAGGACTGCACCTATATACTGGTGAACCCCGGGTTCAGTGTTTCAACAGCGACGATTTTTGAAAAATATGCATTGACAAGGGCAGTTAAAAATTCTACATTGACGGGTTCTCAAAAGCTGAGCCAGGAAAACCTGCATGTCTCAGCACTTGAGAACGATCTGGAAGCGGTTGCCGTCACCTTATATCCGGTCATCGCCGACATCAAGGAAGAGCTGAAAAGAGCGGGTGCTTACCACGTGTTGATGTCCGGCAGCGGGCCGACGGTTTTCGGGATATTTCCGGAAAAGTCGAAACTCCCGGAGAAGACGATTGGAGATATCGTGCATCGACTGCGACAAAAATTCGGAGATAAAGTTTATAGAGCGGGATAAGAGTTGGGGTGTAGCCAAGTGGCCAAGGCACCGGGTTTTGATCCCGGCATTCGTAGGTTCGAGTCCTACCACCCCAGCCATTGCTTTACCAAATTTCCGACAACTGATTGAGAAACATGCCTAATATTATCAAGATATTCTCTGGAAACGCCAATCAGAAAATGGCTGTCGAGATTGCCGCGCATCTGGATCTTCCACTATCCCAGGCGGACGTGAAGAAATTCAGCGACGGTGAGATCTTTGTCGAAGTGAAGGAAAATGTACGCGGAGCTGATGTCTTTGTAGTGCAGCCGACCTGTACCCCGGTGAATGATAACCTGATGGAGCTGGTTATTATGGTTGACGCTCTGCGACGAGCCTCCGCGCGCCGCATTACTGCGGTAATGCCTTATTACGGCTATGCGAGACAAGACAGAAAAGTTGCCCCAAGGGTGCCTATTTCAGCCAAAGTCGTTGCTGAAATGCTCATGGCTGTAGGCGTGCGCAGAGTACTCTGCATGGACTTGCATGCCGGACAAATACAGGGGTTTTTCAATATTCCTGTTGATCATCTCTACGCCGCACCGATCTTGCTCGGGCATATTTCCAAAGAATTCAAGGACCCGGTAATGGTTTCCCCGGATGCTGGTGGTGTTGAAAGGACAAGAGCCTTTGCCAAGAGACTTAACTGCGGGCTCGCCATCATTGACAAAAGGCGTGAGAGACCAAATGAATGTGAGGCGATGCACGTTATCGGCAATGTCAAAGGGAAAACGGCCATTCTGCTCGATGATATGGTAGATACCGCCGGTACTTTGTGCAGTGGAGCGGAAACTCTTCTGGCCGAAGGCGCCAAGGAAGTTCATGCCTGCTGTTCTCATCCGGTATTGTCCGGCCCGGCTGTTGAAAGAATCACCAATTCGGTGATAAAAACTCTCGTAGTCACCAACTCCATACCATTGCGAGATGAAGCGCGAGAGTGTAAGAAAATCAAAGTGCTTCCGGTATCAAATCTGCTCGCGGATGCTATTAATAGAATACATAATGAAGATTCAGTCAGTTCACTTTTCGTGTAGCTGGGCGATATATCGATTACACAACCAAGTAAAACGCCATGTTGCTCGCTAGACCGGGCAAACCATTGAGCGAAGGAGAAAGATAATGTTAAAGGTAGAAATGACCGCCTCCGTCCGCAAGGAAACAGGAAAAGGAGCAATGCGGCAGATGCGCATGAAGGGGATGACCCCTGCTGTTGTTTATGGGGCCGGTGCCGAGGCTCTTCTTCTCAAGCTTGAGACACGGCCGTTTTTCAACAAGCTGCTCAGTATTTACCGGAAAAATGCTATTATTTCCCTGAATCTGGACGATGGTTCCACCAAGCATGTTCTTGTTCAGGATATTCAGACGGATCCTATTAAAGATACTCTGCTACACGCCGATTTCATCGAAATCGATGTGAGTAAGCCACGGGTGTTCGAGGTTGCCATCAGATACACCGGAGTTGCCAAAGGTACAGATCTCGGTGGTATCCTCAATGTTATCAATGACACCTTGGCGATTGAAGCGGCTCCCCTGGATGTACCCGATGAATTTGTAGTGAATATCGCGGATCTGAATATAGGCGATTCCATCAAAGTTGATACCATAGACATTCCCGAAAACTGCACTCTTGTGACTGATCCTGAATCCGTTTGTGTCAGCGTCGTCTCTCTCCAGAAAGGCACAGCGGAGGGCGAGGAAGAGGCTGAAGAGGGTGAGGGTGAGGGTGAGGCTGTAGCTGCTGCGGAAGAAAGCACTGAAGAGTAATCCGTTCTACGGCTGTCTTGCATAGCCTCGGATATCATAGATCCAAGAGAGTAAGTAAGATCCGGTGGGAGCACATTCCCACCGGATTATCTTTTTGTGATATGGGCACTTTCCCTCTCCCGAGCCGGTAGAGCAGGATAGGAGTCTTGGAGGTGTGGTACCTTTAGAATTGATTGATCATTCGTTTTAGTTTTATACACGTTTTTGGAGTGAACCGCTGAAATGCCACCTGATAGCTTTCTTCTTGTCGGTCTTGGAAATCCTGGTGCACAATACTCCGGAACTCGTCACAATATCGGTTTTGATGTCATTGATGCAGTAGCCGGGAAGGATGGCTCTGCTGTTTTCAGTGGGAAATGGAATGCCCTTGCGGCGAAAGTTTCATTATGGGGTGTCACTTTGCATCTGGTTAAACCCCAGACCTATATGAATCTCAGTGGAAAAGCCGTAGTTCGATTTGTCGATTTTTTCAAAATTCCTCTTTCTTCAATGATCGTTATCCATGACGATCTCGATATGAAAACCGGCCGCCTGAAACTCGTGCGTGGAGGAGGAGCCGGAGGTCATAATGGCATCCGTTCCATAGTCGACAGTATCGGCAGCCCTGATTTTTATCGCCTCAAAATCGGCATCGGTCGTCCCGGAAGTGGGTCGACACCTCCTCAGATGCCGGTCGAAAGATATGTTCTCACCTCATTTCACCAAGAAGAGTCCCAGCTTATAGCAGAAAGAATGAGTGAAGTTGTTGTCGGTCTGCAAAAATTTATAGAAGGGGATGCCAACCAGGCCATGAATTTCCTCAACAGCTTCAAGTAGTATCCTTCCTGATACACTTTCCACCTCAAAACGGCAGCCGCGAGTGACTATCCGAGACTTGCACATTCTGTCTGAAACTTGAGTGAAATTCAAAATATGCGCGGTTTCGAACAGAGGAAAATCGGGCTGTCTCTCAAGGATTCCGGGCAACAAAATTTTCCCCGATTCTGATACTTAGACGAATAATCCCTCTGATTTTTTCTAAAATCAAGGGCTTTTTTCGAACGAATATGTTATACTCTCTATGTTGTCCAAAAAAGTAAAAACTAATTTATTAACCGAAGAACCCAGGCCTGTAATAGTTGGCGCCTGCCCAGGAAGGTTCACTTATGACTCTTCCGGTCATCGAGAGGTATACTATGTTTGAATACCTTTTGTGGTATGGTTCGCAGGTTATGAAGATGAGGAGATTGTAGTGTTTGCTAAAGGTGATATGGCTGTTTATCCAGCCCATGGTGTTGGCGTAATTAAGGCTATTGAAACTCAGAATGTCGGAGGCGTTGATCATAAGTTTTACGTGTTGCAGATCCTCGATAACAATATGACGATTATGATCCCGACGGTGAGCAGTGAAAATGTCGGCCTGCGAGCTATTGTCTCAAAAAATGAAGTTGATACGGTTCTCGATATATTAAAGGATCGTGGTATTGAAATCGGTTCGCAGACCTGGAATCGTCGGTATCGCGATTATATGGAAAAGATCAAAACCGGCTCGATACACGAGGTTGCCGCTGTACTCCGTGATCTCTTCCTTCTCAGTGTTGACAAAGATTTGTCGTATGGTGAGAGAAAAATGCTAGATACAGCCAAGGGGCTGCTTGTTAAAGAGCTATCATTGGCCAAGAAGGTCGATGAGCTTAATATCAGTAATGAAATCGAAACAATTTTCGCATAATTCTTCCTGTGCTGTTTAGCGGCAATATTTTCCCACAGTAATGTAATGCATGTTTGATGGAAAAAGAAACAGCCCACTCTCCCGATCGGCCCGGCACCGGATTTGCAGTACACTATACTCTAAGCCCCGATAATGCCGGGCTGCGGCTTGACCATTTTCTCGTTCTTCAACTCCCGGCTCTTTCCCGAACACAAGTGACAGAGGCTGTCAAGAAAGGAGATATCCAGCTCAACGACAAACCTGCCAAAGCCAGCCGCAAGTTACAGTCCGGAGACATAGTCAGCGGCTGCATTAAAGAATCGGAAGAATTCTCGGTAATACCTCAAAAAATAGAATTTGATATTCTTTTCGAGGATGAGCATATTCTTCTTATCTCAAAGCCGCCGCAGCTGGTTGTGCATCCCGCCAACGGTAATCCGGACAATACTTTGGTCAATGGATTGCTGTATCACTGCAGGGCTCTTGCCGAGGTTGGAGATCCTGTGCGGCCCGGCATCGTCCACCGGCTGGATAAAGATACATCCGGTGTAATGGTGGCAGCCAAGAACAATGAAGTACACCGGAAGCTTGTCGATATTTTCAAATCACGTCTGATCACTAAAAAATATCAGGCCATAGTCGTAGGAGTACCCCGCGATGAAAAAGGCCGAATTGTTGCACCAATCGGTAGACATGTGGTTAACCGGAAGAAAATGGCCATTCGGGAACGCAACGGCAAATTTGCGGCAACCAACTGGTGGTTGAAGCAGAATTTCGGGGGCAGATACTCCCTTCTGGAACTGGTTATCGAGACAGGCCGCACTCATCAGATTCGTGTACATTTGGCATCAATAGGTCACCCGGTGGCCGGTGATACTCTTTACGGACATGGACGGCATGATCCTCGGTTTCCCAGACAGATGCTTCATTCCTCAGAATTGCGTTTTGATCATCCTGTAACTGGTCGTAAGATTGTTGGAACGGCACCGCTCTGGCCCGATATGGTGAATGTAATCGATTTACTTGAACATGGAGATATGCGGTGATAATCGCTGTTACCGGCTCTATTGGATCAGGGAAAAGCAAGGTTGCCCGCAGACTTGCCATGCTCATGCAGGCTGAACATTGCGACGTCGATCACAGCTGCAGGGAGATGATGGATAAAGGAGGAGAGGGATGGCAGCGGGTAATCGCTACCTGGGGGCTGCGCTTTCAGGCTGATGACGGTTCACTCGACCGGGTGAAACTGAGGGAAGCTATCTTTAATGAGCCTTCAATTAGACTGGAATTGGAGAATATCCTGCACCCGCTGGTGCATGAGCATCTTCATGATCTGATAGGCAGGTGTAAAAAAAACGGCAAAGCCCTTGTTGCCGAAATACCGCTTCTGTTTGAAACAGGCTGGCAGGATGAATTTGACGCTGTTGTGACGGTGTCGGCCACCAGGAGTCAATGTGTCGACAGAGTCGTGACGAGGGATAAGGTTTCCAGGGATCAGGCAATCAAGGCTCTGGATGCGCAAATGGATATGGATGAAAAGATCGGGCGCTCCGATTATGTCATTGATAACTCCGGTTCCGAGGAAAAAACCCATCTTCAAGTTGAAGCACTCTCCTTGGATTTGCTGAGAAAATAAAACGGTTCAGAGTAAGCGCAGACTCCGGGCACCCATTTTGCACACGAGCAGCCAATAATATCCAGGCATCCTCAAGTCTTCCGGGCTGCTTGTACACATCTGGAGCCCTGATGAGTTGTTATTTATAATGATTGGAAAGCGGATATTTTTCCTGCAAAAACACTTGACAGCTGAGAAGGGAAACCGTATAAGAGAAGCATCAACCGGAAAGAGTATCCTGCCCTTGATGGATCAAAAACACTCTTAGCAACAAAAAGCTAACCCACAAGCGGGAAAGTACCTTCACGAAATCCTATTTTAAAACTAAGAAATTCTTTGCCAAGGTACCAATTAGAAAATCCTGCCCATATACCGGGTTAAAGAAAAGACCTGTTTCATAATATAATTCATTCTTCACCAATCTATACAATAATCCAACCAAATCATTGATTAAACCGGGAAAGCTTGCCTGGTGGGCCCCGTGCCGGAGAATTTGGCAAACTTTGTCATGATTACCTGTGAAGGATAAACTTATTACCACTGTTAAAATACCGCTGTGTTTTGAAAGGAGAAAGCAATAAATGAATTTGGCGGAACTAAAAGTCAAAAAAATCGGTGACTTGGTAAAACTTGCACGTAGTTTTAAGATCGAGGGCTATAGTTCCATGCGCAAGCAGGAACTTATCTTTGCACTCCTGCAGGCGCAGTCAGACAAAGAAGGTCAGATGCGCGGCAATGGAGTTCTGGAGATTCTTCCAGACGGTTTCGGCTTTTTACGAGCTCCCGACTACAATTATCTTCCCGGTCCCGATGATATATATGTTTCACCTTCACAGATACGGCGGCTTAATCTGCGCACCGGTGACGTCATTGAAGGACTGGTACGCGCTCCCAAAGAAGGAGAGCGCTATTTCGCACTGCTCAAAGTGGAAAGCGTCAACTACGATCCACCGGATGCAGTTAAGCAGAAAACCATTTATACCAACCTGACCCCGCTGCACCCTAACGAAAAGTTCAATTTAGAGTGGCAGCCCGACAACTACTCCATGCGCCTAATGGATATGTTTTCACCGATCGGAAAGGGTCAGCGAGGACTGCTTGTAGCCCCTCCCCGAACCGGCAAGACCGTATTGATGCAGAAAATAGCCAACTCTATTGTCCGCAATCACAAGGAAGTATATCTCATCGTCCTCCTTATAGATGAGCGGCCTGAAGAAGTGACGGAGATGGCACGTTCGGTCAAGGCTGCAGAAGTTGTCAGCTCTACCTTTGATGAACCCCCTCAACGGCATATTCAGGTTGCTGAGATGGTTATTGAAAAGGCCAAAAGACTCGTTGAACACGGCAAAGACGTGGTCATCCTGCTCGACAGCATCACTCGTCTGGCCCGTGCCTACAATACCGTCACTCCGTCCAGTGGAAAAATTCTCTCAGGTGGCGTTGAAGCGAATGCCCTGCACCGACCGAAACGTTTTTTCGGAGCAGCCCGGAATATAGAGGAAGGAGGCAGCCTTACCATTTTAGCTACCGCACTGGTGGAGACGGGAAGCAAAATGGACGAGGTAATCTTTGAGGAGTTTAAAGGCACCGGCAACATGGAGTTGATTCTTGATAGAAAAATGTCGGATAAACGCATTTTCCCGGCAATGGATATTAAACGTTCCGGAACCCGGAAGGAGGATCTGCTTCTTGATTCGAGCCTGATCCAGAGAATCTGGATTCTGCGAAAGCTGCTTGCTTCGATGAACCCCGCAGACGGGATGGAATTTCTTATAGATAAGCTGAAACATTCTAAGACAAATGCCGAGTTTCTGGATTCAATGAACAGTTGATGGCATAGCCATTCGTAGTGCCACACAAACAGAAATCTGAGATCTTCAGTTGATTAACTTATAGTAAGAGCTTATTCTATGGGATTGAGCCCAAGCCACATTGGCCACGGTTGTTTATGAGGTGATTGAATAATATACAACTCTTCATTTGCGGTTTTTAAAGATGCTGTTTATGCTTGAAATTATTCTTTGATAGGATATACTGTCAAGTTTGCGTTTTGAGTCAAGATGAGAAAACTTGAGCATTGAACGATATATGTAAATTTCGAAGGAGTCAGGAAAGATGAAACCAGATATACATCCGGAATATAACAAAATTAAGGCTGTCTGCGCCTGTGGAAACGAGGTTGAGCTTGGTTCTGTGAACAAAGAGATAAATGTGGAAATATGCTCGGCTTGTCATCCGTTTTTTACCGGTAAGCAAAAACTTATTGATACAGCAGGCAGGATCGAAAAATTCAAGAAGCGATACGCCAAACACTTCGAGAACAAGAAAGAAGCATAGTATCATCAAGTATGGGGTTCCCCGTGCTGATACAGAATTAAGAGTCCACAACATTTTCATCCGTTGTGGACTTTTTTCATTTTTGATAATCTCGTAGAAGTTGCCACGAAGCACTTAGATGGTATCGTAATCTTCAGCCACTTCATTTCATTCCGGGGTTCCAAGTCGCTATACCTGGTGTCCGCTCTTATCCTTGAGCGGGATGAACAAAGTCTTCAGCCATTTCAAATTCTATTTTTTACGGCATCATAATGTATAATAAATTCGAAGACCTCGAAGAGAAAATCTCTCACCTGGAAGGACGTCTTTCTGATCCATCTCTAATGGATAACCAGAAAGAATACCAGAATGTGGTGCGGGAGCATACCCAGCTGAACCGGCTCAATGAACTCTACGGCAAGTATAAAAAAGTTGAGCAGGAGATTGAGGGCAATAACACTATTATTCATGACCTTAAAGAGGACAGCGACCTTCGGGAGATGGCCCGGGAGGAAAATGAAATTCTGCAGGAAAGAAAGAAGAAGCTTGAACAGGAAATTCGTATCTTCCTTCTGCCCAAAGATCCAAACGATGATAAGAATATCTTTCTCGAGATACGTGCCGGGACCGGTGGTGATGAAGCCGCCCTGTTTGTCGCAGATCTTTTCAGGATGTATTGCAGATTTGCCGAGAATGAAGGTTGGCGTGTTGAGACGATGAGTTCAAGTCCTCTCGGCATCGGCGGCTTCAAAGAAATCATCGCACTTATCAGCGGCGACAGCGTCTATTCCAAGCTGAAATATGAGAGCGGCGTCCACCGGGTCCAGCGTGTACCCGAGACGGAGACACAGGGAAGAATACATACTTCTGCGGTGACCGTTGCCATTTTGCCGGAAGCTGAAGAAGTTGATCTCAAAATTGATATGAATGAGCTCAAATTCGATGTCTTTCGCTCCTCCGGGCCCGGAGGACAGAGTGTCAACACCACTGACTCCGCGGTGCGCGTAACCCATCTGCCCACCGGTCTGGTGGTAATCTGTCAGGATGAGAAGTCCCAACATAAAAATAAAGCAAAGGCACTGACTGTGTTGCGGGCCAGATTACTTGATAAGATGGAGCAGGAACATCATGATAAGATCAGCCAGGATCGCAAGTCTCAGGTCGGCAGCGGTGATAGAAGCGAGAGAATCCGAACCTATAACTTTCCCCAGGGAAGATTGACGGATCACCGTATCAATCTGACCCTGTATAAGCTGGAAAACATCATGAACGGAAAACTCGATGAAGTGATTTATCCTTTAATCGATCATGATCAGGCCGAAAAGCTCAAGAAGGTGCAGTAGGAAGTTGGATGCATTTTGGGAATATGAAGATAGCCCGGCTCTTACGGTATGGTGAGGAAAAGCTCAGTGAATGTGGAGTACCAGATGCCGTCAGAGATGCAGAACTGCTGCTCGGCTATTGCCTGAGCATGAGCAGGACCGAACTCTTTCTGCATGGTATGGATCAGGTAGATGGCGATGCCTCTCAGCGCTTCTTTTCTCTTATTGAAAGGCGTGCCGCTCGCGAGCCTGTCGCCTACATCCTTGAGGAAAGAGAATTCTGGTCGCTCTCTTTCCAGGTGAACAGGGATGTTCTCGTGCCAAGGCCGGAAACGGAATTTCTGCTGGAAACGGTTTTTCGTAAAGTCAAGGAGGCAAAAGCAGTAATTGATCGCTGTGTCGATCTATGCTGCGGCAGCGGGGTGATTGCCATAGTTTTGGCAATTGAGTTGAATTGCAGGGTCTGGGCCCTTGATTGCTCCGAGAAAGCTCTCGCCGTGACCATCCAAAACAGTAAAAAACATAATGTTGCAGAGCGTATCACCCCGCTTCTCTCCGATATGTTCTCAGGGTTGGAGCAGGCAACATTTCCACTGATAGTCTCAAACCCTCCTTATGTGCGGCGGGATGAGATCGAGCAGGAGCTCGAACCGGAAGTGGCCGATTTTGAACCCCGTATAGCCCTGGACGGCGGTCTGGACGGGCTTTCATCTATCCGCCGCATCGCTTTGGAAGTACTGAACTACCTCACCCCGTCCGGAATGTTTTTCATGGAGTTCGGGGCCGACCAGGCAGATGAGGTCAAAAAAGAATTTGCCTCCGCTTCTGTCAACGGCAGATATTTTACAGTAATTGAGACGTATAAGGATTACAGCGGCAGGGATCGCGTACTGTACGCCAAGACCAATCAATACCAAGAGTGAACGATGGAAAAGCTCATCATCGAAGGCGGCATTCCTCTGAGAGGCCATCTGAAAATCAGCGGTGCCAAGAATGCCGCACTGCCCCTTATTGCCGCTACTCTGCTCACTCCGGGGCGGCACATACTGCGCAACGTTCCTGATCTGCGTGATACCAGAACATTTCTCAAGCTCATGGAAAGCCTTGGCGTCACCTGGCATTATGACGGTTACTCGTTGAACATCGACAGCACCAGGCTCGGATTCTCTGAAGCATCATACGAGCTTGTCAAAACCATGCGGGCATCCGTGCTCGTTCTTGGCCCTCTACTTGCGCGTCTTGGCAGGGCCCGGGTGTCGCTGCCCGGAGGCTGCGCCATAGGTGAGAGGCCCATAGATTTTCATATACGCGGTTTTGAGAAGATGAAGGTCAATATTCGGCTTGAGCAGGGCTATGTCGATGCCGAGATTGACGGCAGGCTGCAGGGCGGCAGCATTAATTTTGATATACCATCCGTCACAGGCACAGAAAATATACTTATGGCAGCGACACTCGCCCAGGGAACAACCGTCATAAAAAATGCGGCAAAGGAACCTGAAATAGGTAATCTAGTCGATATGCTGGTCGGCATGGGTGCCGTGATAGAAGGAAAGGATACCGACAGACTCACAATTCAGGGAGTTGAAAAACTAAGGCCGGCGGAATGTGAAATCATTCCTGATCGTATTGAGGCAGGAACATATCTTATCGCGGTCTGTGCAACGGGAGGAGAAGCGACCATCAGCGGCTGTAATCCTTCCCATCTTCCTTCACTGCTGGATAAACTGAGAACAGCAGGGTGCCTGATTGAAGAGGACGGCAGCAGTATCCATATCGCAGCCAGGGGTAATGGTGGCGGGGAGTTTTCAATCGGCAGCGCCGACATAAAAACCATGCCCTATCCAGGATACCCCACTGATCTGCAGGCCCAATTCATGGCCTTGATGTCCTTGAGTAATTCGGTATCGGTAATCAAGGAGACAATTTTTGAAAACAGATTCATGCATGTTGCCGAATTACGCAGACTAGGGGCGGATATCCAGACCGATGGCCATACGGCCGTGGTCAAGGGTGTCGGTACTAAAGGTCTTTTAGGTGCACCTGTAATGGCTACGGATCTACGCGCCAGCTCTTCATTGGTGATTGCCGGGCTCGCCGCTTCAGGCAGGACGGAAATCTCCAGGATCTATCATCTTGAACGCGGCTATGAAAAACTGGTCGACAAGCTGAGCAATCTGGGGGCAAGGGTCTGGAAGGAGCAGGAATAGTCAGCGGACCTGAGATATCTCTCTTTGGTTACTTAATAGAGAGGAAGAGTGACGGTAAATTTCGCGCCACCCAGCGATGAGCGAGAGATACTGATCGAACCTTTGTGTCCTTCCACTATCTGCTGGACTATAGTCAGCCCCAGCCCTGTACCATCTGCGCGGTTGGTATAAAATGGCTCAAAGATTTTTTCATACATTTCCTTGTCGATTCCAGGGCCATTATCCTCTACGGAAATGACAAGATTTCCCTTATCGTCAGAGAGGGTCTGCTCCCTTGCCCGTATCCGAATGATTTCCTGCCCTTCAGCACAAAAGGCTATGCTGTTTTGGATCAGGTGATTCATTATGGTGAAAAATTGTTTTTCATCGGCCCATACATCTGTTCTGGGATCAATATCGATTTTGATGGTACTGGTCTCCGGCCATTCCGGATCAGCCCGGCAGACCTGAAGCACTTCTTCAATGCAGTTGAGCAGTGAGAACCAGTATCGTTCAACGAGATCGGGACGGGCGAACTTGAGAAAGTCGGCAATTGTTGAAATGAGCCGGTTCGATTCGCGCAGGATGATGTTAGTCAACATCATGTTTTCTTTGTTTCCAGCTGAGCCGGCAGAAGAAAATTCGCCGGCCAGGATTTGGGCAGAACCGGAGATGGCGGTTAGAGGATTCCGGAAATCATGGGCTATCCCCGCACTCATCATTCCTATGGCTGCTAATTTCTCCCCCTGCCGTATTTTGCTTTCCAACTTTTCTATCTCACTGATATCCTGAAGTGTTACAAGTTTACTGTCTTCCTCGTAGATGGAAGAGATTTTTTTGCCGGAGAGATCTTTTGAGGGCATATGCAGTGAAGTCAGGGAGTAGCCGATACGTATCTTGGTGCCGTCCTTTTTGTAAAAATCGATAGCTTGCCGGGTTGCCCTGCTGCTCAGATTCAGGTGCGGTAAAATCCTGGTCAGATCGTGGCCAATGAGTTCGTCCAGGGAATAGTCGATGATGTTTCGCGCCGCGGTATTGGCAGAAGTGATGATGTGCTGATCATTTGTGGTAATTATTCCGGTGGAGATATTATCAAATATTGTCTTATACAGATGAGAGAGCTTGTCGAAACTGTAGATGGTATCCGATAACACTTCTTCCGTTGAATGCAGGCGTATGCCGAACATGGCGCTTAACAATGCGGCCAGGAAAAAGGTTAATCCTTTTACGGCGAAGAGATTGACAAGTTCCTGAAGCTTCTGCATCGGATTGAAATCGAAGACCAGGAAATAATCGGGAACGATTCCCTGGAATTCGAGAAAAAGAATAAAGCCATATGAAATAGTGGCCGCTGCCGCAGCGATCAATCCGCCACGGCGTGGCAGAAGCAGCCCGCCGGTAATAATCGAAAAGAAGTATACAGAGGTGAAAATCGAGTTGGAGATGCCGGTTGAATAGACCAGCAGGCTGGCGAAGATGGTGTCGAGAATACATTGGAGAAAACCAAATTTCTGCAGATTCCTTTCCAGCCTGATAAGAATAAGGGCGGAGACGATCGAAATAGTATAAACCGAAAGCAGCAGGAGGATGAGTACTGAATTGGGCAGTATGATAACGCTGAAATGGAGATCGCTTAAAATATAGGTGACGCCCAGAAGCAAGGTGTAGAGAACGATGCGAAGAAGCAACATCCATAGCAGCTGCTGCCGCAGGATCTGAATTACACCTCTGGTCACGGAAAATGAGAGTCCCAAGAGTCTTCGCAAAGAAAACATCTCTTAGTTGATACCGTACTTGGTGATTTTATAGCGGAGCGATCGGAAACTAACCTGCAGCAAATCTGCCGCTTTCATCTTAGAATTGTTTGTCTTTTCAAGCGCATGTCTGATAATACGCTTTTCCAGACGGGCCATGACCTTATCGAGCCCGGTATCAAATAACTCCTGTTCATTCTCCACCGCATGGAATAACGGTTCACCACTTATCCTTTGCTTATTTTCCCGCAGACCGCCGGCAAGAGAAAGGCTCTCCGGCAGAATGATATTGGTGCTTGCCAGGGCGACTCCTCGCTCTATGATGTTCTCCAGCTCTCTGACATTTCCGGGATAGTCGTAGTTCATCAGAACCTGCAAGGCATAGGAAGAAATTTTCTGTACTTCCTTGCCGAGCAGCCGTGAATATTTTTGCAGAAAATAATCAACCAGCAGGGGCACGTCACCCTTTCTTTCACGCAGAGGAGGAACCCGTATGGGAACAACGGCAAGGCGATAGAAAAGGTCTTCCCGAAAGCGTCCGGCTACAATTTCATCCTCAAGAATTCGGTTGGTAGCCGCAATAATGCGAACGTTTATCGGTTTAATTATTGTGGAGCCCACCGGTTTGATTTCTCGTTCCTGGAGGACACGCAACAATTTTGTCTGGATTATCGGAGTCAGCTCGCCGATTTCATCTAGAAAAGCAGTGCCGCTGTCAGCCTCCATAAAAAGTCCGGCCTTATCGCCGATGGCGCCTGTAAATGATCCCTTCACGTGGCCAAACAGTTCGCTTTCCATGAGTTCTTCGGGAATAGCGCTGCAGGTGATTGGAACAAAATGGTCGGCGTCGACCTTGCTGTTGAGATGGATTGCCTTGGCCACAAGCTCTTTGCCTGTACCCGATTCCCCATAGATCAGAACATTGGCGGGAGTGGGAGCGATTCTGCTGATGAGATCGAAGATTTTCAGCATCTCCCTGCTCTTGCCGATGATGCCGGGAAAGGAATCAGCGAGCTGCTCACGGGATTGCGGTTCACTTTTCTGCGAAGTGGCGGACTCGATAACAGATTTAATTTCGTCGACATTAAAGGGCTTGGAGATGTAGTCGAAGGCGCCGTTTTTCATGGCGGAAACTGCATCATCGGGGGAAGCGAAGGCGGTAATCATGATAACGGGAAGATCGGCATACAGTTCCTTTACCATCCCGAGCATCTCCAGACCGCTGGTTCCCGGCATGCGGATGTCGCTTATAACCAGGTCGAAACCGGAATTTTTCAGCTTCTTCAGGGCAGCATCGGTATTATTTGCCGTATCGACAGCGTAACCTTCTTTGTGCAGCAGGATTTGGAGAAAATCACGCATGCTCTGTTCATCATCAACGACTAATATTCTGGTCATATCAGTTCCTGGATGGGGTGTTGAGTATCCTGGGGATGATGTCGTCAGACAAACGGGGTGCTATTATATGGATCAGTTTATTTTTCAAAGAATCGTCTCTCCTGCGAACGTAAACCTGGTGAAAAAGAAAAAAACAAGCCGGAATATTGTAAAACAGTATATATGGTAAAAAAACACTTTATTCAACAGGTGTTGAGGTAACCAGGGCACGTTTTCTCCCGGGAGAAAGCTTCTTCAGGTGAAATTCGCGCTTGCTTGCCAGTGATCTATCGGGATATTCTTCGTAATAGACAAGAACTACAGGTTGTCTGCTTCGTGTGTATCTGGCTCCTCCTCGTGGGCTGTTGTGCTCCAGAATCCGTCGTTGAAGATTCGTCGTTATACCTGTATAAATGGAGTTGTCCGCGCAGGAAACCATATAGACATACCAATGGGCGGTGGTGGTTTTCATGTTCTTCTTCAAATAGCAGTCTGGAAAGAGAGCCGGAGAGGAAATCCGGTGTGTTTCCGGCGCCGCGTGCTTATCATTTATCGTCCTAACCAGCTGAACTGGCTGGAGCCTTGAGGCAGATCTTCCTGCAAAAAGAAAATAGAGCCGGAAAACAATCTGAAAGGTCCAAAATCCGCAGGGATGGTTAGGATGTCCATATTCCGGCAAGGTATTGCAAATTGCGACGGCAACTGGTAAAAGATGTCTCTTTAATCCTGACACTCCGGCAATAGTAAAATAAATTAGAAAAAATGGAAGATCTAAATTCAAGTAATCAGTTTGAAAATCAGGCCCTCACCGAGCATCTGCGGGAGCTGCGGTCCTGCCTTATCATCGCTTTTATCGCTATTTTCATAGGCTTCGGTATTTCCTACGGCTTCATACGGCCGATCGGCAGCTGGTTTTTCCGTCCTCTGGTAGAAGTATTGCCGGAGGGGACGTCTTTGATTTTCACCTCATACCAGGAAGGGTTTTTTTTTACCTAAAATTAGCCGTTGTCTGTGGTATATTGATGGCATCCCCGGTTATTTTCTGGCAGATATGGCGATTTATAGCACCGGGACTGTTCAAGCATGAAAAAAAGGTTTTAATCCCTTTTACAATCTTATCAACCCTCTGTTTCCTGGGTGGTTCGGCCTTCGGCTATTTCGTGGTTTTTCCACCGGCCTTTAAATTTCTTGTCGGATACAACAATGAATACCTTACCTCCCTTCCTGCCGTGGGTGAGTATTTCTCTCTTTCCCTGCGTTTGCTGATTGCCTTCGGTGTCATTTTTGAAATACCCATTCTGATGGTGTTTCTTGCCAAAATCGGTGTCATTGATGTTGCTTTTCTCAATCGCAACCGCAAGTATGCTTTCCTGATCAATTTCGTTATTGCGGCAATACTCACGCCTACGCCTGATGTTGTTAACCAGTTAATGATGGCAGGACCGCTGATTGTTCTTTACGAAATCAGTGTCGTTGCCGTCTGGGTTTTCGGCAGAAAGCAATTTAAAGATTTTGGTGACGCTTCTCAACCTGTCGAATGATGAACCCGTAAAGGAGTTACAGTACCCAGGATTTCTCCTTTTGGTTGTCTTATGCTTATTATCGTCAAGATTGAACTCAATCATAAAGCTTTTTCTAAGAAATCGTAAGAAAACGTGAAACTCTGCGAAATTAAAAAAAATCATTCATTTTCTTGGTTTCATGGGAAAAAAGATATATGCTTCTAGTATCTTGAAATTCCAATTCAATAAGCCGTAATCTGAAGACTGGAGGTTTATATGACTGATAACTCTTTTATGAAACTACTGGAAATAGGTCGTCCGCCGAATGTGAAAAAGCTTTTCCCTCATTCCAGGGCTCTGCTCGTTAGCGGTAAGGTTATCGATAGAGCAATGCTGAAGAAAGGGAAGGCGATAGCAATTGCCGCCAACGGCCGCTCCCACATGGTACTGCGGGGAGCGCTGCAGGCTGCGCAGCGTGCCAATTCCGCCATTATCGTGGAAATTGCCAAATCGGAATCAAAATACTGCTATGTCAATTTCTGGAATATTGCCAGACAAACCGATGCCATTTGCAATGAGCTCGGCATTACCGTTCCGGTGGCGATACATGCCGATCATTATGGTATAAAAAGCGCTGACGATATAGCCTCTGCCAAAGTCGAGATCCCTTCAATGTTTGATGCCGGCATAACATCGATTGCCATAGATGCCTCGCATATGCCCGATGACAAGAACCTTCTGGCCAATCTCGAACTCTATGAGTTTGTTCCCGGATGGGCCTCCCTGGAGACAGAGGTCGGAGAAATCAAGGGTGCGGAGGGCCTCTCCACCGTCGATGACGCCTCCTTTCTTATAAAAGGACTTAATGCCCATAATATCTTCGCTGATTGGATTGCCCTCAACAATGGTTCAGTCCACGGTATCGAAGCAAGCGGCCAGGGCATTCAGGTGGAACTCACTGCCGATATTCATCGCAGTCTTGAACCTTATGGTGTTTCCGGCGCCCAGCACGGTACATCGGGCAACAGTTCCGAACGTCTTCGCGAGATAGCCAACAAGACAAACACGACTAAGGCAAATGTGGCTACTGCCCTGCAGATGGTATCGTGGGGGGTGGAGGTCAACGATTACGGCAACGCTATCCTGGATGCCAGTGGAAACTTTAAAAAGGTCAGTGGAGAAGGGGTTTCTGAGGAAAACTGGGAAAAAATGGTTGCCTATGCTGAAGAAAAGGGCTGGAAAGGCGGAAACTTCAAAAAACTCAATCTGCCGTTTGAAAATGTCCTGCTGGGACAGTCGCGGGATGTTCGAGAGCGCATGGCAAAGAGAGTCGAGGATTTTGTCTACAACATGCTTGTCAATGTTTTCAATGCCACTGATACCGCGGATATTGCCAAAGATATCATTGCACAGGCGGGCACGCATGATCTTGGCGCCAAGGCTGAGCGAATCGAAGAACCCGCCGAGTGGACTGAAGAGAAGATTATAGCAAAAGCGAAATTGTTGGATATCAATGTCGGTCCCGAAGGTGACTTTGAAGATTGATGACGTCGTAAAAACTCTTCATCTTCTTCGTTGCTACAAATTTTCTATCATTACGACGTACTTTAGTACACCGAAATGATAGAAAATTTGCGCTCCTTGAATATGAAGCTTTTTACTTGGCAATCACAGATGCTAACTTTTCACGAGTCCATCAAGATGGATGGACTCGTGAAAAGCTCGATCTGAAGAAGCGAGTATAAGCAGGACAGCATGGAGTGGACCTGCAAAATATTTACTACCGGTTATTTTTTTGATGAACACAATACTTATAACAGGTGCTGCCGGTTTCATTGGAGCACATCTGGCCCAAAGGCTTATTGCCAATGGATCTGAAGTGGTGGGTCTTGATAACCTCAACGATTATTACGATCCGCAACTTAAGAGAGACCGCATGGCGACACTTGCCGAAGGCGACGGTTTTACCCATATCGATCTTGATCTTAGCGACCGGCAGGGTATGGAAAAACTCTTTCAGCAGTATCAATTTGATGCTGTCGTCAATCTTGCTGCACAGGCAGGAGTCCGATATTCGCTTATCAATCCCCACTCTTACGTGGATACCAATCTGGTAGGATTTGTTAATATTCTCGAAGGCTGCAGACATTCACGGGTGAAACACCTGGTCTATGCCTCCTCCAGTTCGGTATACGGGGCCAATACCAAGATGCCGTTTTCGGTGCATGATAATGTCGATCATCCGGTATCTTTATACGCTGCGTCGAAAAAGGCCAATGAATTGATGGCCCATACCTACAGCCACCTTTTCGGTTTACCGACAACCGGGCTCAGGTTCTTCACCGTTTACGGCCCATGGGGAAGACCGGATATGGCGCTCTTTCTCTTTACCAAGGCAATTATCGAGGGACAGCCGATAAATGTCTTCAATAACGGCAATATGGAGCGGGATTTTACCTATATCGACGATATTGTCGAAGGTGTTGTGCGGGTGATTAACAAAGTACCTGAGGGAGACTTTGACTGGCACGGTGATGCCCCTGATCCGGCTTCTTCCTATTGCCCTTATAGATTGTACAATATCGGCAACAATAAAAAAGAGCAATTGCTTCGCTATATTCAGGTCCTTGAAGAATGTCTCGGCAAAAAGGCGGATAAGAATTTTCTGCCGCTACAACCTGGTGACGTTCCGGCTACCTATGCTGATGTCGAAGGCCTTGTCAGGGATTTTGATTATAAGCCGGATACCTCAATTGATACCGGTATCGAGAGATTTGTACGATGGTATAGGGATTATTTTAAAATATAATTTTCCCGGCTGCTCGGAGTCTGAGCTTAACGGCGTACAGCCGGAATCGGGAGAGGTTATGCCCGTCAGGGTGCTTATCTCTGAACAGTTAAAGTTCAGGGCAAACTGCCGGTTTTTAGCTTTTTGCTGAATAGTTACAAAAAACAAAGACTGCGTCACAATGAATGGTCTCGATGCATGGATAGAGTATTCACCATAATCAGATTCCGCCCTTAGCATGAATGAGCCCAAGGCAGGCAGCAAAAGACAGGCCCTGAGATTTGCCGGAAACGCTCATCCTGTTCGCTTTAAAACCGAATTTGAGAATGGCCATGGTGTCGTTGCAGATATTTCGGGCAGTGGATGTGCAATTGCTGCAGCCAGTCTGCCTCTTGCCCGGCGAGAGAAGATCCTCATCACCATGGATTTGGAAGATGCTGATGATATAATAGAAATCGGTGCCAGGGTTGTCAGGGATGACGGTGGAAATATTGGTGTCCAGTTCACTCATCTCAGCGATGACAACAGACAACGGATTGTGAAATATTTTGCAGCAAAACAGCGCTCCGCCTGATACCCGGTTTAGTCAAAGCCCTTGATGGCTATTTGAGCCATCTGATGGTTCGTGGTAATCTCTTTTTTAAGATTTGCGGTACCTTCCTTCCAGGCCTTCATCGCATCACTATTCCCCCAAAAAATCATAATCGACAGCTACACTAACTATTTGTTTGGTTTGTTGTCCAAAAACGTTTATATTCTCGCCTTAATAGCTGAATATTTAAGAAGTGTATATTGACAACGTGTTTGGAATTTTCAATCAGGTATGGATTTTTATATAGCGCGACAACCCATCTTCAATGTTCATAAAAAGCTGCATGCCTATGAACTGCTCTATAGAGGTTATGCCAATAATACTTTGGCGGAAGTGAGCGGCGACAGGGCCACGACCAGTCTGCTCAGCTCGGTTTTTCTGACTGAGGGTATTGGTGTCATCTCCGGGAAAAAACCATGCTTTATCAATTTTACCGAGGAACTGCTGCTTAATAAAACTGCTTATTCCTTTCCCAAAAGCCAGATAATCATCGAAGTAGTCGAAGATGTGAACCCTAGCGGAGCGGTGATTGAGGCGATTGCCAATCTCAAGGCCGGCGGCTACACCATTGCTCTCGATGATTTTGTTTTTCAAAAAAAGATGGAGCCGTTTGTTGCCCTGGCCGATATCATCAAGATAGATGTACGCCTGACTCCTCTGGATACTATTGTAAAAACTCTCCGATTTCTCTCGGACTATAAGGTAAAACTTCTGGCGGAGAAGGTTGAAACGCTCGAGGAATTCGAGAAGGCCAACAAACTCGGCTTTCATTATTACCAGGGATACTTTTTCAGCAAGCCTCAGAAGATCCTGGTCAAGGAGCTTGCCTCCGTGAAAATCACTCTTTTCAGCCTGCTGGCCGAGGTAAGTAAAAAAGCGACCACCCTGGAGCATCTGCATCGCATCATCTCTCAGGATCTGGCAATCAGCTATAAGCTGCTGCGCTTCCTCAACTCTGCTTATTTTTATAGACTCGAAAAGGTGAAAAGCGTCAAGCATGCCATTGCCTACCTTGGTGAAAAGGAACTGAGAAGGTTTATTATACTGGTTATCGTCTCCGAACTGGCGACAGAGAAGCCGACGGAACTGGTCAGACTCTCTCTGGTACGGGCAAAGTTCTGCGAACTCCTGGCTAAAAGGAGCTTATTGGCGGAATATGATCTCGAAGTATTCATGGTTGGCATGTTTTCCTTTATGGACACCATGCTGGATGCGGAAATGGAAGATGTGATGGATAAGCTTCCGGTGACGGATGCCGTCAAGGACGCCTTGATCGGGCGCAGTGGTATGCTGGCTCCATTTCTGGATGCGGTTATCGCTTATGAGCGAAACCAGGATAAAGCATTTCTGCAGTGCATGGAGGAGTTGCATGTAGACACCGCCTGCATTCCCGGGATTTATCTGGAGGCGGTGAAGTATTCCAACGGAGTAGTATAGGGGGAGAGGCGGACGGGGAGTGACTATTTCATCAGCTTGATGGCGGCCCGGATGATGGCCGTTGTGTCAAGGCTGTTGTTTTTAAGAAGTATTTCCTGGGGTCCATGTTCGATAAAAAGATCAGGGTGGGCCAGTAAACAGGTTTTTATATCATAAAGACCGCGCCTGCTGAACAATTCAAGAACACTGCTGCCGAAGCCCCCTTGTCTGCAATTATCTTCAATAGTCAGCACCTTTTTTGTTTTTGCGGCCCAGTCGCAGATAAGGTCACCGTCCAGGGGTTTGATGAATCTGGGATTTATCACCGCGGCTTGTATGCCGACCTTCTGCAATCCTTTAACCGCCTCCAGTGCCGTGTAGACACGATTTCCCACAGGCAGCAGCAGGATATCATCGCCTTCGTGGAGGAGTTCTCCCTTGCCTATCTCCAGCCTTTCCAGACTTTCGACCAGTTCGACTCCGAAGCCTGAACCTCGGGGATAACGCACTGCCGTGGGCCCGCCATGCTGGACCGCGGTATACAGCATATTCTGCAATTCCCTTTCATCTTTCGGTGCCATCAGCACCATATTGGGAATAAAGCGAAGATAGGAAATATCAAAGACACCATGATGCGTCGAACCGTCATCACCGACAACACCAGAGCGGTCAATCGCCAGGGTTACCGGAAGATTGGGAATGCAGACATCGTGGATAATCTGATCAATTGCTCTCTGAAAAAATGAGGAATAGATGGCCACAACCGGGTGAAGTCCTTCAGCGGCCAGGCCGGCAGCAAAGGTGACGGCGTGTTGCTCGGCGATACCGACATCGAAAAAGCGTTCTGGGTAAAGCCGGGCAAATTCGGTAAGCCCGGTGCCGGTAACCATGGCTGCGGAAATTGCCGCCAGCCGGTTGTCGTCGGCGGCCATTTTTACCATGGTTTTTCCAAAGACTTCGGTATAACTGATAGTGGAAGAGCTCTTGAGTGGCTTTCCGCTTTCAATATCGAAGGGTCCCAGCCCATGGTAGATTCCAGGATCATTTTCAGCGGGAGGATATCCCTTACCCTTGGTGGTCAGGACATGGATCAGCACAGGGCCGGAAATGTTGTCCCTCACCATCTCAAAGGCCTCGATGAGATCGTTGAGTTGATGCCCTGGAATAGGTCCGATGTAGTCGAACTTGAATGCCTCGAACAACATACCGGGAGTAAAGAAGCTTTTGAAACTTTCTTCACTTTTTTTCAGCACGTTGAGTATGTTTTCACCGACGTTGGAAAGGGACTGCAGCCTCTCTTCCAGGTGATTTTTGACGCGCCGCATGGTACGACCGCTCAGTTTGCGGCTGAGAAAGCTGGAAATGGCTCCGACATTAGGCGAGATGGACATCTCATTGTCGTTGAGAATGACTATCAGGTTTTTATTGAGATCGCCGGCATGATTGAGGGCTTCAAAGGCCATGCCCGAGGTCATCGAACCATCGCCGATAACGGCAATGGCTCGATCGGTGCTATGTTTCAGATCCTTGGCCATGGTCATTCCCAGGGCCGCCGAGATAGAGGTGGCGGCGTGACCGGTCTCAAAGGCGTCGTACTCGCTTTCCTCTTTTTTGGGGAATCCGCTCAATCCTTTATACTGGCGCAGGGTGTGAAAATCATTCTGCCTTCCGGTGAGTAATTTATGGGCATAAGACTGGTGCCCGACATCCCAGATGAGTTTGTCGTCGGGAGTATTGAAGACATGATGCAGTGCCAGGGTAAGCTCGACCACGCCGAGACTTGGGGCAAGATGGCCGCCGTTTTTGGAGACGGTGGTTATGATACGTCGGCGTATTTCCTCAGCCAAGCTGCTGAGCTGTTCCATGGAGAGTTCGCGGAGATCCGCCGGTGACTGGATATCCTTAAGCAGTACTTTTGTTTGCCCTGTTGTTTCTGGGGAAAGCATTATGAAAAATTACCTTATCATTTCTTAACGTGATTGATCACTACCCACTTCACAGACTTTAGTACGGATTGGAAAAATTAAAGAGCCTGATTTGGTAGTATATCATGAAATTACACCGTCCGCTAATATGAGCGGGTATAAATATATTCCGCGAGTGCGCGAAGCGGATCGGCCGAACTGCTGAAGTCTGCCAGTGCTTCCAGGGCGTCTGAGGTTGCCTGCCGTGCTTTAAGGCGGGTCCCTTCGATGCCGAAAAAGGCAGGATATGTGGCCTTTCCCTTCGCCTCATCGCTGCCTGCAGTTTTACCCAGTTTTTCCGTAGTCGAAGTGGCATTGAGGAGGTCATCGACAATCTGAAAGGCCAGACCGATACAGTTGCCGTAGGTAAGCAGGGCATCCCGGGCTCTGCTGTCCGCGCCAGCTCCTATGGCGCCGGCCTCGACTGATGCCGTAATCAGCGCTCCGGTCTTGCTGCGGTGAATGGTGCGGAGCATTTCAAAGGGATAGTCCTGATGCTCGTGGGCAATATCGAGCGCCTGACCGCCAACCATGCCGAATGACCCCGAGGCTCTGGCAACAATATATGTTATTTCAAGCTGTTGCTTAGGGCTGAGCGAGGTAGCCTTATTACCGGTCATTAATTCGAAGGCAAGGGTGAGCAGACCATCGCCGGCCAGAATGGCTGCGGCTTCACCATAGAGTACGTGATTGGTGGGTTTGCCCCGCCGCAATTCATCATTGTCCATGGCCGGCAGGTCATCATGTATCAGTGAATATGTATGAATACACTCCAGCGCACAGGCTATGGGAAGGAGGCTTTCCTGTATATCGCTGTCGGGCAGAACTGCTTCGGCGGCGGCAAGGCAGAGGATGGGCCGTATTCTTTTTCCTCCGGCAAAGACGCTGTACTTCATGGAGGCCAGATGCTCTGCAAATGGTGGTGCCGGCTCCGGAATGTAACGCCTCAGCGCATCTTCCACTTTTTCCCTCTGACTACTCAGATAGTTCTTGATCTCCACTCCCTGCCTCATCAAAGGGTTCCGCTTTGAGTTCCCCATCTTTTTTCAACAGTATCTCGACCTTGGCTTTGGCTTCTGTTAATCTCGCATTACAGTAGTCAGCCAGTTTAATACCTTCATCAAATTTTTTCAGACTGTTTTCCAGGCTTAACTCACCTTCTTCAAGTTCCCTGGTGATTTCTTCCAGGCGGGACAGGGCGGTTTCAAATGTTTTCTTTGCCATTGTCATATGATTGACTGAAATGATGTGCCGTACTTGGCTGTTTCAGATTTATGTTATGGATATACTACAGAACCTCAGAATATATTACACTATGCAACAACCTTGCAAGTGTTCATTGTATATATTATGCATTAAGACTCATTGTAACTATTCAGCAGCACCCCATCTGCACACGCTCAGCCCGAAAAACACAGGTACACTATAGTTTTCGGGCTGCTTGGAGTCTGCGCTTACCTGCGGTCCGTCAGGGTGCTTACCCGGAGCCCTGAACAGTTACAGCTCAGGGGAAACTGCTGGTTTTTAATTTCTTGCTGAATAGTTACGAATTATTAAGATAATCTCACCAATAATTCCAGGGTCATAAATGCAGCATGTAAATTTAAAACATCATCTGCTTACCCCTGAAACCCCGCATTCTCTGGCCCAGGGCGGCAGGCTCTTTTCATCGGGGCGCCATAAACCCGTCCATGGGGCTTCGCTGTAGCCGTCCGGGCTGCAGAGACAAGTGAAAAGAATAGTCCCGACCTTGAGCTGAGGATTAGGGATAATTAGGAAAAATTAAACAGAGTCCGGAATGAAATGAAGAAACATATTGCCGACTTTTCCCGCTGGCTGGAAGTTGAAAAAGGCTATTCCTTAAATACCGTGGATGGATATATTCGCGATCTTGAAGAGTTTGCCGATCATTTACCGGACATCACTGCGGTCCAGGAGATCGCTTCCACGCATATCCGCTCATTCGTGGTCAGTCTTCACGGTAAAAACTCCAGCTCCTCAGTGGCCAGAAAGCTCTCCGCACTGCGCACCTTTTTCAGATTCCTCAAACGGGAGAATGTGATAGCCTGCGATCCGGTTACCGGTATCTCTGGACCGAAAATCGGTCAGGCCATCCCAATTTTTCTGACAGTCGATGAGGTTTTCCAGCTCATTGATGAACCTAAGGTTCATGATCGTTTTATGCTGCGCGACCGAGCTATTCTGGAACTGCTGTATTCCACAGGTATCAGGGTTGCCGAACTGGTTTCCCGGGATATTGCCGACCTTGATTTTGCATCTGAAGTGCTTAGCGTGAGGGGCAAAGGAAACAAGGAGCGCCTGGTGCCTGTTGGACGTCCGGCCATGGAAGCTGTTTCCTCATGGCTGCCGCAACGTGACAGCCTGATGCAGGAAAGGGCGAAGCGAGGACGGAATGTTGAAAAAAATGCGCTGTTTCTTAACGGACGGGGCAGTCGTCTGACCGTGAGGAGTGTTGAGCGGCTGGTTAAATCATACGGTGAGAGGGCGGGAATACATCAGACCGTCACACCGCATGCACTACGGCATTCTTTTGCTACTCATCTCATTGAAATGGGAGCGGATCTTCGTTCTGTTCAAGAATTGCTTGGTCACTCAAGCCTGTCAAGCACCCAGAGGTATACACATTTAAACCTGGACCATCTCACTGAAGTTTATGACAAAGCGCATCCTCTGGCAGGTAAAGACTCAAATTGATAACAGGTGTTGAAAAAGGTAAGGCGCAATGTTTGTGCTCCATGTTTCACTGCGTCTTGCAAATCGCTATATTCGCCAATTGAAAACAACTACAAATTACCGACTATTATGAAAATACGCGCAACAACGATAATTACAGTACGACATAAAGGAGAGGTTGCCATTGCCGGGGACGGCCAGGTGTCCCTTGGGAATACCGTGATGAAGCATCAGGCCAAAAAGGTGCGAAGGCTCTATCACGGCAAGGTTATCACCGGCTTTGCCGGGGCGACTGCCGATGCCTTTACTCTCTTTGATAAGCTGGAGCAGAAGCTTGAACAATATAATGGCAACCTGATGAGATCGGCTGTGGAACTGGCCAAGGACTGGCGCATGGACAAAATGCTGAGGCGGCTCGAGGCTATGCTGATTGCAGTGGATCAGGAGCATTCCCTGCTGCTTACCGGGACAGGCGATGTTGTCGAGCCGGACAGCGGAGTTCTCGCCATCGGATCAGGCGGGCCATATGCTCAGGCCGCAGCTCTGGCCCTGACCGGCAACAGCGATCTCAATGCTGAGGAAATTTGTAAAATATCCATGGAAATTGCCGCTACAATATGCGTTTATACTAACAATCAAATAGTCATAGAGAAAATATGAATAACATTCACTCGCTGACACCGCAGGAAACTTTACATGAACTCGATAAATATATCGTCGGCCAGGCAGATGCCAAACGGTCGGTGGCGATTGCCCTCAGAAACAGATGGCGCAGGCGGCAGGTGCCGCCGCCTCTGCGGGATGAGATAGTTCCCAAAAATATCATCATGATCGGGCCAACCGGAGTCGGCAAAACGGAAATCGCCCGTCGTCTCGCCTCTTTGGCTCAGTCTCCGTTTATGAAAGTGGAAGCCTCCAAATTCACCGAAGTTGGTTATGTGGGGCGGGATGTGGAGTCGATAATCCGGGACCTGGTTGAAATTGCCGTTACCATGGTAAAGGATGAAGAGAAGAAACGGCTTGAAGGACTGGCCGAAGTAAATGCGGAGGACAAGATTCTCGACATTCTTCTGCCTCCTAAACCGGAGGGTAGAGGATATGCAGAGGGTCCGGGCGGTAATGCCTCCTTTACCCTGCAGACCGTGGATACTTTGCCACGCCAGACTGATCAGTCCGGCAAGGAAACCACCAGGGAAAAATTCAGGAAAATGCTGCGGGATGGCAAGCTTGACGAGCGCGAAATAGAACTCTCCATTACCGAATCCGGCAATATGCCGATGGTTGAAATTATGACCACCAGCGGTATGGAAGATATGCAGTCCAACCTGCAGGATGCCTTCTCCAAGCTCTTCCCGAAAAAGAGCAAAAAAAGGAAGTTAAAAATTCCTGAGGCCTTTGAAGCTCTGACCAAAGAGGAGATGGAGCGGTTGGTCGATATGGACAAGGTGCGCAAGGAAGCGCTCAAGAGAACGGAAGAGTCCGGTATCGTCTTCCTGGATGAAATAGACAAGATAGTTTCCCGGGGCGGCGGCGGTTCACAGGGGCCGGAAGTTTCCAGGGAAGGTGTGCAGCGTGATCTTCTGCCGATCGTCGAGGGTTCTACGGTTTCCACAAAGTACGGCATGGTAAAAACGGATCATATTCTTTTCATTGCCAGCGGCGCCTTTCATGTGAGCAAGCCATCCGACCTGATCCCTGAGCTGCAGGGACGTTTTCCGATCCGGGTTGAACTCCATTCTCTTGGCAAGGAGGAATTTGTTCGCATTCTCACAGAGCCGGAGAATGCTCTGATCAAACAGTATATTGCCCTGATGAAGACCGAAGGTATCGAACTGCAATTTGAAGACGGTGCCATCCAGGAGATTGCCGAGATCGCCGTAGCCGTCAACGAAAAAACCGAAGAAATAGGGGCCCGTCGCCTGCACACCGTGATGGAGAGAGTACTTGACGAGCTCTCTTTTGACGCCACGGAAAGAAAGGATGAAATATTTGTGGTCACAGCTGAATATGTGCAGAAACAGCTTAATGATATCGTCCAGGATCAGGATCTCAGCAGGTTCATTCTCTGATGGCGTCGTAAAAAGCCCGATCTCCGGCGTTGCAGGTTTTTGGCAGACCTTCGACATACTGCCTGTATGGTCGAAGACCTGCCAAAAACACAGCGCCTTGTATATCGAGCTTTTTATCTAGCCATCTCAGAGCTTCGTGGCAACTTTTTACGTGTCCATCAAATCTGATTACCCCTGAAACTTAGCATTTTCCGGTCCAGTCCCGACCTTGAGCTGAGGATTAGGGGGAATCAGGAAACGAAATGATTAATATGAATACTATCGACAGCCTCCTGAAATATTGTCCGTTATGCGGAGATGAGTATAGAGCGGAAATAACTCTTTGTGCAGCCTGCAACAAAGAACTTATCAGCGGTGCGGATTTGCTGGCGCAGGCAGCGGAGAATCGGCAGTCGGAGAGTGAGATCAGCGAAATCAGTGAAGGTGATACTCTGCTGACGGTAAGGAAAGGCGGTCTTTACGACATGAAGAATGTGAAGAGGCTGCTGGGCAACTCCTTCATTCCGGCGTTGATCACCAAAGATGACAGTTGCGGTCGTGGCTGCTGCGGTCCTGAAGTTCTGCTGCAGATACGACAGCAGGATCTGCAGAAGGCGGCGGTTATCCTGGAGGAGGAACATATCAGAACCACTTCGGGAGCAGACACTGCCGTGGTTCATGCGGAAGCCGTTTTCAATCCGGAAGAAGCTCATGCCATCTGTCCGGCCTGCGGCCACGAATTTACTCCTGATGGACCGAACTGCCCCGACTGCGGTCTTCAGTTTCTCTAAATCCGCCTTCCGTGATACGTCCTTGTAGCAGAGATCAGTGTGCTCCTTTGCCGTTTCCGTTCCTGCCGTTTTTGCCGTTCCATCTCTTTCTGCCGTTTAATTCGACTGGCCGTTTGCGGTAGTGGAGTGCTTGATAGCCCAGAAGTTCCTCGACCCTATCAGAGAGTTCACGGCAGGGACGGATGGTCAGGTCTTTTACTACATCGATATCAACCTCGCCCTTGCCGCTAAAATGCAGAGTCAACAAAAGCGGACAGCTGCCGTGAAATTGATAAAGAATTTTTTTCAGAGCATCAAGACGCTGCCGTGTAATTTTGTCGGAATCCAGCCGCACTTTAATGAGCTCCGTGAATTTTTCTCTGGCTTCGGCAAGTGAGAATATGGAATCGGCGATGATCTTTGCCCCCCGTTCATCCTTCTGAACGGTGCCCTGGACGATAACGGGTTCCGTGGATGTCAGGATTTCATGACATCGGGAGAAGGTGTCCGGAAAAACAACGACCTCTACGGCCTCCAGAGTATCCTCGACCGAAAGGAAGGCCATGAGGTCGCCCTTTTTGCTCTTCAGCTGTTTGCAGCTTTTTATCAATCCGCCAATGCGTACCGCCTGTTCGTCTCCGAACTCACTGAGATTGTGAATATCACTGTCAACTATCGTTTTGATTTCACTGATGGTATCATCCAGGGGATGGCCGGTGATATAGAATCCCACCGTCTCTTTTTCAAAGGCCAGTCTCTGCCGCTCATCCCACTCCTCGAGGTCGGGCATGGTAATCGCTGCAGTATCGGTCGGTTCGGCCGCCGGGGCGACGGCAAAGAGCGACATCTGACCGCTCTGTTTGTCGCGCTGGATGGCCTTGGCCTGTTCCATAGCTCTGTCGACACTGGCCATGAGCTGCGACCTTCTGAAACCGAGCGAGTCAAAGGAACCTGATTTGATAAGACTTTCAATGACCCTGGAGTTGACTCTGCGGGAGTCGATCCGGCTGCAGAAATCACTGAGTGAGGTGTATTTGCCCCCTTCTTCACGTTCTTCGATGATCGAATCAAGGGCTGAGCCGCCGACATTTTTGACTGCAGCCAGTCCAAATCTGATGCGGTCGTCGATGACGCTGAAATCCTTGACGCTTTCATTAATATCCGGAGGCAGAACTTCAATTTTTTGATCCTTGCACTCACTGATATAGCGCACCACCTTATCGGTATTGTTCATATCGCATGACAGCAGTGCCGTCATAAACTGTGCCGGGTAATGGGCTTTGAGGTAGGCGGTCTGGTAAGAGATCAGGGCGTAGGCGGCGGAGTGGGATTTATTGAAACCATATCCGGCGAATTTTGCCATAAGATCAAAAATATGTTTAGCTTTGTCTTGCGGAATACCGTTTTCCGCGGCTCCCTCCATGAATTTGACCCGTTCTTCATCCATTACTGCAGCGATCTTCTTGCCCATGGCGCGTCTGAGGATGTCCGCATCGCCCAGAGAGTAGTTCGCCAGGATGTTGGCTATTTTCATAACCTGTTCCTGGTAGACGATAACGCCGTAGGTTTCTTCCAGAACCGACTTTATCTGGGGCAGGGGATAATTGGCTGCTGCTCTGCCGTGTTTTGTTTCGACAAAGTCATCGACCATGCCGGAATCAAGAGGACCGGGTCGGTAGAGTGCCACCAGGGCGATCAAATCGGTAAACTGCTGCGGAGCAAGCTTGACCAAGAGTTCCCGCATGCCCGAGCTTTCCAGCTGAAAAACACCGAGGGCATCGCCACGACAGAGGAGATCATAGGTCTTGATGTCATCCATGGGAATGGCATCAATATCGAGCTCTTTGCCTATATCAATGCGGATGTGCTGCAACGCCTTGTCGATAACGGTGAGGGTTTTTAAGCCCAGGAAATCAAACTTGATGAGACCTGTCATCTCGGTATGCTTCATGTCGTACTGGGTCAGCGTCTCATCTTTGCTTCCTTTGCAGGTAGGCAGGTACTCGACCATCGGCTTGGGAGAGACCACAACTCCTGCGGCATGGGTGGATGTGTGCCTGGCCAGGCCCTCCAGGGTCTTCGAGACCCGCAACAATTCGGCAATCCGCGGATCCTTGTCGGCGGCATCCTGCAATTTCGGCTCTTCCTTTATTGCCTTTTTGATCGTCATCTTTAACTGATCGGGAACAAGCTTGGCGATCTTATCAACCTCGCCGAAGGGAATGTCCATGGCCCGGCCGACATCGCGGATAACACCCCGTGCCTTCATCGATCCGTAGGTGACAATCTGGGCAACATGTTGAGCGCCGCCGTATTTCCTGCGCACGTATTCAATAACCTCGCCGCGGCGGTCCTGGCAGAAATCGATATCGAAATCAGGCATCGACTTTCTTTCGATATTGAGGAAACGCTCAAAGATGAGGCCGTAGGGGATGGGATCGATATTGGTGATGCGCATGCAGTATGCCGCCAGGCTGCCGGCGCCCGAACCTCTTCCCGGACCGACGGGAATCCCCTGGGCCTGTGCCCAGTTGATAAAGTCGGCGACTATCAGAAAATATCCGGGAAAGCCCATGGTATTAATGACATCCATTTCATTTTCAAGGCGTTCCGTGTAGATCTTCTCTACCTCGGCAGAGAAAGTACCGGCCTTCTGCATTGCCGCAAAACGCTGCTTCAATCCTTTCCTGCAGGCATTGAGGAACATCGATTCAAGCGTTTCCCCTTCGGGAATCGGAAATTTCGGGAAATGGTAGTCGCTGAAATCCAGTTCCAGGTTGCACCGCTCCGCAATTTCGACGGTGGAAGCAATGGATTCAGGGCAATAGGAAAAACTCTGCTTCATCGAATCCGGCGACTTGAAATAGAACTCGTCTGTAGGAAAAGAGAAATGTTTTGGGTCGGTTATGGTTTTGCCGGTCTGAATGCAGAGGAGTACTTCGTGGGCATGCGCTTCTTCCCGGTTAAGATAATGGCAGTCATTGGTGGCAACCAGTTTAATTCCCAGTTCCTTGCCGAGCTGCAGCAGGCCTTTGTTGACTTCTCTCTGCTCATCCATGCCGTTTTCCTGCAGTTCCAGATAGAGCCTGTCACCGAAGATATCGATAAGCTCCTGCGCCTTCTTCATGGCGCCCGGCATATCTTTTTTTCGAATCAGCCAGGGAATCTGACCCTGCAGACAGCCGGTGAGGGCTATTAATCCTTCGCTGTGCGCCGCCAGCACTTCCATGTCGATTCTCGGCTTATAGTAAAAGCCTTCAAACTGGGCAATGGAGGCCAGTTTCATCAGGTTCTTATACCCGGTTGCATCCATGGCCAGCAGGACAATATGGTAGGCGCTGACTCCGGAGATCTGTTTTTTGTCGTTTCTGTTTTGTGGAGCCATGTAGAATTCACATCCCACAATCGGCTTTATGCCTTCTTTTTTGGCCTTCTGGTAGAATTCCAGGGCGCCGTACATCGCGCCATGATCGGTGATGGCGACGCTGTCCATTCCGTATTCACGGCATTTTTTCAGCAGGTCGGAAAGACGGATGGCACCGTCAAGTAGGCTATATTGTGTGTGAACGTGAAGATGAACGAATCCGGCACTCATGATATTTGTCCAGTAGAGAGATCGGCTAAAGAAAAGAAATGAAATAAAGAGAGAGAAACGGGCCGAGACGCAATAATGACCGAGAAAGGGTTGCGATCACTGTCCACAGAGATCTTTGCTCTGGATCCTTTGAAAAAGAGAAGACCTTTACAGGCCGAAGACCGAAAATTCACAAAAAAGCTCCAGGAATGTAAAGGGGAAGTGAAGCGACCTGCCTAATCAGAGGTCAGCTTAGCACAGAAAATCCCTTTTTGCACCCTGAAAAGCCTGAAGCCGGAGAGTAAAACCGGGCGTAGTCGTTATCGTATAAAGTGTACAATAACGGTGGCATATGGTGTGTCTAGCGAATGTTTTCCAGATTAAATTCGAGCCTGCCGGATTCAGTCGGGCTTTCTTCTTCAAGATTGAAGCGCTCCCTGATAGATGCAGGTGGGTGCCGGTCTCCAGTCCTTTCGGAGGGGGTGAGGTAGGAGTCAAGTTTGGTCTTTAGAACGATGGGATTGATTTCCGAGTCGATTGCAATTATTCCTTCGGAGATGATTTTCTGGAGAAGCAGTTCGTGGTTGGTCCTCTCTCTCAGGTTGGCGGCAAAGGGGAGAAAGAAGAAATTCGAAAATATCAGGCCGTACAGAGTCGAGGTCAGAGCTATGGGTACGGCTTTGAGGATAACGGCGGTATCGCCTATTCCGCTGAGCATGGTGATCAGTCCTACCACTGAACCTATGATCCCGAAAGTTGGAAAATAGTCTGCTATGCTTTTGAGTACACGTTCTAAATCATCGCGGCGCAGCCTGAAGAAATACATCTCCGTGCTGAGTATTTCCTGGATTTGATCGACTCTGTAGCCGTCCACCAGACACCCGAGAGCCCGGCGCAAAAAAAGAATCGAGGTTTCATCCTCTTCTTCCTTCTGCAGGGAAAGTATGCCTTCTGCGCGGGACTTGACGGAGAGATCGATGAGTGTCTGGATGATCTCTTTCTCCGTTTTTTGTTGACGGTTATAGGATGACATGGTTACCCGCGCTGCTATGGAGATCTGCTCCCATCTGAAACTGAGCAGGGTTGCAGCCAGCGTTCCGCCGAGCACGATGAGCAACCCGGAGAGATTGAAGTATAAACTGAAATTGCCGTTGAGGACAAAACCCATGCAAAAAAGGGCGGTACAGAAAAGCAGGCCAAGTATGTTTTTAATAATCATAGTTATCGGTAGAGTGCAGCTGAGTGTTCAAGGGTGGCAATTTTCGGCTGTTCCGGATTTTGGGCGACAACAATTTCAACCCTTCTGTTAGCCGCTCTGTTTTCGGAGGTAGTGTTAGGGACAATCGGCTGGTACGAAGAATAGCCGCTGATAACGAACTGGTCCGGATCCATGCCCATATCTTCAATGAGAAAAACAGCGACTGCCTTGGCTCTGGCCATGGAGAGTTCCCAGTTATTGGCATAACGCCCTGCGGCAATGGGCAGGTCGTCGGTGTGCCCCTCGATATGAATACGATGTGCTGTGGTGCTTATTGCGGCGGCTATTTTTTCGAGCGAATTGACAGCCCGCTCTGAGAGTGAGGCCTCTCCGACATTAAAAAGAAGATCTCCGGTAAGGACAATGCGTACGGCTTTATCGGGGACCAGATCGATTGAGGCAAAATCAGCAAGATTGTAATTATCAAGTGTTTCCCTACTCTGGGTAAAGAGTTCATTGACGGACCTTTCAGCGTCCGGATTGATTCTCAGGGGGCGTGGCTGAATAACACTCTCGGCAGGCTCCTCTGCGGCTATTTGCAGCGGTTGCTCTGTCTCTCTCAATTCAATACGGTGCTGCGGCTGCGGATTTATGGTTTCAGGGGTCTGCGGATTCGGCTGAACCGGCTGAACCGGCTTTTCAGGTGTGTCTGAAGACTGAGCTACCGGAATGTGCTCTTCAGGTTTTTTTACCGGCTTGGTTGCGATCACCGGGGTCTCTCTGGCCAGTTCGGCAAGGGTCTTTTCCACTTCCAGACTGGAGAAAAACCTGTCCAGATCGACATCCTTGATGGTGACAGGCTCAACCTTTCGTATGGTCCCCGCTGTCATCAGAGGTGCGGCGGGTTTGATTGCCACAAAGGGAAAAGCGGTTTCGTCCGGCGCGGCCATCTGGGTAGCCGCCTGGGTCTCGCCTCCGAGAACTTCGGCTTTGTCGCTGACAAGAAAATCTTTATGAGCAGCCTGATAGACAAACAGGGAGAGAAAAAGGATAAACATGGTCATCATCAGATCGGACCAGGCAACCGACCAGTGGGAACTCTTCTCCGAGAGGGACCTGAGAGAAGCGTCGTCCAACCGGCAGATGAAATGTTTTCCGGCGGGTTCGTTGAGGCCGGAATCCGTTTGGTATCTTCTCAGACTGGTGAATTGCCCGGGAGGCAGTTTGTCGGATTTGAGGTGGTGGAATGGAATCTTTGCGGTCATTTGTCACACAATTTTTTCTATTTCGAATGGTATGTTTTTTTTCGGTAAAAGGGGACATGCCCTTCCGTAGAATTCATATCGGCAACTTCGGGATAAGGCATAAGAAAAAAGAAGGAAAAAAGCGGGATCTGTGTGGTTGTCGAGCTGAAACGGCGTAATCGCCGCCTCAGGATGCTCGCTTTGTATATCGAACTTTCCCGAAGTCGGAGTTTATGCTCATACGGGTGCTTATCGCAGAGTCCATCCCGGAACTTCGATGATTTTTTAGGAAATTATAAATATTTACTGTAACAGGAATCCCATAGGGATTGGGTCGTATAGCCGGTGGTTTTAACCACCGGAAACATTGCGCACACACGATGAGTCCTGAAAGGACGACGTTAACCATGCGGCGGATGGGTTTCTTGGAGATGGATTGCATAGGGTTGTATTTCGACTCAAATATTTATGGGTCAAGGGCGGGGGTAGGCACTTATCCCGCTCAGCTGGGTATAGGGATTATTTTTTTGTTTACCTGTTTATACTCAAAGGAGTACCGAGGTGAGTGGTAGGGTGTGAGGCACTATCCCAGCGGAGCTGGATAAGTGACTTGGATATGGGGGGTAATTCAGATTTAAGTCTATTTGGGGTTGTTGATTTTAGTGTGGTAAGTCATTAGGGCCCAGTCACTAACCCAGCGGAGCTGGATAAGTGACTTGGATATAGGGGGTAATTCACGAGTTTTAAGATATTTTTGGTTAAGTGTTGGTTGTGAGTGTTTTTCAGGAATAAGTCACTAAAAAACAGGAGTATAATCAAAAAAGTGGGTGGTCTCTATTTTTCTGTGGGTAAAGGTTTCACCGCGGGCGACAAAAGAGCTGGTAATGGCTCCGTCCGAGGTAAAACGGACACCTTCAAGAAATTCACCGTCGGTTATGCCGGTTGCAGCAATGGCCACTTCCTTTGAACGAATCAGGTCCTGAGCCCTGAAGGTTTTCTCGAAATCATATATGCCATGTTCCGTGGCCTCATCACGGTCGCGGTCGTTTTCATAAAAGATCCTTCCTTCAAAATATCCGCCGAGACAGCTGATTGCCGCAGCCACCATTACACCTTCGGGAGCATACCCATATCCCATATAAATATCGGCCTTCTCGCCGATGATTGCTGAGAAGCAGCCTGATATCTCACCTTCGTCTATGAGTTTGATACGCGCGCCGCAGCTGCGAACTTCTTTAATGAGCTTCTGGTGTCTGGCCTGATTGAGAATACAGACCGTGACGTTGTCGGTGTATTTGCGCAGAGCCCTGGCCACCCGCTTGACGTTGATCGTCGGCGGCTGATTGATATCGATGACGGGGCCTACCCGCGGTCCCACCACGATCTTATACATGCTCAGATTAGGCACGGATTGAATGGAGTCTTTTTGAGCGATAACCGCATAGGAAGTGGCATTGTTAAGACCGTCAGCGGCGGAATGGTGACCTTCTAGAGCGACAGCCATCAGGTCCATATCCGGTCCGCCTTCGCCGAGCTGCGCCGGAATCTTGATAGTCCCTTCCCGCTTGGTGAATCTGTCATTGATCAGGTGCCCGTTTATCTGCAGCCTGTTCAGTGTGGTGGTTATGGCGGCCCTGGCATTGTTGAGGATTTCATCCTCATTGCCGAGTCCCTGGATTCTGGCGGAGGTAAGGGCCGCAATTTCAGTCGCCCGGACTATTTCCATTCCGTAATTCTTATTCATATCGATATCAGGTTGGGGTTGTATTGGGTCTATATAATCATAAGGTAAAATTGCGAATAATCTTTAAGAGCTTGTCTCGTTCAGTCTTGAGTACCTTGCCTTCAACAGTATCTTTTTTCTTCATTGGCTGCCGAAATTCATCGATAAGTTGAATGTCGAGCGGCGCCGACTCAAGATTTTTCTCGGCCTTTTGGATTTCATCCGGGGTGGGGAGTATGATTCCATAGAGTTGATGAGGAGTATGCACCAGCGCATGGCCCCGATTATAGTAAGCTGCGGCAAATCCTCCATCCACGTTGATGGCAATGCCGTCTTCGCTGGCCATATGGCGGCCCTTGAGATAATCGACCGGGGTATGGCCGAAAACCACACGCTGAACACCAAATTCCTGCTGCAGCTTCTTCTTAAAAGCATCGGTTGTAAGGTTGTGCTGCCAGTAAAGGGTATTTTCTTTATGGGTTTTTTTATCTTTAATAAAGTATCTCTCAAATGTTTTCATGGCATGCTTGCCGAAAAAGGGGGATTTCGGCCCGCACCACAGATAAAAGAAAAGCGCCTGGTCTTTGGGATCCTGCGGTTTGTCGTCCAGGTAGTTTCTGCCGACCCGGCGTATGGTTTCCTGGATATAATCGAGCAGGCGTTTGCCGCGTCGCCCAAGAAACTCCTCAAACTCCCCGTCTTCAGTGGAGGGAACCAGGGCATGAATATTGAGAATATTATTATGAATACTATAGGTTCTGCCGCTGGTAAAAAAGTATTTCAAAAGTCTTTTCAGTTTTCTGTTGTGCCGGAACTGATCTTCGAGGTCGTCGATAACCTGCTGTTCTTCCTTGGTAAGCGCTCCAGGATTATCGAGATCAATGGTCGGAAATGATACATCGTTAAGACCATCGGTGTCGCCGCTTTTAAGCATTTTTGCCAGTCTGTCCAGCCAGAGCCTGAAGTGCATTTCATAATCGGGAAAATCCCGTATGGTCTGCTCTTCCAGTTTAAACTGGATAATGGCCAGGGCCTTTTCCATTGATCTGCCCATCTCCGTTTTGGCCTTGAAATTCCCGGTGACGGTTTTTTCGGGATATGTCTTGCGGGCAAATTCCGCGAGTTTTGAGCTGTCAAAACTGAGTCTTTCCATAAACTCGAAGTGATCGTATCTGCAGGTAATCCGCATGGTTTCCGCGATCAGCGACTTGTTGCCTGCTGCCGCTCCCAGCCAGAGGATATCGTGGTTGCCCAGGACATAGTCAACCATGTTTTTATAGTAGCCCGAGGAGAGGATACGGATAATTTTATCCGGTTGAGGGCCGCGGTCGAATATGTCTCCCAAAACCTGGATGCGGTCAAGGAGAACCTGGCGGATGGAGTGAGAGAGGTGCGCAATAAGTCTCTCGGAGATCAGCGTTTCTTCGAAAATGGGATCGGGGACAGGAGAACCGGATAATAAGCGTTTAATGATTATGTTGAATTCCGGTAGAAAAATATCATCGGTGCGGTAGCGAACATTGGCAAGCTTGTAGCGGAGTACCTGAAGCAGACAGAAAATGACGTCCTGCCTGTCCATATAAATTTCCTCGTCCTCGAAAAATCTTTTCTTCCTGATGATGGAGACCAGATACTGGATTTTGTTGGAGCTGAAGGTGTTGGGCAGCGCCTCCCGGCAGGTCTGATAGAGCAGCCCGAACCGCCCTCTGAGAATCGACTTGAAGCGATCCCCTTCGCCATGCAGATCGCTGATCCAGAGAGTAGTGGGAATATTGCAGTTCAGGTCGATTTCCATCTGAAGAAGCTGACTGGCAAGCTTGTCAATTTCATTTATGCGGATATCATCTTCCTGTGTCTCTTTCTTCGTTGTTTGTGCCGTGGCGGTAGTATCGACGCTCATAGAATTTTCTTCCTGAACCTTGGCAATATTGTCGTTAATGGTCGCTGTGTGAAAGCAATATATCGAGAGGGCTTATATACACCTCTTCAATATGTTTGATGGACTCGTAAAAAGCTCGATACTACGTCTAGAATGTCAAGCTCTTTCCAGAGTCTATCCCGACACCTTCAATGACTTTTTACAAAATTATCATGTTTGCCTCTAGTCTATATGTTTTAGCATGAAATGCCAGTAAAATCATGTTTGACTGATTCCGGATCGGGTCCGGAATATCAAAGACCAGTGCGATGTTAACCAATGATGATGTTAAATCCACCAGCCATCGGAGAGTTTTGTGGCTACTAAAAAGTATATCACAAACGGATGGTGTGTGACATCAGGAAAATGAGCGAGAGGCAGGCAGCAAGATTAGAGGGAAAACGAAGATCTGCCTTGGGTTATCCGGGATTTTTGGCGATCCGCAAAACATTTGCAAAAAGACAACATAAAGGGCTATTGAAAGAGAGAAGAAAAAAACTGGATTGAGCATTGAAGGAGATTGATTTGCGGGAAGAAGATCTTGTCCACCGGTATACTGAGGAAATACGGAATTATATTGTTGCTGAATTTGTCCAGAAAATGACGGCAGGTCATGATGGAGCTGAGCTGCGTTGTCTTCTGCCTAGAAAAAAGGAGTCGGAGACGGCCCTTGTCATACTGGGAGGAAGAACAGAATTTATCGAAAAGTATTCAGAGCTTATCTTCGATCTGCGCCCGCTCGATACTTCCATCTACAGCTATGACCACCGCGGCCAGGGCTTATCGCAGCGTGCCTTGCAGGATGGGCATAAGGGGCATGTCGAAGACTTTGGGGAATATGTTGAAGATCTGAAAATTTTCCTCAAGGATATCGTCGGAAACCGCTACCGGTATGTTTTTGTTCTTGCTCATTCCATGGGCGGTGCGGTTGCCGCTGCCTTCCAGCTGAAATATCCGGGTTATCTTGACGGAGCAATACTCTCTGCACCGATGTTCGGCATAAACTGTTTCCCTCTGTCACCGACCCTGGCCGCATGGATCGCCGGAAGTGCTATTGTCTTTGGATATGGCGAAAGGTATATACCCGGCGGCTCACCTTACAGGGAGGGGGCTCCATTTCATGAGAATCTCTTTACCTCAAGCAAAGTGCGCTTTAAAATCAACCAGGAGCTTATCCGCAGAGATCCGCTCGTTGCTCTTGGCGCTCCCACCAACAGGTGGCTGAAGGAGGCCCTGGTTGCTGCCGAAACAGCGCTTGCTAGGGCAGGGGAACTGGATATTCCCATACTCCTGCTGCAGAGCGGCAGTGACAAGGTTGTCTCATCTCGCGCTCAGAAGCTGTTCTGCGAAAGAGCGCCCAACTGTCAACTGCGCGTTATTACGGGGGCCCGTCATGAGCTGTTGATGGAAAGAGATCTTCTGCGCGATCAGGCCATTCGGTTGATCATTGATTTTATACAGGAAAATAAGACTAGCCCCGGAAAGCCGGTAAACCGGCCGGGACTCTGTTAAGAGGGGGGTAAGTGCTTTGGTTGTAGACTCAATCTGCTGGTTTTAACACATTTTCCATTTTCTTGTTTTTTACACCCCTCAATGAGGTACTGAACTGAGTGACAGCTATTGGGGATTATATGGCACTAATTTAGCGGAGCTGGACTCTTTACAGCACCGCCTTGAAGGGTGTAATCGCTTGGATGTAGGGGTTGATAAACGGGTTTTACTATGGTGTCCATTGTGTCCATTTTTTTATGACAACTTTTGGAGATTATAGTACCAACCCAGCTGAGCTGGATAAGTGCCTTGGAGATGGGGGTTGATTCACGAATTTTAATGCATTTTTTGGTTACGTGTTGGTTGTGGTGTTTTTTCAGTTGTAAGGCACTAAATAGCAGAAGCAAGTTCGGCTGCCTGCCTGATGGCTCTCTTGGCATCCAGCTCACCGGCTTCCAGAGCTCCGCCGATCAGGTGTACAGGCAGGCCGACTGCTTTGAGTTCTTCCCATAAATCACGGCGGGACAGCTGGCCGGTGCAGAGAACAATGGTATCAACCTCAAGAACTTGAGGTTGCCCCTCCTTATAGATATGAAGGCCGCTGTCATCTATTTTTTCGTAGGTGACGCCGCCGATCATCTCTACCTTTCGCTTTTTCAATGCAATTCTGTGGATCCATCCCGTGGTCGGCTGCAGGGTTTTGCCGAACTTCCCCGCTTTACGCTGCAGCAGATAAATTTTTCGCGCCGGTTTCGGCTTGTGGGGCTTGACACCTTCAACGCCTCCGGGATGCGAGACAGTGGTATCGATTCCCCACTCCTTCAGCCAAAGATTGAGATCAAGGCTGTGTGAAGGGGGGGCTTCGCAGAGGAATTCACAGACATCATAGCCGATGCCTCCGGCTCCCAGAACGGCTACCCGTTCCCCAGCCACAATCTTTCCGGAGAGGATATCAGGATATACGGCAACTTTGGGATGATTGATGCCGTCGATTTCGGGGATTCGGGGAACCACTCCGGTTGCCAGGACGATCGCATCATAGCCTCCATTCCGGAGGTCGGCCGAACTTTGATAGCTTCCGGTTCGAACATCGATGCCGAGCACTTCAAGACGCCTTTTAAAATAGCGCAGCGTTTCCCTGAACTCCTCCTTGCCCGGTATGTCTTTGGCAAAGGAGAACTGCCCACCCAGTTCCGTCCGGGCATCGAATAAAGTGACCGTATGGCCGCGCTGAGCGCTGTAGCAGGCAAAGGCAAGGCCGGCGGGACCTCCGCCGACAACGGCTATTTTTTTCGGTGATGCGGTGGGAGGGAAGTTCAACTCCGTTTCATAGCAGGCTTGAGGATTGACCAGACAGGAGGCTCTTTTATTACGAAAAACATGGTCGAGGCAGGCCTGATTGCAGCCGATGCAGGTATTTATTTCATCCTGTCTGCCGCCCTGAGCCTTGGCGGCAAAATATGGATCGGCGAGCAAGGGTCTGGCCATGGAGACCATATCGGCCCGTCCCTGTTCAAGGATTTCCTCTGCCACCTCCGGGGTGTTGATTCTATTGGTGGTGATCAGAGGAAGTGAGATTTCCTCCTTCATCCGTGCGGTCACCCAACTGAAGGCGGCACGTGGTACGCTGGTGGCGATGGTCGGGATCCGCGACTCATGCCAGCCAATGCCGGTATTGATCATGGTGACACCGTTTTCCTCAAGTTTTTTGGCGAGGAGGACAACTTCATCCCAGGTGCTGCCCTGTTCCACCAGATCGAGCATGGAGAGACGAAAGATAATGATAAAATCTTCTCCGACTTTTTCCCTGACAGCGGAGACTATTTCCAGGGGGAAGCGAATGCGGTTTGCGTATTCACCGCCCCATTCGTCGCTTCTTCTGTTGACCCTTCTGCAGATGAACTGGTTGATCAAATAGCCCTCGGATCCCATGATCTCGACACCATCATAGCCGGCCCGGCGAGCGAGCAGTGCTGTGGTGGCGAAGTCGCCAATGGTCTTATGGATCTGGCGCCGTGACATTTCCGTTGGCTTGAAAGGGTTGATAACAGCCTTGATGGACGAGGGTGCGACGCTGAAGGGATGATATGCATACCGTCCTGTATGCAGAATCTGCAGACAGATCCTGCCGCCCTCCATGTGCACACTGTCCGTGACAATCCGGTGTTTTCCTACCTGCCAGGGGAAACTGAGCTGGCAGCCGAAAGGGGCAATTCTGCCTCTGAAATTGGGGGCTATTCCGCCGGTAACGATGAGGCCGACACCGCCTCTGACCCGTTCCCGATAGAATGCAGCCAATTTCCTGAATCCGCCTCTCTCATCTTCAAGTCCGGTATGCATCGAGCCCATGAGAATACGGTTTTTAATGGTGATGAAGCCGAGTTCGAGACTTTTGAATAAGTATGGATATGGGGTGGTTGTCATAACAGGAGAACCCTGGTGTAGTAGAGAATTAAATCGATGTGACAAATGACTAGCAGATCATACCAGATGGCGGTGGCGGCAGGCAAACTGTTTTTCTACTTCATCTGCGCGGCTTTTTGTTGCGCCATCTTCCCATGTCGCGGAAACTTCAGGATGAAGTTTGCCCCTTCTTCCGGAGCGGACTCAACAGATAATTTGCCCTTATGATTCTCTGATACAATGTAATCAGCGATGGAGAGGCCCAGCCCCGTTCCTTTCTTTTTGCTTTTGGTGGAATAGAAAGGTTCAAAAATCTTTTCCTTGACCTTGTGATCCATACCCGGACCATTGTCTTTTATTTCCAGCTTGATAGAGTCATTATCGAACCGAATAGTGCAGGTGATTTCGGGATTTATTGTTTTTGCGTCAGCCATTGCCTCAGCACTGTTTTTCAAAATATTGAAAAGGACCTGAAGAATTTTCGACTTGCTGCAGTAAAGCAGCGGGACGTCGTCGGCGAAGTCATAGTTGATTCGAATTTTTTTAAAACTATAATCCCGGTCGAGGCTGTAATCCTTTTTGGCGAGTTCCACGGCTTCACGGACAATGTCCTCAAATGATTCAAAGGCGAATTCTCCAATGGTCTTCTTGCTGAAAGAGAGCATATCTTCGACTATGATATTCGCCCTTTTCCCGGATGCTGCCATGTTACCCAGCATGTGCGGTATACCGCGGATCTCCAGGTACCGATGAAGAGCTTCAAAGGAAATGCCGGCCTCTTCGGCGCTCTCCTGATTTTGCGGGGAATGATGCAGCAGCCTGTTCGAAATCAGGGTGGCAGCCTGCATCATGGAAGTCAGAGGATTTTTGATCTCATGGGCTATCCCGGCGGAGAGGCCGCCCAAAGTGAGCATCTTCTCGGTCTGGATAATAATTTCCTGGGTCATCTTATACTCGGTCATGTCGGTTATGGAGCCCTCAAGATAGAGATTCCTGCCCTTCTCATCCACCACGTTTCTACAATAGAGCAGTGCGGTAATTATTGAACCGTCCTTGCACAGCAGGTCTTCTTCCAGTTGGGCGCTGCCATTTTCAAGCACCTGATTGATAAGGTGGTTGTGGAGTTCGGGCTTGACAAAGAGATCGTTTTTAAGATTGTCATAGCTGCTCAGCACATCTTCGGGTGAATCGCATTTGAGAATTTTTGCCAGTGCATGGTTTACTTTGAGAAAATTTCCATGCAGGGAAGCCTGGAATAAACCTTCGATGGCGTTTTCAAAAATGCCCCGGAAGTTACGTTCACTTTGCTGTAGTTTTTTCTCCGCTTTTTTGCGCATCAGTATATTGATGATCAAGGCGAGAATGATAAAAAACAAGAGCGTAATGAAGATTGCCGAAAAGAGAAGAACCTGCCTATGCCTCTCTACAAATGACTCTGGCTTGTTGATGATGATGGCTTCATCCGGCAGTTTGTCGACGGGAATTGCAAACTTCTGTAAATAAGTGTAGTCGAACATGAAAGTATTCGGGCTTTGGGACAGCTGTGCGGGTGGTGGGCTATGTCCCTGAAGAAAGTACATGAGCAATTTAGCGGCGGCCTCACCCTGGTGATACCCGCTGGTCAGCATGCCTCCGATTATTCCCAGGCCCAGATTGAAGCTCCATGATCCATATATAGGTACAGGGGAGGCCTGTGCAATCATCGAGATACTTTCATCATAATCAAAAATGTTGCCGTTGCTGTCTCTGAAAAAGAAGGTATAAAAAATAAGAGATTGCGGCGGCAGGTTGGCGACTGTCTGCAAAAGCCTGGTCATGGAAATGTTGTCAGCATATGAAAAGGTTATCTGCGGTTGATATCTTCGCGCGGCTTCCACTATGCTCGGGGCCATCTTTTTTCCGGTTGTGGTCTGGTCGTTGATGATAAAGATGCGTTGAGTATCCGGATGGATTGACAACATCAGGTCGAAGGTTGCACCGATATCGGCTTCTTCGTTTATGCCGTAGAAATCGACAAGACCAGAAAGGTCTTCCTCCTGCAGATAATTGGTCCCGCAGAAAACGACAGTGGCGGCAGGAAAAAGATCTTTGACATACTCCCTCAGGAAGAGAAAGGCCGAATCATCGCTTGCCAGGACATAATCGATTTCGATATCCTGGTATTTTTCGGCGAGGCTGTGGAAGAGCAAAGCAAATCTCTCTTCTGAATAATGCCGTTTCATATCCATATATTCCAGATAGATAGCCATCGACGGGGGAGTAGGCTGCAAAACGTCCATAATCCCTCGTAAAATTTCATCAGACCATTTGTAGCCGATATGGTACGAGTTCAGGATAAGGATATTTTGTTTGTTCTCTTCGGCACTCGCCTGCGGCAATAAGGTAGTGGTGGGTATCGCAAGAAAAAGGAGCAAGAGCAAAAGAACGGTAAGATTTTTCTCCAGAGTGGATGGTGGGCGTGGTTTGCTCTTCGCTGGTCCGGTGCTGTCAATACTCTGCATCATAGAGGATAAAAAAAGGTATCACATTCAACGCCTGGGCAATAGGAAAACTGACATCAACTTTTGACGCAGCACAGTCGGAAATCCCTACTTCAGCAACAAGTTATACAGGAGAAGGAATACCGTCCTCATAGGAAGAGTATATGCTCAAGCCCTGAATAAGTGAATAAATATTTTGATAATTCCTTCTAAATGTTTACTTTTTTGGTGGAAAGCTGAAATCAGTCCAGTCAATCTATAATGGAGGCGGGAATGAGAATATTTATCACTGGAGGCACCGGATTTGTCGGAACACATCTGACCGGAAAGCTGCTCGAACGCGGCGATGATGTAACCGTAGTCAGCTTCACCGGAAAAAAACATCTCGAAGACCATCCTGCTCTGCATATAGTTAAGGGGGACACCACCAAAGAGGGGGAGTGGCAGAAAGGGCTCGGTGAATACGATGTCATCATCAACCTTACCGGACGATCGATTTTCAAATTCTGGTCCGAATCATATAAAGAGCAGATATATTCGAGCAGAATTCTCACTACCCGCAATGTCGTGCAGGCTCTCCCGGAGAACTCCGATAGTATTTTGCTGAGTGCCTCTGCAGTTGGATATTATGGTGACCGCGGTGATGACGAGGTCGATGAAAACGCCGGTCCCGGTTCCGACTTCCTCGCCAAAGTGGGAAAGGATTGGGAAAATGAAGCCTTTGAAGCCCGGAAGAAGGGGGTTCGAGTGGCTACTACCCGGTTCGGTGTGGTTCTGGGAAAAGGCGGAGGTGCCCTTGAGACGATGGAGACCCCATTCAAGGCGGGACTGGGAGGAACAATCGGCAGCGGCTGGCAATGGTTCTCCTGGATTCATATTGATGACCTTGCCGCAGCGCTGTTGTTTCTGATGGATGGCAGTGGACTGGATGGGCCCTTTAACGTAACCTCGCCCGGGAGCGTTCGCCAGAAGGACTTTGCAAAAGAACTGGGCAGGGCTCTCCACAGACCTACCTTCATACCTGTCCCTTCCTTTGTCCTGAAAACACTTGGCGGAGAGTTTGGCCAAATGCTGCTGCAGGGGCAGAAGGTTGCACCGCGAAAGCTTCTGGAGCATGGGTTTGTTTTTCAATATACGCAACTGGAGGGAGCTTTTCAGGACATCTTCGGCAACTAACATTTAGATACCTGATAACCCTGGAACTCAGCATTTTCGGTCCAGGCCGAAACTGCTCTTTCATCGGGACGTCACAAACCCGTCCATGAGGGCTTCTCTGCAGCCGTCTGGCTGCAGATCCTTGAAAAGAGAGTTCCTGCCTTGAGCTGAGGAATAGGGGGAATCAGGTTTGATACTTTCGCAAAAAGTCATTGAAAGTGCCTGGATGGACTCTACGATAAGCACCCGTACGGGCATAAAACTCCGACTTCGAAAAGCTTACCAGGCGTAGCTGAAACGCCCTGTAAAACCTTTTCTTCCGTTGAGTGAAAATAAGGTTTTTATGACGCCGTCAATTCTGGTAATTTACCATTTTCAACGAGCCGCGCAGTGAATGAATAAACCTGGAGCATTACATGTCTGAACAGCACAAAATATATGCCAAAACAGCCTGTCCGCTGGACTGCCCGGACAGCTGCGGTCTTGTTGCCACGGTTGAAAATGGCAAGGTGACCGGCCTTTCCGGAGATTATGAACACCCTTATACCCGGGGGATCATTTGCCGGAAAATGAAAAGCTATCACCAGCGGCTCTACTCAAAAGACCGCATACTTTTTCCCATGAAGAGAACGGGGAAAAAGGGGGACAGTCGCTTTACTCGAATCAGCTGGGATGATGCCTATTCCATGATTGTTGAGAGGACTGCAGCCATAAAGGAAGAATTTGGCGGGGAAACTATCCTGCCCTTTGTCTATGCCGGCAATATGGGAGCCATGAACCGCTTTGCCGGATATCCGCTCTTTCACAAACTGGGAACATCGAGGCTGGAGGAAACCATCTGCTCGACAGCTGCCAAGGCGGGCTGGAAAAGTCAATGCGGCGATATCCCGGGCTCTCCTCCAGAGAAAGCTGAAGATGCTGAATTGGTAATAATCTGGGGGAGCAATACCAAGGTCACCAATCTGCACTTTTGGCCCTATGTCGCCGCCGCCCGCAAAAAAGGGGCAAAGCTGGTGGTAATAGATCCGTATCGTAATGATACGGCGGCATCAGCGGATCTCCACCTGAAGGTCGAACCGGGAGGAGATACCGCCCTGGCCCTGGCACTTTTGAAAATCCTGGTGGGGAAAGAAGCTGTCGATTACTCCTTTATCGAGAACTCGACGAGCGGCTTCGAGGAACTAAAAAGATATTTAGACTCCATATCGACGGTTGATTGTGTGCGTCAGAGCGGAATAGAGCAAGCTCGGATCAGTGCACTGGCAGAGAGCCTGCAGAGCACGGCAAAAATCTTTATCCGCATCGGTATCGGCATGACCCGGCACAGCAGGGCCGGTCTGGGCATTCGCGGTATTACTTCGCTTGCCGCCGCTCTAGGTCTTTTCGACGGCGGGGAAGGGCGGGGCGTACTGCTCTCCTCTGCCGCCTATGTCGGCAACCAGGAAATTCTGACCTGGCCCTCTCTGGCAGAAAAAAAGACCCGGCGGTTCAACATGGTGCAGCTGGGCAACTGCCTCACCAGTGCAAATCCTCCCGTTAAGATGCTTATGGTCTATAATGCCAATCCATTATCAGTCACCCCGGACAGCGGCCTGGTGAGGCAGGCCCTGGCGAACGAGGAGCTCTTCACCGTCGTCCATGAGCAGGTAATGACTCCGACCGCAAAATACGCGGACCTTCTCCTGCCTGCCACCACCTTTCTGGAAAACCGTGATCTCTATACCGGATACGGCCATTTTTATCTCTCCGTTGTCGATCCTGTCATAGAACCGCTGGGCGAAGCGAAATCCAACTTTGTCTTCTATCAGGAACTTGCGGAAAAATTCGGCTATGATGACCCGCCCTTCAGACAGACTCTCGATCAACGAATGACCGCCTATCTCGAAACGCTTGCGGGGCTGCCGGACTGTATTAATATCAAAGATATGAAAAACGGCGAGGCTATCCGTTCGACCAGGTGGTCAGGGGGAGAGCCTCTTTTCAGTCCGGAGAAGGGGAGATACACCTTTATCCAGGACCAGGACCCCAGCCTGCCGCGTACCGCCTGCCTTCTTGAGGGAGACGAATTCGACAACGCCGATTATCCTGCGAGGTTTCCGTTCAAGCTGATCACGCCGCCGCATATGGATCTGCTCAATTCCACATTTGGTGAGCGGTATGAAGGGCATCCCGGGGAGGTAATCATTCATCCGCAGGACGCCGAAGAATGCGGAGTGCAGGATAAGGAGCTGATCACTCTCTACAATAATAGAGGCTGGAACAGAAGAAAGGCGAAAATCAGCGACACCACCCGCAAAGGACTGCTGGTCGCCGAGGGCATATTCTGGCAATACGACAATCACCCATCAGGAGTGAATGATCTCACTTCCCAGAAGTTAACGGATATGGGAGGTGGTGGAACTTTCCATGAGTCACGGGTGGCTGTGTTGAAAAAAACCTGAATGATGGATTCGCCATCTTCAGTAACAAACCAAAAAAGAGAAATAGCATGAAAAATATCGGCCTGCTTGGCGGGATGAGCTGGGAATCGACCCTGGAATATTACAGAGCCTTGAACAAAGGAGTGCAGGAGGCTCTGGGCGGTCTCCATTCGGCACGGATAGTGATGCATAGTGTTGATTTCGACCCGATCGAGGCCATGATGCAGAGGGGTGAATGGGATGCAATTGCACGAGTTTTAGGTAATGCTGCCGAAGGACTGGAGAAGGCGGGGGCGGATTTCTTTCTTATCTGCACCAACACCATGCACAAGCTTGCCGCCGACATCGAAAGCAGGGTCGATATACCGCTTTTGCATATTGCCGATGCCACTGCTGAAGTCCTGCAGACACATGGTATCACCAGGGTCGGGCTATTAGGCACGGCCTTTACCATGGAACAGGATTTCTACAGAGAAAGATTGCTGGAATACGATGTAGATGTCGTGATTCCGGAGGTCGAAGACCGGAAGATCGTCAATAATGTCATTTTTACGGAACTCTGCCGCGGCAAAGTCAACGCTGATTCCCGAAGAGAATATATACGCATCATGAAGGCGCTGACGGAGAGGAGAGCCGAGGCTATTCTTTTCGGCTGCACGGAAATAGGGATACTGGTGGATCAGAAGGATGTCGACATCCAACTTTTCGATACAACCCCTATTCATGCGGCCAGCGCGGTGCGCATGGCTTTAGCGGAGTGAACTACGGAGCGAACTATATTGTTATGAGTTTCTCATCATTTTGCAGTATTTCGGTGAGCGGCTCGCCCCAATAAATGACCTCCACCCCAAGCTTTTCCAGCTTCTCTGTGACTCCCAGCTGGTCAGCGCAGGCCTTGCACGCGGAAATATGTACGCCTTCCTGCTGTGCCTCTGCCACTTTTTCGAAGAGCTTCACATCTTCACTGACAAGCAGGGCGGGAGCGCCCCAGATAATGATGGTGACCTTTTTCCACCATCCTTGGCGCATGGCATTGATGCTATACATAAACACCATTTTTTCAGCGGTTATCTTGCTGTCGCTGGTCCAGAGAATATAGAGATTATCTTTTTTCCTCATGCCCGTACTCCTTGAGTTGACCTTTATCGATAAAGAAGGAGCAGCCGGTTATATAGTCACCTGAAAAGTCGAGAGCAGCTCCCAGTGGCTGGATAAATTAAATAGAGATACAAAGCCGGAAATCGGATCTTTACGGCGCCATCAAACGTCAGTTTCAACTATCAGATTTTTCATTCAAAAAGTCAAGGTACACTATCCTCAGCGAGGTCAATTTTTCATGAATGCGGCCAGAGCACTCCGTAGAGGACAGTCGGCTGAAATTTCCCTGCCCGAGCGGTAGGATTCCAGAACTTCAACGGATCGTGCCGCCAGCAGCCGGCGGATCTCGCGTCTCTTCCCCTGTATTCGGACGATGCGCATCGAATCATATGCGGTGGTGTGATGACGCATCCAGGCAATTACTGCTGCCGCGGCACGCTCAGCAATAGTTATCCGCTGTGTTCTGGCCACCGTGCCGCTGCCGACAGGTGTTGCATGAGCGCAAACATATACTGCAATAAGCTCGGCTTCCTTCCGATATTTGTGGTCAAAAGCGAGAAAGGAGAGTACGGCATTGTGGAATTCGTCGACATACTTTTTATGATTGACTTCCTTCCTGGCCTGTTCCTGTTCTCTTTTTCTGGCATATGCAGGTGTTGAACGGGTCTCTTCAACTTCTTTTACACTGGAGAGAATATCAGTTGTCTTTGCCCAGATACCTTTTGAAATAATACGCTTTCCCCTCTTCACCTGAACAACCCAGGTTTCTCCTTTAGCCTTCACTTTTCTGGTAACGGCGGCATCGCCAGCGCCAAGGAAAGACCAGTCGGCCGGTGGAGTAAGGACTTCTCCGTCCTCCGATAATACGGTCCCTTTTCTGTAGCCGGGTTTGACGATACGATGTGTAAATGTCATGATTTAAATTAAAAAATTTATAATAGATTCTTTCGGAATGGGAAGTACCCGCCCAAGCGTATAATCAACGCCCGCTGTAGTACCAGTTTATCTAAAAAATTTCAATAATGGCGTCTAAAAAAGCTTGATCTTCCGCGTTCCAGGTTTTTTGCAGGCAGAAGGGCCTGCGAAAATCACATGTCGAACCTTTTATCTGACCATCTGACATTGAGGGCAGCAAGAATTTTTCACTTGCTTGTATGGCGCCGGTAATCAAAACCAGCCAACTGAGCTGGATCAGAGCATTGGCTAAAGAGGGTATTCTTGTTTTTTTGTAACTCTCAATGAACTAAGCGGCGGTTTTTCAGGAATGAGATACTCATGTTACCCGCAGGAATCAGGTGTTCAAGGTGTAGCCGATTCCGTAGATGGTGGTGATAATGTCTTGATCGGGTAGAACTTCGGCAATTTTTCTGCGCAGGTTTTTGACATGGCTGTCGATAGTTCTGTCATAGCCGTCGAACTGGTAGCCCTGTACCTTGTCCAGTAGTTCACTGCGCGAGAAAACCCGTCCAGGTGAGGAGATCAATACATTTAGAAGTCCAAATTCACTGGGGGTGAGGTTAAGGGTTTTCCCCGCGGCGGTGACCTGATGTGTCTGCTCATCAAGTACAAGGTATCCAGCGACCAATCGCTGCGGCGCCTCGATGCTGCGCGCTCTGCGCAGCACGGCTCTGACTCGGGCCACAACCTCCCGTGGACTGAACGGCTTGCAGATATAATCGTCGGCGCCTATTTCCAGTCCGATCAGGCGATCAACCTCCTCGATCTTGGCGGTGATCATAATAACAGGTACATCGGAAAATTTTCTCACTTCACGGCAGATGGTGATGCCATCCATGCCCGGCAGCATCAAATCGAGCAGAATCAGGGCGGGCCGGTCCGCTCGTATTGCCGCAACTGCCGTATCCCCCCGGTGCAGACAGGTTGTTCTGAATCCCTCCTTTTCAAGATAATCCCTGAGGAGATCGGCAATTTTCAATTCATCTTCGACAATCAGTATATGTTCATTAGCCATTATTATTTTTTCTGCTATTGATCATTTTTGACGGCGTTGAGATAAGCATCCGTGCGGACATAAACTCCGACTTCAAGAAAGTTCGATCTCCATTGTCAATCTCCTTTTTCCGCGACAGGGAGTATAATAACAATTTTCAGACCACCCAGCGCGCTTTTTTCGGAGTGGATAGTGCCGTTATGATATTCGATGATATGTCGGCAGATCGATAATCCCAGACCGCTGCCTCCGCTGTCGCGGTTTCTGGAATTATCGACCCGATACAACCGATCAAAGAGTCGAGGCAGGACCTCATCGGGAACTCCTGGTCCTGAATCTTCAAAGGAGATATACAGCATGGTATTGTCGAGATGGCAGCGGACTTTCAAGATTGCCGGAGATTCAACGTATCTGCAACCATTCTCAAAAATATTCATGAACACCTGGCCAAGACGGATGGCATCTCCCTTGATTTTTATCTCTTCAATATCATCCAGGTCGAGTGCCGTTTCAATACCGCACTGATCAAACCTGTTTTGGAAGCTTTCCAGACTGGTTCGCAAAACGGCGGCTGCCGAAATCTGCTGAAAGTTGAGGGTGAGGCTGTCGGATTCGGTTAACGAGAGCAGATGCAGATCCTCAACCAGTTTGCTGAGCCGGAGAATTTCCATATGCAGTGAAGCAAGATTTTTTGGGGACGGTTCCCGGATACCGTCCTGAATGGCTTCCAGCTCACCGCGTAGTATAGCCAAAGGAGTTCTAAGTTCATGGGAAATATCGCTAAGCCATTGCTGCCGCAGCTTTTCATATGTCTCCAGGGTCTGGGCCATTGCATTGAAATTTTCGGCTAATTGTCCGAGCTCGTCCTTCCTTGATGGTTTAATGCGCACGGTAAAATTACGATTGGCAAGTTCCCGCGTGCCCTGGGCAAGGCGCTGGATCGGCTGGAGCAGGTGGTGTGAAAAGAGGAAGGCGATCAGCGCCGTGAGCGCGATTACCACAATTCCCAACAGCGTTAGGTGCTTGGCCTGACGTTCGAGGAATGCGGCCGGCGGACCGTACCTGGAGCGTTTTTTCAGACCCAGCCAACCCACGGTACTGCCATCCACACGTACGGGGACCAGCCGAGGTTGGTCTTCCGCCTCTACCGTTCCGACAAGCGGCCGCAGTTCCGAATCAACGAGCAATATGCGTGAAAGTGTTCGTTCTTGTCTTGCACCCTCCCGTGAAGGCGGTCGGTTCTTGCGGATATCGGAGCGCTCGTCGAGCAGTTCCGCCCAGTAGGGTGTATTGTTTCTTACTTCCACCCAGCTTTTATTCTTCTGATACTCTTCCTGTAGAACGGGTACCAGTTTCTCAATTCTTTCAATTTCAACCTGATGAATATAGCTCTGGAAATTCTGGGAAAAAATATACCTTGAGAGGTAAAGGGCAGCGACGACCGTGACCAGGATGAGGAAAAAGGAGGCAAATAGTTTGTGGGAAATTCTAAGCTTGATCATGGTTTCGTTGTTTAATTTATGATTTCCCCTGAATCTCAGCATCTTCTGGCCTTGAGCTGAGGATGGGATAATCAGGTTTTCATTTAATCGGTTGGCAACCAGGCTTAGCTAATTTTTTCGGAGAGGAAAAAAGGTCTCTCGTAAATGCTGGTTGGCCTTTTTACCTTCATTTGTAACTGCATATCTATCTAAGATAGTACTTTTAGGCAAAAAGCAATATTCTTCTTGAGTCTCCCGACAAAGCACATCTTTCCTCCATAATTTCTCCACAATTGTGCATTAAACTATCTCACAAAGCAATCCATCGGGAAATTGGGTCCTGGTCTCCATCTGATTTTCAATTCTAGGTCCTGAATCAGCAGGGGCATCTGATGCCCCATAAGGCATGAAAACTAAAAAAAGATGATGAAATATACCAACAACAAAAAATCGGCAGCCAGCCTGCTCAGGCAGGGGGGCGCGGGTATTACCCTGATAATGGTTGTGTTTCTGTCCGGCTGCAGCAGGGTGGGTCCGGACTATGTACGTCCCTCCCTGGAACTTCCGGGGCAGTGGAACAACAGCATCAGGAAAAATACGCAGGATGAACAGCGGCTGGCGGGATGGTGGCAGGTCTTCGACGATCCTCTGCTCAGCTCGTTGATCGAAGAGGCCGCTGCCGATAATCTTGACGTGAGGGAAGCTCTCTCAAGAGTGAGAACCGCGCGCCTGCAAAAGGCCGGTAGAGAATCGTCCCTGTATCCTTCAGTGGATGGCAACGCTTCTGCCGGGTGGAGTGAACGGCGGGGTGGCGAAGGTGCATCATCGGATTCGGAAAGCTACAACGCTGGATTTGATGCAGGTTGGGAAGTCGATATTTTCGGAGGTGTCCGACGCTCCGTTCAAGCCTCCCAACGGGAATTGGAGGCGCAAGTCGAAGATCTTCACGATGTCGTGGTAAGCCTGCTGGCAGAAGTGGCGATCAATTACATCGATCTGCGCACCTATCAGCGACGCCTGGTGCTGGCGGAGTCCAGTGTGGCGCTGCAGCAGGAAACCTGGGAACTGCTCGATGCATTGTTTACTGTCGGCAACGGGGACGCCCTCGCTCTGGCGCAGGCTCGCTACAATCTGGAAAATTCAAAGGCGAGGTTGCCCGGCCTGGAAATTGGCTTAGAAGCCTCAATGAATAGGCTGGCGGTGTTGACGGGCAAGCCCGCCGGGGATCTCCATTACCTCTTAAACGTCCCCGGTGCACTTCCGGAACCCTCTTTGCAGATAGCTGTCGGAGTACCCGCCGAGATCCTCAGACAGCGGCCGGATATCCGCCGCTCCGAACGGGAACTGGCGGCCCAGACTGCACGAATAGGTGTTGCCGAAGCAGACCTCTACCCACGTTTTTTCTTGAGGGGCTCCATCGGCCTTGAGTCCATTTCGCTTGAAAAATTAGTGACCTCACCGGCCAGGCTATGGTCTCTCGGACCTTCCATCAGCTGGCCGATCTTTGATGCGGGGGCTATACGCAGCAATATCAAAATTCAGGGAGAGCTGCAGCAACAGGCCTATCTTCGCTATGAACATACGGTCCTCACGGCCCTGGAGGAGGTTGAAAATGCTCTGATCTCCTACGTAAAGGAACAGCAAAGGCTTGAGAACCTAAGAAATGGTGCCGCCGCAGCGGAGCAGGCTGCTGATCTGGCAGAAAATCAGTATCTAAGCGGCATGACTGGTTTTAACAATGTGCTTGATGCCCAACGGTCCCTGCTCTCCTTCGAGGACCAGATGGCCGAGAGCAGAGGAGCTGTGCTGGCAGATCTGGTCAGGATTTATAAAAGTATGGGCGGAGGCTGGCAAAAGCTGCGCCCGGCCGTTTCAATGAATTGATAATCTTGTAATAGGTTGAATGTAATGACAGAAAAGAGACACATGTCTGTTAAGGAGACAATGGAGAAGGTCAAGGCATCGGGGAGTCGACGGCGTCTCAAGTATTGGATTATTGCCGCCTGCCTGTTGCTGATAGCAGCGGGGGCAGCAGTGGCCGTTACCCTGCGCTCCACCGGCAATGATACCAATTATGAAACTCACACTATGGCAAAGGGTAATCTGCAGATCACCGTGACCGCCACGGGAAATCTGGAAGCCACCAATCAGGTGGAGGTGGGCAGCGAGCTTTCCGGAATTATCACCATGGTGACCGCCGACTATAATACCGAGGTAAAGCCGGACCAGCCTCTGGCCTATTTGGATGACACTAAGTTTAAGGCTGCGGTTTTAAAATCGAGGGCAGAGGTGACCTCGGCCAAGGCCAAATATCGGGAGGCCCGTGCTTCCCGGCAGGCCTCCGAGAAGACACTGAAGCGCCTTCAGAAAACCCGAGAAATCACCAAGGGGAAACTGCCTTCCCTGGAGGACCTCGAGCAGGCCGAAGCCAACGTGGAGCGCGCCGCAGCCTCTCAGGAAGCAGCCGCAGCTGCGATAGAAATTGCCGAAGCCTCTCTGACACTGAATGAAACGGATCTGGAAAAGGCTGTTATCTATTCTCCCATCAACGGCATAGTGCTGAGCCGCAATGTCGAAGAAGGCCAGACCGTGGCGGCCTCTCTGCAGGCACCGGTGCTTTTTACCCTGGCGGAAGACCTGAAGAATATGGAACTGCAGGTGGATGTCGATGAAGCCGATGTCGGCCGGGTCAAGGAAGGACAGCAGGCCACTTTTTCGGTGGATGCCTATCCCGAAAAAATCTTTCAGGCTCAAATTACCCAGGTACGTTACGGCTCCGAGACAACGGATGGCGTGGTCACCTACAAGACCGTACTCAAGGTGGCGAATCCGGATCTTCTGCTGCGGCCGGGGATGACGGCTACAGCCGACATTGTGGTGAGAAATATAGAAGATACCCTGCTGCTTCCCAACAGCGCACTGCTTTACCGTCCGACACAGGGGAAGAAGGTGAAAAAGGAAAAGCAAGAGCTCTTAAGCTCATTGATGCCGGGACCGCGGCGACGGTCGGGGAGGTCCGGCCCGACCTCAGCCGGTGTTGATCTTTCGCCGGGAAAGGCCACGGTCTGGACCCTGGATGAGCAGCGGCAACCGTTGGCTGTTCAGGTGGAGAAAATTACCACCGATGGTGTGCTGACGGCTGTGAAATCTGTCAAACTCGATGAGGGATCTAAAGTCATAACAAATGAAATTATGACTGGAAAATGAGATAATGAAACAAAAGAATGCTGTAAAACTGATCGAATTCCGTAATGTTGTAAAAATCTACGGGCAAGGGCAGACGGCTATGACAGCTCTTGACTCTATTGAATTGACTGTGCAGCAAGGTGAGTTTGTGGCGATGATGGGTCCGAGTGGTTCGGGAAAATCAACCTGTCTCAATATCCTCGGCTGCATCGATACCCCGACCATGGGAAGCTATGTCTTTGAGGATGTGGCGGTAGAGGAGTTGTCACGGGATCAGCGGGCCATGCTGCGCCGCTCCTTTATCGGCTTTATTTTTCAGGGATTCAACTTGCTCAACCGCACCTCGGCACTGGAGAACGTCGAACTGCCCCTGATCTATCGGCGCGTTCCCCTCAAACAGCGGCATGCCATGGCCATGGAAGCGTTGGCCGCAGTGGGGCTGGAGAAATGGTCGCATCATACTCCAGGTGAGTTGTCCGGCGGCCAGCAGCAGCGTGTTGCTATCGCCCGAGCCATTGTCGGTCATCCCCGCATCTTGCTGGCCGATGAGCCTACCGGCAATCTGGACTCGCAGCGCAGTATGGAAATTATGAGAATGCTCCAAAAATTCAATCGGGAGGGAATAACCATCGTAATGGTGACTCATGAACCGGAGATGGCAGCCTATGCGGACAGACAAATCCATTTTCAGGATGGCCGTATTGTTGCCGATACCGTCAACGAGGTGATTGTCTGATGCTTTGGGAAACATTCTTTCTGGCCCTGCGGGCTATTCGGCGCAACGCCCTGCGCTCCTCTCTGACCATTCTCGGCATCGTCATTGGCGTAGCTGCGGTGATCAGTATGGTGACGGTAGGCAGCGGCGCCACCCAAAAGGTCACAAACGATATATCACAGCTTGGCAGCAATATGCTCAATATCCGTCCAGGACAGGGAATGCGGGGGCCCGGCGGGGCACGTTCAAGCTCCGATCCTTTTACCGTCGAAGATGCCGTAGCCATAGAAAATAATGTGGCCGGGCTGAATGCCGTGGCTCCCACCTCACAGGTAAGCCGGCAGGCGATTGCCGGTGGCGCCAACTGGTCAACATCCATCACCGGCACTACCAACGGCTACTTCCCGGTCAGAAACTGGGGTATCGAAGAAGGGCGAATGTTCAGCGATGGTGAAATTAACGCAGGTGCGGCTGTGGGAATACTGGGAGCCACGGTACGAGAGGAATTATTCGGCAATCAATCGCCTGTGGGGCAGTCCCTGCGGCTCGGCAAGATTTCCTTCAAAGTGATAGGAACCTTAGAAAAAAAGGGGCAGTCGAGTTTTGGCAGGGATCAGGACGATGTGGTTATCATACCTCTGCGCACCCTGCAGCGCCGGCTGGCCGGTAACACCGATGTGGATTCGATCATGGTTTCCGTTCGTGACCAGATCTCCACGAAGCGGGTGCAGGAGAGCATCGAGCAGCTCCTCCGCCAGCGCCGCAGCTTGAAGAACGGACAGCCCAACGATTTCATGGTCCGTGACATGAAGGAGATAATAGACACTCTCACCGGAACAACCACTGTCCTCACCGCGCTTTTGAGCGCAGTTGCCGGGGTCAGTCTGTTGGTTGGTGGCATCGGCATTATGAATATCATGATGGTCTCGGTAACAGAGCGCACCAGGGAAATAGGAACCCGGCTCGCCATAGGCGCTCTGGAGCGGGATGTGCTGCTCCAGTTCCTGGTGGAGTCGGCGGTGCTGACCTCCTTTGGCGGATTGATCGGCATCGCACTTGGGTTGGGCGGCGCAGCGGGCATCTGCCTGATGATCGGCGTTCCCTTCGTCTTCAATCCGGGAATTATAGCTGCGGCATTCCTGATTTCCGCGGTAATAGGTGTGGTTTTCGGCTATTTCCCGGCCAAAAAGGCCGCCTCGCTCAATCCTATCGAGGCCCTGCGTTATGAATAAGAGTGGTAAAAAGCTCGATACTGTGACTAACATATCGAGCTTTCTGGAAGTCGGAATTCAGGCCCATACAGTGCTTACCGCAGAGTCCATCTAAGTCACTTAGATGAGTTTTACGATATTGTCAGGCGGAAAAAAGGGTTATTTGCTGAATTTCTTGCCGATATTAAAGCTTTGACCAATAACTTTATCAAGAGACCAGTATTCTCGGATACCATAACCAAACACAAAAGGAGCGACTTTTTCCATCATTGGCTGATTTTTTGAGTTCAAGGCTTCCTGATCAACCTTGATATCCATGATTTCCCCTATGAACTGCGTGTGCAAGCCGATTTCAAGGGTGTGGATGACTTTACATTCGAGAATGAGCGGGAATTCATCGACGTACGGAGCATCAACCACTTCCGAGCGCGTTGGAGTCAGGCCTGTGTCTTTAAATTTGTCGGTATTTTTCCCGGAGGCAATTCCGAAATAGTCGGCTTCCGCCACATATTTTTCTGAAGGAACACTGATTGTATAGGCCTTGCGCTCCATTATTGAGCCATAGGTATAAGTGGCCTTGCGAAGCGAGATGGTTACTGCCGCCGGTTTTGAGCAACAAATACCTCCCCAGGCTATAGTCATAACATTAGGTTTGTCTTCCTTATCGTAACTGCCAACACACCAGATTGGATTGGGATATGCCAATGTGTCGGGACCTATCGATGTTTTCATTGAATTTTTCTCCTCTCATGTAAATTGGAAGTGGACATTGATCCAGCCACCAGGGGAGCTTGGTAGTAAGAGATCATCACCATTAAAAAACCCACTTCGATTTCAGGTGCTTTATAAGCCGTCACCCCCCCAGGCTCGCAGCTAGTGTGAAATAAAATGTAGAACCTTCTCCAGGTTGTGATTCCACCCAGATCCTCCCATAGTGGCGTTTTACAATTTTCTTGCACAGAGTCAGTCCCATACCTATGCCCTCGTACTCACGATCTGTGTGCAATCGCTGAAATGCCAGAAAAATACGCTCCTGATAATTTTGCTGAATGCCTATGCCGTTATCTTTTACAAAAAACTCATACCCGTTTTCGGCAGGGCGGCAGCCGATTTCAACCATGGGCGTATGGTTGGTGTTATATTTGACGGCATTCGCTATAAGGTTCTGAAAAAGACGCTGGATCTGACTTGCATCGACGGTTAGGACCGGCAGGTCCTGATATATTATTTTAGCATTCTTCTCGTTGATGGTCGAATGGAGATTTTCTATGACGATACCGACTACATGGTTAAGTTCAGTCGGCAGGAAATCGCCGCCTTTGGTCGAAACTCGAGAGAGGGACAGCAAATTCTCGATCAGTTTTTTCATGCGGTGGCTGGCAGCTATCGTTCGATCGATATACATCAGACCCTGCTCATCAACCCTGTCATGAAATTTTGCATCAAAAAGCTGGAGAAAGCCAATGATCGAGCGTATTGGTTCCTGAAGGTCATGGGAAATCGCGTAGGCAAATTCTTCCAGTTCTTTGTTCGAGCGCTTCAATTCCTCTGCGGCCCGCTTGTTTTCCGATATATTGCGAAGAATCACATGGATATTCCTGGAATTACCAAAAAGATAACCGTCAGAGGTAATTTCCACGTCTACCGATACCCCATCAAGCCGAACTATTTTTGTCTCATATGGAGGCAATGATTCATGGAGTTTTCGTAATTTGTATATTCTCTCCCGCAGTTTCTCATGATAGTCGGGATGGTAGAGTTCGTAAGGGGACCTGCCGAGCAGGTCATCAGCTTGCTGTGCTCCGAACAATCGTATGCAGGCGTTGTTAACCAAGGTAATCTTGTCCTCCTGGTTCACGAAGATCGCGTCTGGAGAGTTCATGAAAAGGTTGCGGTAGCGGTTCTCACCGTCTACCAGCGCCCTCTCGGCCCGCCAGCGGGATAAGGAATCGCTGATTACACGGGCAAGTGTTTTCAGAACGGCCAGGTCTTCTTCAGTATAGCCTCCGTAACGGTTGGCTACCGATATCATTCCGGTCGTGATTCCATGGACTTGCAATGGCGCGGTCATAAAACACTGCAACTCCGGATGTCCGGGGGACACTCCCTTGCTGTCTGGATGTGATACCGGATCATTGGTCAGAAAGCCGGAGTCTTGGGTGTAAACACTGGCATAAAGACCATGGGTATGCGGCAGCCGAGTTGCCTTTTTGGAATCCTGCGGGTTAACCAAAGAGCATTTTTCCCATGTGGGATTAGAAGCGGCTATATCCCGTAGTAATCCATCCGAGCCGATCTCAGCGAGCAAGGAGAGAGGGCTCTCGGTCACCTTCTCGACAACCGAGAGACAGGTTGTGGCGAATTCCTTGTCATCGGCACTTTTGACGACCGCAGCGAAAATACTATTGATTCCGCTCTTCAGTATATTTTGCCGTTGAGTTGCTTTTTCTGACAGCTTTTGTTCAGTGATGTCTCTCGTGATCCCCAAAACCCCGGCTATCTCCCCGGAAGGATCTCTGACCAGCTTTCCATATCCGTGAACGTAACGTACCTTGCCGTTATCCTGGCGAATGATGCGGTACTCTATGGAATAATGATCAAAACTTTTTCGTGCATTCTCCAACTCATCCATTAGAGCTGTGCGATCATCCGGATGAGTCGATGCCATAATTTCATCGAGTGTTCGCGGAGCCTTCTTGCAGCCGTGGATAGACAGCCACCCTGGAGTGAAAGAAAATTGATCAGTTACAATTCTCCATTCCCATGCACCAGAGAGGGAGAGCAGGTCTGCCTGGCCGAGAAGCAGGCGATTTTGAGCAAGTTCCTGTTCTGCCTGCTTGCTTGCAGTGATATCTACGAGGAGGAAATTCAACAGGCCCGGACCGGCGCAGGAAGCCTGCACCTTGAACCATTTTTCAAAATAAAAACTGTACTTCTCGAATTGGGCAGGTCTCTGATGTGCAACAACATCGCCAAACACTTCCAGCCAGCTTGAATCTACATCCGGCAGAAGTTGCAGAAGGGGTATGCCATGAATGTCTTTTGGGGAAACTTTGAGCAGGCGGCCGAGGGTTTCGTTGATTTCAAGGAGGCGAAAATCCAGAATCTTGCCGTCTGAGCCGGGGATGATTTCGATCACCCCGAATCCCTCACTCATATCGTTCAGCAGGTGGTGCAGGTTGTCGAGCCGCTGGGAAATATCCAGGAACAGCCGGTTTTTCTCGGCTATTTCCTCTAATAGCTCAGAATTGGATCTGTTATTATTCATAGGTATCTACAGGCGTTTGGGCATTCTAACGAAACATAAATTAGACGATAAAACGGTGAATAATAATCCATACACACCGCCTTAATAAATAGTCGGGCCTGAGAAAAGGCTAATTTCAGTTTAAACCTTTTACGCCAGGCAGTTATTTTCCGTAAAAATGATATTAAAAACTGTTGCAAAAAAGATCTGGACTTCTCTCATCCATTTCTTGAAGTTGAAAGCTGCTGCTGCAAGCATCAAATTGATACTATCGCCAACAGTTCCTTTAAGGAAATTGCGAATAAGCCGGTAATCTGATTTTAAATGTCCAACAATTGGCTCAATACCTGCTCTTTTGTGAAACCTTTTCCGAGCCTTTTGGCGTTGGTAGGGAGTAGCCTTTTTTTAGATGGTTTTGGAATGAGGATTTCAGTCTCTCCTACCTTACTTTTCCCACGATACCCTCTATCACAAATAGCGACTTTGGGACACTGGCCACGCAGCTCTGATGATTGGCTGATTACCTCGACAAGTGTCTTGCTGTCATGGATATTGCGATTGACGCTTTGGCGCCAAATTCATACTTCTTGTGAGCTTTGCCTTTTCCAATGCAGTAGACATCTGGCTCATGGATGCTATAAATCCCTTTTTCCAGATTTTATAACAGACTTTCAGGAATAAGATACTAACAAAATTATTATCAAAAAACAAATACATTGATTGTTCAGGCACAAACGAGAAGCCCTATAAGGGGAAAGTCAGTGCAAAAACCTGTTCTGTGGGATGCGTAAGGGGGATGTAAGTGCACAAAATTATCGGTCCCTCTGTGTCAATATAGACGAGACACCTAACCATTGCAAAATTAGTGTAGGACGTTTAGGAGTTTTAACATGCAGCTGAAAGTAAAATCCATCAACACCCCACAGCAACCAGCTGATGTAGGTTGAAAAAAGTGAACACCAAAACGCTATTTTTATAAACAGAAAGCGGAGGTGTCATAATGAAGAGAATTCCACAGGGAAGTTACTCGAAAGAATTTCGTGAAGAAGCTGTAAAACTTGTCATTGACCAAGAGCTGAGCATTCCAGGGGCATCCCGACGTCTCGATATCCCTAAATCCACTATCAGTAATTGGGGGAAAGCAAAAAAGGCAGGGAAGTTGGCTCTCTGTAATCAGATGGACCTGTCAGAAAGCGGATATTATGCCTGGCGCTCAAGGCCGCGATCACGCCATCAACAAGATGATACAAAACTTAAAGTTATCGTCAAGGCGGCCCATAAAAGAACGAGAGAGACATGTGGTCCTGAACGCTTACAGCGTGACATCATTGAAAACGAAGGTGTGCAGGTCAGCGTTCATCGTATTAAACGTCTTCGAAAAGAACTCGGCATTCGATGCCGCCGGAAGAAAAAATTTAAGGCAACAACCAACTCCAATAACTCATTGCCCGTGGCCCCAAATCTTGTTGATCAAAATTTTACAGCGACAGCTCCCAACCAGATCTGGCTTACGGACATCACATATATCCGCACAGGCGAAGGCTGGTTGTATCTTGCAGCCCACAAGGATATCTTTCACGGTGAAGTCGTAGGATATGCTCTTGGCAAGCGAATGACAAAAGCTCTGGTTATGAAATCTCTCTTCAGAGCGGTGGCAAAAAAGCATCCTCCTGCAGGCCTGATCCATCACTCTGATCGGGGAAGCCAGTATTGCCCTCACAGATATATGAAAATGTTGAAACAGTTTGAAATGAAGGCTTCAATGAGTCGCAGGGGTAATTGTTACGACAATGCGCCAATAACCCATCTCTTCCCATAGCACCTAATTCATGAAAGCTGCTAAAGCGGAAATAGAAATGAGCCTTTTTTCATATAAACAATTCAATTCTAGTGAGATAATTAGGGTTTGCTGATTAATTTAATCGACTTTTCTCTATTGTTTTGCGAACCTGCACATGGGCCAAATATATCTTGGCAATGCGACCGCAAAATAGAGAAAATAGCTCTTGATCTTTGAAAAAATAAAAAAAATAAAGGTGGTCAGCCACCTGCTCAGGTTCATAACCAAAAAGCTTACCATTATGGCGGTCTCACTGGTGCAGGAGAGCTTGGTCATAATGCGGCTAAGACTGTAGCGCCGCTTCCCTTGACCAAACTTACCTTCGACTGCATTTCTGTCGATTTCATCCTGCCTGGCTTGTTGTTCTGCTGCTTTCAAGGCTTGAGCGTTGCTCTCGGTTACTATTGGTGGTCGACCCAGCCTGGGACCGGATAATCTGATTCCTCTTTTCTTGCAATATTGGCGATTGTCCCGGTAGCGATAGATTTTGTCGGCATGAACTGACTTTGGGTAGCAGCCGAAACGTTCCCGGTATGATTCGATTTGGGCGATGAGATCACCACCTTCGTTGAAGTTGTCCCAGCTGATTGTGTCAACGAAACTCACACCGTCAACCAGACTGATACTGACCTTGGCTCCAAATTCGGTGTCCGCTGCAGCCTTGCCCCGCTTTATGGGCCGAACATGCGGTTGGCTGATGCTGACGATGCGGTCAACAATGCGACGGCTGCGATTGTCATACCTCCATTGCTGCTGGCGGAACACTTCCGAGATGACCAGCAGTTCCTTGTAACGGCGGGCGCTAAGGCCGCAAAGCCCGGTGTCCTTGGCCAGGCGATCGATGGATCCCAGATTGCGCCGAAGATACCCCAACTGCTGACGAAGGCACTTGCGTATCTTTTGCCGGCTCATCCGTTTGTCTTTGGCAACGGAGAGAAATTGTTTTCTGGCACGCCGACGATATGTGCGTGGTTTTTTATGGCCCTTTCCTAGGGCATGATGCAGCTCATATCAATGAGCTGCTCACTCTTCTCACGAGCTTTGTTGAGCAGTTTGATATCAGTCGGGAAGGTGATATCAGCGGGAGTACACGTTGCATCGACCATCAACTGACCATTATTGAGAGGGAGTTGATTGGCGGTACCGCCTTTTGTATCGCTTTTTGGAGGCTGAGGATCTTCAGGTCGATCCTGCCTCTCATGCATCTTCGCAGCAATGACATTGTTGACCTGGCGCAGCACATCTGCCGGGAAGCGTTTACGAAAATGGACGAACATGGAGGCATCGAAGGGCGGATCTGTTACGAAGGCCTTGAGTCCGCAAAAGTACTGGTGGTATGGATTCTCCGTGATCTGCTCTACGCATGACCTGTCACTGGCACCCAATTCTTCTTTGATGATGAGGGCGGCAAGAGCCATTCTGACAGAGAGCGCAGGATGGCCGATGCCAGTGTTGGAGAAGTTTTGTTTGTAGCGTTCTTCGAACTCTTCCCAAGGTATGAACGCTGCCATTTTCACCCATTTATTGTCGCCGGAGAGTTCTCCTTGAAAAGGCAAAGCGAATTGAGGGAGCTCAAGCTGTTTCAGATTGTATTTATACATTTTTTGGTGTCGGAATGTGCAAGGTTTTTGAGGGAGTGTATGTCGTTTTCTGTGCACTTTCGACGTTAAATATACTGTATTTACTTTGTAATATCAAAACTATATTAATAAATCAGCAAGCCCTAATTAGAGACGGACAAATAAGAAGAATTAACTCTTCTTTCTGTAATTGAGGTACTTCTATCAACATTGACGTATTAGTGATTTCGCCCCTCTCTGTGGCAGATCGTAAATCACGCATGTTCTGTAAATTTAATGTAATCCTTAATTTTATCTTTACGTAAAGATTAATCTTGATCGAGGACATGGTTTGGACTACTATTGTCGAATTCGATTTTCAAAATGATCTCTTCACCAATAAGGGCCTCATCATGGATTTCAGCAAGAAAAATTACCCCTCATTCGCAGATACCTGTGCCGATCAGCTTTTCCGGGATTTTCATCGAGTAGCGTACAGATACACCAATTATAGAGTTAGCCATTTGCTGAAGCTTCTTTTTATCAATTTCTCACCGACAAAAAAGGGCTCTCTTCTTTTTCGCCAACGCAATCAAGAACAAATAATAAACTGCTTGTGGGTGAAATAACCCATCGATCAGTCGGATCACCTACCAATTAATCTAAATTTTAAGGGTGAATGATGAACGGAAAGACAGGTGTGATTTACAATGACGTAGAAAAAAGTGTTGATGATGTCCTTGATTACATGGGCAACGAGATCAATTTTGCCATGACTCTCGCCCTGGGAAAGCCTATTTTATTCATCAATGAGCTGTATAGAAGGGCAAAAGAAGACCCGACGATTAAGCTGAACATTGTCACCGCCCTCGCCCTGGAACGGCCGAGATTCAAAAGCGAAATTGAAAAAAGATTTATGGGACCTCTTGTCGACCGAATATTCAAAGGGACACCGGAATTTCACTATATGCATGACTTCCGCACCGGAAAGCTCCCAAAAAATATTGAGATTTATGAATTTTTCAACAAAGCCGGCGGCTACATGGAGACACCTGAAGCGCAGAGAAACCACCTGAATTCGAACTACACGCATGTTGTGCGCGATGCAATGGATTTCGGTTGTAATGTTTTCGGCCAGCTGATCTCATGCCGTGAAATAAACGGTAAGATGATGTACTCCATGGGTTGCAATACCGATATTTGCATTGAAGCAATAAAAGAAATGCATAAGATCAGGGCAAAAGGCGGCAAGGTCGCTATTATTGGCGAAGTGAATACCAGGTTGCCATTTATGTATGGCGATGCGGTGTTTGCAGGGGACCATTATGATATGCTTCTCCAAGGGCCTGAGTTCAACTATCCTTTGTTCGGACCACCTAAAGAATCTGTAAGCCTCAGGGATCATGCAATCGGTCTTCATGTCAGCGCTTTGGTGAAAGACGGCGGAACTCTTCAGGTCGGGATCGGCGCTCTTGGCGATGCCATTGCCGCCGGTTTAAGCATGAGACAGAACCAAAATGAAGAATACAACAGAGTGTTGAAGGCGACAGGTATAACCGACAAATACCCTGATCTGATCAACAAAATAGGAGGAACCGGCAAATTTGAACAGGGGCTTTACGGGTCCTCCGAGATGTTTGTTGATGCCTTTTTCCAGCTTTACAAGAGCGGCGTATTGAAGCGGAAAGTATATGACAGCATACCTATTATGAAACTGATAAACGCAGGGAAACTCGCTGTTGACGAAATACCCGCCGATATTATCGAACTCCTCATAGAAATCAAAGGCATACACGCTGTATTAAAAGAAAAACATTTTAACATGCTCTCTGAATACGGCATCCTCAAGGAGGGGCTGAAATTCGAAAACGGCTACATTATCGATGGCAATACCAGGGTCTCCGCTGATTTCACCCGTCCAGAAAACGTTGCGGCGATGAAACCTCTTCTGGGAAGTCAACTTAAACACGGCAAGGTGATACTTGGTGCATTCTTCATCGGACCTCGTGCCTTCTATAACGCACTTAACTCCATGAGCGAAGAAGAGAGAAAGCAGTTTGGCATGTCCGGGGTTGATAAAGTAAATCAGCTCTATGGCAATGAGGAACTCCGTACACTGCAGAGAAAAGACGGCCGCTTTGTAAACGCCGGAATGATGGTAAATGTTTTCGGTGCCATCACTTCAGATGCGCTTGATTGTGGGCGGGTGGTAAGCGGTATCGGAGGGCAATATAATTTTGTCTCCATGGCCCACGCGCTTCCGGACGGTCGGCTTATCATGATGATACGAAGCACTAGAAATTCCAGCCAACGAATCCAGTCTAACATAATATATAATTTCGGCCATACCACGATTCCGAAGCATCTCAGGGACATAATTGTAACCGAATATGGTATTGCCGATGTCAGAGGAAAACCGGACTCCAAAATCATTGAAGAAATATTGAAAATAACAGATTCGCGTTTTCAGGACGAGCTGATTAAGAAAGCAAAACTTCATGGGAAGCTACCCCCAAATTTCGAGCTTGCGCCAGAGTACAGACAGAATTTTCCAGAGAAACTTGATGCGATGCTGAAACCTTTCCAGGCCGACGGTCACCTTGCATCCTTTCCATTCGGAACCGATTTTACAACTGAAGAAATAACCATCGGCGGCTCACTCAAAGCGTTGGCGGCAAAGAAAAAACCTCTCATTATCAAAGGCCTTGTCACAGAGTTGTTCAGGCCCGTTCCTCCTCGGGCAAAACCATACCTGAAAAGAATGCAACTCGATAGACCGAAAACGGGCAAAGAGAAGATAATGCGCAAAGTTGTACTCTCAGCCATGAGGGCTCACGGAAAAATATAAGAAACTGATTTGACATTTTGAGCTGTCTTTTAAAATAATAGTGATAAAAATGGGCCGTAGGGTACGCATGCCCATTGGTAAAAACTATCGTTATCGTTTAGAGAAATACTTTTTACAATTCAAATTATCGACAGAGTACAACACGAAAATGTGCCTTGCCGCTCCTTAAACGTGCAATGGCTTCGTTGATATCAGCAAACTGGTACTTCTCTATAACCGGGGTAATGTTATGCTGGGCAGCGAAATTAAGCATTTTTGCTATATTTCCGGGACTGCCAACGGGAGAACCTGACAATGACCGCTGTCCCATAATCAGAGGGAACACAGCTATGTCCAGTGGTTCCAGGGTTGCACCGACAAAATGTAAGCGTCCTTTTGCCTGTAGGGTTCCGAGATAGGTATTCCAGTCAAGCTTCACATTGACAGTCGATAAGATGAAATCGAACTGGCCTGCAGCCGATTCAATTTCAGAAGGATTGCGGGAATTAATTGCCTTATGCGCACCTAACTCAAGAACTTCTTTTTTCTTTTCTTCACTTGAGGTAAAGGCGGTAACCTCGCAGCCCCAGGCATTTAAAAATTGTAGTGCCAAGTGCCCCAGACCACCAATTCCGATCACACCCACCTTGTCAGTCGGCTTAATGCCAAATTGAATGAGCGGGTTGAATACTGTGATTCCGCCACAGAAAAGAGGGCCGGCACTCTCCTTATCGAGCCTATCGGGAAGTTTGACAACACTCGCTGCACTGGCCCGAACCTTATCTGCAAAACCTCCATGATGAGCGACAATTGTTTGTTCTGCAGCTGAGCATAAATTATGATCACCGGAGAGACAGGAATCGCAGGTCATGCAGTAACCTGATTGCCAACCCAAACCAACAACGTCTCCAATTTTAAGGTGATCTACTTTGCTTCCCGCAGAAGATATGGTGCCGACGACCTCATGGCCCGGCACAAGAGGATATTGGGTAATGCCCCATTCATTATCAATCATTGATATATCGCTGTGGCAAATTCCGCAAAATTCAACATCAATTTCGACCTCATCATCCTTTAATGGACCGGGATCATATTCAAACGGTTTGAGTTCTCCTTTGGGCTCATGAACTGCATATGCTTTAATCATATTTTTATCCTCATTCGTTAAGATTTGATGATATCAGGCTAGCTCTTCAGGATCTTGACTACCCACAGTTGAGCCAACCGGACCAGTTTACCGCAGCCACGACAAAGGTGAACCCAGCTTTGGTTGGCCAATGTCAAAAAGCCCCACATAGGTTGTAAATCCAGGCACTCCCGAAATCGAGAGCAAATATTTTTTTAGACTTGAATAATAATAGAATGTACCATCAGATACCTCAGCAGATTGCAGGACTTCTGCTGAATCAACATCAGAAAAATCTTTTGCTGGCAATAAGCCTATAGCCGGCATCTGGAGTTTGCTGACGAGGTTTTTCGATCTTTTTCTTGATTGAATAAAGTGTAAGTAGTAACTGACCGATCGTCGAGTAAATGTGGCAGATTTATTTCGAAAAGGATATGGACATTTGTGTGAAACCAATACGTTATGAAATAAAAAATTTCATTGAGCAACAGTAACTGTCTGATGAAGACGGGACTAAATTCTCATCTAATCTGATTATTTCATGAGTGGAGCAAGTCTGCTAGTCAAGGTTATTGACAGGAGATATTTTTCTGTTTATTAAATGAACGTTCAATTAACAAGTCCTCGTTTTGAGAAAACGCCAACAACAATCAGGGTGCGGTATGCAAGAGCGTGAGAGACTGAATGCAGAACAAAGAAAGCCTGCAATACTAAAGGCTTTTTATGAAGTTATCGAGGCTGTTGGATTTGAAAATGCTTCGGTTGCCAAGGTCGCAAAACAAGCGGGAGTGCATGCAAGCCTTGTTATTCACTACTTTGGTTCAAAGGAACGCATGGTAATGGAGTTAGTGGACGAAGTACTTCTGACTTACGCGGACCTGATAGGTAAACTGCCAGATAGCGGAGAACCGCACAAGAGGCTTGAAGAGTTGCTGGCGTTGATCTGGAGCCGTGAATGGCATGAAGCTGTCAGTTTTTCGGTAATTTTTTCATTTCTTGCCTTAAGCCAGAGGGATGAAAGGGTGATGAGCCGTTTGCATACACTTTATGAGAGGTATGACAGGTACCTACGTGAACAGGTACGTTTTTTTGCAGATGCCGGTGTCATTCGGGTGGCTAACCCGGAGGCTGCGGCACAGGGACTCATATCCCTTTCAGAAGGTTCACATTATTTTTGCAGGTTTCATATTGAAAACGGCACCTTTAGTGAACACTGTAGAAACATGATAGTGGTGGCGAAAAAGATTTTGGGAGTCATTGAACAATGACCGGTGTTCATCAATAAAACAAAGGTTCAGCCGTATTGAAAAATTGAAATAAAAAGGGTATTTGAATGTTTGAGAATAGCGGCATAAAGTCGGAAACCAACTGGAAACCTCTTGCATCGATAGACAAAGAGTGTTTCGCCTGCGGTCCAGAAAACTCACATGGTCTGAGAATGTGTTTTGAATCCAATGGCAGACAAATTCGCTCTAAGCTGTTAGTGAAAAAGACGTTTCGCGGCTGGAGCAACCTTATCCATGGTGGAATTCTTTCGACGATGCTTGATGAGACGATGAGCTGGGCAGTGATTAAGTTCACCGGAAAATTCATGCTCACCCGGTCAATGACAGTTACATTTAAAAAACCGGTGCATGTGGGGTCGGCACTGACCGCAATCGGTTACGTCAAAAAACAGAGCAGTGAACGCAAAGCCGAGGTCGTGGCTGAGATCCGGGATGAGGATGGTGATATCTGCGCTGTCTCGGAAGGTGATTTTGCCCTGTTTTCCAAGAAACATTTTCTGCGAATGGGGATCATGCCGGAGGAGGATATCGAGGCAATGGCGTCAGCGATATCAGATTGAGTGGTCAATACCTTGAAATGTTTTTGCAGCAATAGGTTACTCAAAAATAAAAAAGTACAAACGGTAGGTAAGTGTACAGATATTCAAGAAAGCTACTGACTGCGCTCACAGTGTCAGGCATCATATTCAGCAGTATGACAGCAGCGTTTTGCTCGCCTGCGGGCACTACAGTCAGTTATGCTGAAGCCTGGCAGCAGGTATCTGCTAAAAACGATACCCTTGCGGCTGCAAGGGCAAACGTCGAGCAGGCGAAATACAAACGTGATGCGGCAAAGGACTTGTATTTCCCGGAAGTAGGAATATCTGCGACTTATCTCTACCTTGACGACCAGATTACGCTTTCTCCTGAAGATATTCTAGAGAGTACGCCGGCCGGTGATCAGCTGGCACCGATTATTGCTGGTCTGGCCACGAGTTATGGCTTGTCAGTGACTGAATTAAACAGCGGTCTTACTTCAACCATTGCTGAACGTGAAAATCTAACCAGCTCAATTCGAGCTCAGTGGCCCATCTATACCGGAGGTCGAATTGATGCGGCCCAGGACATTGCCTTAGGGAAACTTGGCGAAGCGAATCATGAGCTGGAAAAGAAACTCGAGGAGCAGTTTGATTACCTTGCTCGTTCCTATTTTGGAGTTGTACTGGCCAAAAGAGTACTTGACACCAAGGTCTATGTTGAAACCGGGTTGAAGAAACATCGTGATAACGCGATCCTCCTGGAAAAAAAGGGGCAGATAGCCAGGGTCGAAAGATTGCAGGCGGACGCCTCCCACGTCAGGGCTACAGTTGACCGCCACAAGGCAGAGCGCGAACTGGAGATTGCCAGACTCGCCCTGACAAGATTATTGAAAAGTTCGCGGCCGGTTATTCCCTCTGATGCACTATTTATCAATGATACCATGCCTCCTCTCGCTACTTTCCTGGACAAAACCCTTGCTTACTACCCAGGTCTTGGCGTTCTTGAGTCAAAAAAAGAACAGGCCACAGGTCTGATCGCTGTGGAAAAAGGCAAATACCTGCCGACGGTGGCTGTTTTTGGAAATTACATCCTCTATGAGAAGGACGATCTGGCGACCAAGTTGGTTCCCGACTGGATCGTGGGAGTTGGCCTGAGTATTCCCCTTTTTGACAGATCAGGCCGCTCTGGAAACCTCGCGGCGGCAAAAAGCATGGTCAAGCAAATCGACGCTTTGCAGCTTCAGGCGCAAAGTGATCTTTCTGTGCTAGTGGAAAAGAGTTATCACCAGACAAAGCAGGCAATTGAGGAATATAAAGGACTTGAATCAAGCCTGATTTTAGCCGAAGAAACCGTTGAGCTCAGGGTGAAAGCATTTAACCAGGGCTTATCAACCTCTCTTGACGTGGTCGATGCCGAACTGTTTCGTGCCGATATCAAGACTCAACGTGCGGTCGCCGCTTACAAGTATGTCGTCACTTTGGCAAAACTCTACGCCATTAGTGGCCAGCTCGACAGTTTTTTACTTTATCAGAATAGGACCGAGGTACGATAATGCGCTTTTTCAAAATATTTCTGATCTCCATAGTCTTCGCTGCCGGGGTTGCCTGGCTCAGTTACACCTTCTGGCACGCTTACCAGCCCAAGCCACTCCAATTGCAGGGCCAGGTAGAAGCACAGCAGTATAATATCAGCTCAAAAATAGCCGGTCGTATTGATCAGGTTTTTGTCCGAAAAGGAGATCTGATCGAAAAAGGTCAGCTTGTTTTTACCATCTTCAGTCCGGAAATTGACGCTAAACTGGCACAGGCCGTTGCCGGAAAGGATGCTGCTGATGCCCTTGCCAAAGAAGCAAATACAGGGGCAAGAAAACAGCAGATTGAAGCAGCTCGGGAGCAGTGGAAGCAGGCAAAAGCTGCCGCTGACCTCAAGGAAAAGACCTTCCACCGTATAGACAGTCTCTACAGCGATGGAGTTGTGGCCGAGCAGAAGCGGGATGAAGCGTATTCCCAATTCCAGGCTGCTCGATTTGCCGCCAATAGCGCCTACCAGATGTTCAAAATGGCGGAAGAGGGAGCCCGCAATGAGGAGATAGAGGCGGCAGAAGGCAAGGCGCGCATGGCTGCAGGTGCCGTGGCTGAGGCAGAGGTCTATGCAGCCGAGACACGTATCGAGAGCTGGCATGGAGGTGAGGTTTCCCAGGTTCTCCTTCAATCCGGTGAACTTGCTCCTCAGGGATTTCCCGTAGTCACCATATTAGATATGAATGATGCCTGGGTGGTTTTCCATGTTCGTGAAGATCGGCTTGCAGAATTTGCCAAAGGAACCGAATTCACTGCTTCAATTCCATCTCTTACCAACAGCAGCCAGCGTTTTAGGGTAAGCCACGTTGCCGTTATGGGAGATTTTGCGACCTGGCGTGCCACGAATAGTGACAAGGGGTTTGATATGCGAAGCTTCGAAGTTGAAGCCCGACCGATCAACCCAATAGAAGGCTTGCGGGCCGGGATGAGTGTTCTGGTCCAAAAATGACGGTGCCATCCTTTGCATCCATGGTGACCCGGGAATGGAGGGTTCTGCTGCACGATCCCTGGCTGGTATCTCTGGTCAGCTGGGTCCCGATCCTGCTTTTTTTTCTCATGTGGGCTATTTTTTCACAGGGAATCGCCAGAGACCTTCCGGTCGGAGTGGTTGACCTCGACAAAAGCCAGACCTCCAGAGCTCTTATTCGCCATTACGATGCCAGTCCTGCCCTTGAAATAACATATGATTATCTCAATATACGACAGGGAGTGGATGACCTTCGTACTGGAAAAATCTATGGTTTGGTTATCATTCCTGATGAGCTTGAAAAGAGAATGATCATCGGTCGACCGCCACAGGTGAGCGCTTTTGTTAACAATCAATTTCTGCTGATCGGCAAGAATGTGAATTCGGCACTCCTTCAAGCCCAGGGTACTTTTACTGCCAAGGTTGAAACTGTTCAAAAGTTGGCAGCCGGGGCTCAGGTTTTCGATATGGCACTTTCAGCGGCTGTGCCAATTAGTACCCAGGCAACCCCCTTATTCAACCTCAATAAAAACTATGCGCAGTTTCTTGTTTCCGCAATACTGCCCGCGGTCTGGCAGATTCTGATGGTGGCGATAACGGTTCTCTCTCTTGCCGCTGAAAAGAGAAGAATGGGCTTCGGTATATGGTTGGGAGCTTTTCCGGTCAGAGCTTTACTGGCAAAATTTTTACCACTCATCCTTCTTTTTTGGCTGCACGGTCTGTTCTTTCTTTGGTTGATGTATATTTTTCTCGGCTGGCCTATGCATGGTAACGGGGCCTTGCTGCTTCTTGCCCAGCTTCTTACTGTTTGCGCCAGTATTGGCACGGGTGGCCTGTTCTTTTTTTTGACACAGGATGCGGCCAGGGGCCTCAGCCTTGCCGCAGCATATGCAGCGCCGGGGCTTGCCTTCATGGGAGTGACCTTCCCGGTTACTGATATGACTCTGCCGGCTAGAATATGGCGCAATATGCTGCCAATAAGTCACTATATAGAGATTCAATTCGGACAGGTAAATTATGGTGCGCCGCTGTACACAGCTCTGCCGCAGCTGCAGCAACTTTTACTATTTTTTATTCCGCTCTTGTTGCTCTTCTACAAAGCCAGGAAACTTGGCGCCATACAAAATGAGCATGGGGTCGATCAATGAGCTGGGCGGATATCTGTAAAAATGAGTTGCGAGCTGTTTTCACCAATCAAGCTATCTTGCTCACTGTCTTCGGTGGGGTACTGCTCTATTCTTTTCTCTATCCGCTGCCCTACACCAAACAGATCCCAAGAGATCAGCACGTAGTCGTTGTCAATTTGGACGGCAGTCAGCTCAGTCGGCGGCTGGAAAGGATGGTGGATGCGACTCCACAGGTCCAGCTTAGTTCTCGGGCCTATAGCATCGAAGAAGCACAGCAGATTTTTATCGATGAGAAAATGGCCGGTATTCTCGTTATTCCTGAGAATTTTTATCGAGACCTGCTCCAGGGGCGGCGGCCCACCCTTTCCTTTGCCGGAGATGCCAGCTATTTCCTGGTTTACGGTACGGTATTGGAGGGACTCGCAAGCTCCGGTCAGACTCTGGCCGCAAAGGTCAAGATTTTACGGATGGTTATGTCGGGTCAGGCCCTGGCACTGGCAGCAGAGCATTACAGTGCTGTAAAACTCAATTCCCAACCGGTGTTTAATCCGACAATGGGTTACGTTAATTACGTAATTCCGGCCGTCTTTATACTCATCTTGCATCAGACCTTGATCATGGGCGCAGGGATCCTTGGTGGTGGACAGAATGAACAGCGTCTGTCGGTGGGAAAAGATTACTGGCTTGAAGCAGATCCATGGAAACTTCTGTTGGTGCGGAGTTCACTTTTTGTTGCCATCTACTGGTTGCTTTGCATGTATTATTTCGGTTTCAGCTTTTCATTTTACAACATTCCTCACCTTGCAGATTTTTCCGAGTTGAATCTACTTATTCTACCCTTCCTGCTGGCTACCACATTTCTAGGCATCAGCCTGGGACTGCTTTTGCCCCGGCGCGAGTTGGCAACCCTGCTGGTTCTCCTCAGTTCCATGCCGCTTATCTTTGCCTCCGGCTTTATCTGGCCGGCTTCTGCAATCCCCGATCAGTTTACCGCTGTTATACAATTTATTCCTGTTATTCCGGCTATCAAGGCTTTTATTGGTCTGAATCAGATGGGAGCCGAGTTTTCGTCGATTCTGCCACTCTGGAAACAACTCTGGTTATGTGCCGCCATCTATGGTTGCATCGCTTGGTTGCTCCTTCGCAGAAAAGTCTTCTCTTGCAGATTCTCCTCTGCCAGCCTTCCATCTCAACCTATTTAAGACTTGGCAGTTTTTGTTGAAAGGTTTGCACGTTGTAGAAGAACTTACTGACAATTTCTATTGAAGTTGTTGCCTTTGGTGCCGCTGGCCGGAATGACGGAAAGGGAGCCTGTTTTCGCTGTGTTATTACAAGAGGAGGGTACTTAGGGAAGTTGCGGCGCAAAAGTCACCCCGAAATCCACTTCTTATCCTTATTACTTATGCCGATATTGCCAATCCTGACTAACGATTTTCCCGAGCACAAGGTCACATTTCCCACTAAGGAATATAAACTTCAATACAGTCCGGGGCAACATAGACATCGCCTATGGTAAGATTGACTGTCCCTCCATGCACCCCCTTGACATTTCCAATTTGAATGCCTGGATTAAAAGATGCTCCAACAGCTAAGGTGTCAACTACCAGGTCACCAGCCTTTATATCCATATTCACAGTGCCTTTGACATCAGAATAAATATGACCGACCTCGATAACCGTTTTTGCATGAACCGACTCGTTTTTGTTATGAACATTGCCGAGCTGAATGTTCGTGGTCGCCGGGGGAATCGCTTTCACCTTACTATTGCTGTCGACCACTCCTATTTTGATATCTGTCCGAGAATCGACACCTATGGCCTCGGTAGTAATAGAGCCGGTCTCGACTGTCAGATGCTGATATTGAGCCGAATCTCCGGCAAGGACACCGACAGCAATGTCCGCGCCTCTGTTCCCGATCCTTGGGCGGAAGAGACAATATTTTGGGTTGTTACGGTAACTGAGGAGTTGGAAGCACTTCTTCCGAGAATGGCGCCAATCGTCTCACGGGAGGTCCCCGCTCCCAGAATTCCCCGTGTGGTACCCGAAATATCACCAGTGTTCACCGTGATACTGTTATCGTGACCACCTGCCTTCAAGACTCCAATATCCTGATTGACCTTTCCGCTGCCGGCAAGGCCCGAGCCCGAACCGCTGACATTGCCTATATTCAGTGAGATTTGATCCTCAGAGCCTGAGCCCTTGCCTAAATCAATCACACCGATAAGTTGAGATGAGCTCCCTTTGCCGACGATGCCACGTCCGAAATTATAGATCGACCCCATCTTCTCAAAGGAAACCGAACTATTTGAAATCCTCTTGCCGGAAATACCACCTACGGCTTGTGTTACAGTCCCGGAGCCCACATATCCAGCTGCTGCATTACTGATAGTAGTATCCTTGTCGACAGTCAGCTGGATTTGGTTCCTATGCCCACCCGTTGTAGAATCTATAGTGCCGATCTTCTGTTCTGCCTTGGCGGAAGCCGCGACACCGCCGCCGATATTTTTTACCGCACCTTCAATATCAACGTTAATCATGCTGAAATCGGCGTTTCCCTGCATGACGCCGACATCCTGATCCGCCTTTACGTTTGCAGCCAAGCTACCAGCTGCATTACGGATTTTTCCGCCGATGGTGACTGCCAGGCTGTTGCCAGTCCCGGAGGCTGTTATCTCGCCAACCTGTTGCTTTGCAATCGATTGTGAAGCAATGGCTGCGGCCGTATTAACGATACTACCGTCAGCATTTTCTGTGACCTTCGCCTGGTCTGCTTTAGCTCCCTGGCCAACAGATGTTTTACCGACCTGGATCGACCCTATGTTCTGTATTGCTTTGGAGTGAGAAGCCAGGGCACCGGCGGCATTAACTATCTGCGAGGCGGTGTGCACATCAATAGTATCAAGAGTGAGATTGTTACCGAACATATCGCCAATATTCTGCTCTGAATCAGTATACCCTGCCATTGCCGCAGCCGCATTTATGACATCCTTCTCCAGGTCAACATGAAGCTGATCTTGATTAATAGATCGACTGGCAACCACTCCTATCTTTTCAATCGCTTTTGCATACGCTCCCAATCCCATTCCAGCATTTGCTGCTCCGTTCGCCGTTACACCTATCCTAAGACCGTTGATCTGCCCATTCCGCTCCTGAGCTGAACCGATAATCTGTTGAGCTCTGGCTTTATAGGACGCCCTCAAGTCATGTCGGTCTATTTTACGCTGGGATAGATAACCTTCCAGTCTTGTTTCATGTCGACAACGGTCCATCCTTTTGTTTCGGCTTCATCCAACGCTTTGTTGAGTTGACCTATATGAGATTCACGGTCATAGGCCCATTCCCGTTCAGCATCGGTGTGGTGAACCAGCAGCCCGAACCGTATACCTTTTCCGGCTGTTGTCCACTGAATCATCTGCAGGTCGCCGTCGGAATTGCCGAAGGCCGCGATCGGTTGACGGCCGATGTGTATGTTGATGCCAACGGGTTTCCCTTCCTTATCATCGATAAAATTCACTTTCGCTTGCCGTACCAATACCGGCTCGTCATTCCGTAATGCGAATGTAGTCACTATGCTGCTGCCCACCACCTGCTCCGGTGGAATGCCATATACTTTTTCTGTCCACGGACGCATGAACTCAATGCCGCCGCCGGAGACGATAAACGTCTTGAAATCGTTGTCACGCAGATAAGCCAGCAATTCGAGCATCGGCTGAAAGACCATCTCAGTGTAAAGACGTTCCGTCTTGGGGTGTCGTGCCGTTTCGATCCAATCCTTGACGATATTTTCAAACTCGGTCGTCGTCATACCAGCATGGCTGGCCATAATAATTTCAAGCAGTGTCTTTTTGCCGCCGGCCAAGACAGCTTTCACATCTCCTTTAAGAAGAGAAGCGAACGGCTCTTGGGTTTTCCACTCAGGATGGCGGGGAGCGAGTTCTTTGATGCGGTCAAGAGCGAAGTAAAGTTGGAAATACATGGGTTGTTCCGACCACAGCGTTCCGTCGTTATCAAACACGGCGATGCGTTCGTTTGCAGGCAGGAAATCCGAGGAGTTTGGGCTTGCCACCTTCTCGACGAAGGTGATGATGTTTTTTTTCGCTGCGGTATCATTCCATGATGCTAAAGGATCGGCTGCCTGAGCATGGATAGACAAGGAAGAAACAGCCAACACAAAGAACAGCCATAACATGCGAACAGACATGTCTTCTCCTTGCGTGCGAGTAAAAAGGAGGGTGGGTTCCGATTGATCCCCACCCTGATGAATGATTATTTGCCGCCTAATGTCATGCTTTTGATCTGCGCTTCAAGAGTGCCCAAACTCCAGTCGCCAGGTGTCTGGCTCGGCGGATAATCCTTCATGGTCATGAGGAACTGACTGGCAACAACCTGCATTGGACCAAGGATATAAGCACGGTCGATTACCCAGTCGTGATAGGTGTTCGAATTATGTTGTGCCTTTTCAAAAGGGTCGCGCCTAAGGTTAAACACCAGGGGAAGGCGCAGTTTGATAAATGGTTCACGCCAGACCTGCAGCTGATGGGCACGATTTTCCAGATAGACAGCTTTCCAGTCGCCCACGCGGATGGCACTAACCTCTCCCCCGTCGTTCACATAGATGAACGATTTACGGGGAGAAGCCTGCTGGTCCTCGACAGTTGTCTTAAAAGTACCTGCTTTTTGCAGGTAATCGAGTATATTGTAGCCGTCGATGTAGTTCTTGTACATGCGTCCGTTCAACTCGACGCCAGCTTTCAGTTTCTCCTTGATATCCGGCGCTCCCGCGGCTGCGGCAAAGGTCGGCAACCAGTCCTCGTGGGCAACGATGCCGTTGACCGTCACACCTGAGGGGAATTTACCAGGCCAACGGACGAATGCCGGAACGCGATAGGCACCCTCCCAGTTTGAATTTTTCTCGTTGCGGAATGTTGTGTAACCGGCGTCGGGCCAGGTATTGAAGTGCGGACCATTATCGGTCGAGTAGAGTACGATCGTATTCTCCGCAACGCCCAACTCGTCTAACAATCCAAGTAGTTCACCTACTTGCATGTCATGCTCAACCATGCCGTCATGGTATTCGTTGGAATTGGGGCCGGCGAGGTTCTTGTGTTCTTCTTTGACGTGTGTACGAAAGTGCATCCGTGTTGCATTCCACCAACACATCCACGGCTCGCCGGACTCATTCTTCCGCTTGATAAAATCTTTAGCGGCGGCAAGAGTCTCCTCATCGATCGTCTCCATTCGTTTTTTCGTCAACGGACCGGTATCCTCAATCTCCTGCGTACCGTCGGCCAGGGCTTTGGACTTGATTACCCCTCGCGGCCCGAAATACTCTCGAAATGTCTTGCCGTTGGCCAACTTCATATCGCCGGGATAATCACGATTTTCGGGTTCTTCCTCGGCATTGAGATGGTAGAGGTTGCCCATGAACTCGTCAAACCCGTGCATTGTCGGCAAATGCTCGTCGCGGTCTCCCTGGTGATTCTTTCCGAACTGCCCAGTGGAGTACCCCTGGGCTTTGAGCACGGTGGCAAATGTCACGTCAGTCTTTTGCCATCCCTGTTCCGCCTTGGGCATACCAACCTTTGTCATACCCGTACGCACCGGCACACTGCCGTTGAGGAACGCCGCCCGGCCGGCCGTACAGGACTGCTGACCATAGTAATCAGTAAAGCTGATGCCTTCTTGGGCGATGCTGTCGATATTGGGTGTGCGGTATCCCATCATGCCGCGGTTATTGTGGCTGATGTTCCATATGCCGATATCATCCCCCCATATAACCAGAATGTTGGGTTTCTCTGCCGCCATCACTGCGCTTGCACTCAACAGTAAACTGCCTGCAAGCACGAGAGCCAAAACTCGTTTTTGCCAGAACATAAGTTCCTCCTTTAAAGTGACTGCGATGTTTGAAATATTTTGCGTGCGATTGAGTGCAGTAAGGCTTGTCTGCAAGGCCTTGAGACAGTTTCTAACTGTTAGATTTAGTCCAAAGACTTATTATATCATCAGAGAATCGAGTATCAAAGAATTTACTGATAGGAATAATCATTATTTTTGATTTACGGGAAAGCTTTTGGTTTTGTGGAGGACGATAATTTTCTCATATTTTCATCTATTTTAAAATCTTACAGATTCATGTCGTGTTTTAGTTGTACGAAATGAATCTGTCTGTAGGTTTCTATCCCATTTGCCGGGGGGAGATTAATAGAGTGATTCGTACGGCATGCCAGGGAGAGAGAAATACCGCCACTGTGAACCTGTAGCGGACAGTGATTGGCTCAACGCATTGTTAATTAACCAGTGCCAATCCAAAAGGTGAATATTAAGAGCGCCAGAAAGAACTGGAACATACACCTGTGAGTTGTTATAGTGGCGTGATCATATAAAATGTTATGAAATGGATCAAACGGAGCAAATGAATCAAATAGCTTCGGTCTCTTCCCCGACCTCAAAGACGTGAAAAAAACAGCTCAACTGCCGTTTTCCGCTTTTGTCTTTCACATGCACCCACGGACCGTGAATGCAGACACTCTGCGTTATACTCTGAGCTTCGGGCTTGGCGGGATGAGTGCGACACTGGTTCTTGTTCTTTTCGGAACAGGGCTCCTGCAACTGTTGAGCTACTCACCGCATTCCGATTCGGCCTACCTGTCAATCCAGCAGATGTACAATAATGGCAACCCGGCCGGGTTTATCAGGAATTGTCACCACTGGGCCGGAAATCTTCTCGTTGTGATCCCGTTTCTCCATTTGCTCAGGGTTTTCCTTACCGGTGCCCTGACGGGGCCGCGCCGGTATAACTGGCTGGTGGGACTGAGCGCCTTTCTTCTTGTTCTTCTGGCTAACTTTACCGGCTATCTCATGCCGTGGGACCAGCTGGCCTACTGGGCGGTGACGATATTCACCTCCATGCTTTCCTATATACCACTTGTCGGTAAAAACCTGATGGCTCTGTTGAGGGGAGGCGAGGAGGTGGGAGCTGCGACCCTGTCGACCTTTTATGCCGTCCACGTGGGCTTCATCCCGACGCTTCTGCTGTTCCTGCTTGTTTACCATTTCTGGCTCATCAGAAAAGCCGGCGGGCTTATCCGAAGAGCGGCAGGCAAGGTGTCGGAGGAGAAACTGCAGACCATACCACACCTGCTGGCCCGGGAAGCTGCCACCGGTTTCATGCTCCTGGCTCTGCTGTTTATGTTTTCAGCCTTCGTGGACGCGCCGCTGGCGGAGCAGGCCAATCCCGGCCAGAGCCCCAACCCGGCGAAGGCAGCCTGGTATTTCATGGGCCTCCAGGAACTTCTTCTTCACCTGCACCCGGTCTTTGCCGTGTGCGTGGTACCGTCGCTAATGCTTGGCTTCCTGGCGGTAGTGCCATTTCGTCAGGAGGCGATTCTACCTCCGGGGGTATGGTTCGGCGGCAGGAAAGGGCGCCAGGTTGCCGCTGCATCGAGTGTCGCCGGGGCGGCTCTGGTGGTACTCGGGGTAATACTTGACGATATGCTTTTTGTCGGCGCCGGGGCATCCCAGGCAAAATTGCTCCTGTATGGCGTGATTCCCACGGTTTTTTTTATCCTTGTTGTTGTGGTGCACTATTACCTGCTGCGTCTGGTCTGGCATTGTACAAAGGCAGAAGCGATGTTGGGAGCTGTGACTCTGGTCTTAAGCGCAGTCACCACCCTCACTGTAGTCGGGATCTGGTTTCGTGGGCCGGGAATGGCTCTTGTCTGGTAGTGCCAGTGATATCGCAGCAAGGAATTGGGCCAATACCTTTTGCCAGGGCCGTCCTCTCAGAGTAACGAGTAAATCAAACAGACGAAAAATGAACGAAGACAATAACCACACACAAGACGAGGTACCGGACACTACCTCTCGCCGAACACTGATAAGCAGAATTTGGGTGTTTCTTGCGGCTGTCGGTATCCTGGAAATCGGCTGGATCGCCGGCTCACTTCTGCGAGCCAGGAAAGATAACCCTTTCCGGAAGAAAGACGCTGATATCTTAATTGAAGCCGGCAGCATCGACCAGTTCAGGCCTGGCGATGTCAAGGCCGTTCCCCAGGGCAAATTTTATCTGGTCTGCCTGGAAAACGGCAGCTTTATGGCTGTTTCCAGGACCTGTACCCATCTCGGTTGTTCTGTTCCGTGGGATGAGGAAAAGAAGCAGTTTGTCTGTCCCTGCCACGGTTCGAGTTTTGACCGGCGAGGGGTGGTATTGACTGCCCCTGCAACCCGGCCGCTAGATTACTATCCGTTGCGGATCGAAAACGGCAGGATAAAGGTCAATGCCGCGACCCCTTTGAAACGAGAGCACTTCGATCCCTCCCAGGCAATGCAATCCTGACATGAGCGCAGAGAAGAAGAAAAAGACCTCATCGTCTGCCGGGTGGCATATTGCCGGACTCGTTGCCGCCTTGATTTGCCTGCTGGCCCCCTTTGTCTATCTGCAGCGTTCGGAGTATGACATACAAGCAGTCGAACAAGCGGCTCCCACTTTTGCTGGGAGCGAGAAATGCGCTTCATGTCATAGGGCCGCCTATGAGAAGTGGCAAGGGTCCCATCACGATCTGGCCATGGATGTTGCCAGCGAAGAAACGGTATTGGGTGATTTCGGGGATACCATCTATTCCGACCCGCATAACGGCGTCACCAGCCGTTTTTTTCGAGAGCAGGGAAAGTTTTTGGTTGAAACAGAGGGACCGGACGGCAAGCTTGGCACGTTTCCCATAACCCATACATTCGGAGTCTATCCTGTCCAACAGTATCTTGTTCCTTTTCCGGGAGGACGGTTGCAGTGCCTGAACATCGGCTGGGATTCACGGGATAACAGGTGGTACAGGATGCCGCCCTACGAGGTTAAGGGCCCTGGTGACTGGCTCCACTGGACCAATGGAGGACAGACCTGGAACAGCATGTGTGCAGAATGTCACTCTACCCGACTCGAAAAAGGGTATGACATGGAGAGTCAAGCCTATGATACTCGATGGTTCGAGATTCATGTCGGCTGCGAGGCGTGTCATGGTCCCGGTTCCGGTCATGTCGAGTGGGCGGAAATACCAGGGATTGCCAGACCGGAAGCTGCCAACGCCAAGCTTCAGGTGGAAACCGGCAACACCAACAACCGGGCCCAGATTGCCATCTGTGCCCCCTGTCATGCCAGGAGATATCAGCTGGGCGACAACGAGCACAGTGAGGGCGAACTGCTTGATAAACTGATTCCTTCGCTGCTAGAAGAGGGCCTCTATTTTGCCGACGGTCAGATCCTCGAAGAAGTATATGTCTACGGTTCCTTCACCCAGTCTAAGATGTACCGGCTTGGTGTCAGCTGCAGTGACTGCCATGATATGCACAGCCTCAAACTTCACGGCGAGGGAAATACCCTCTGCCTCCAATGCCATCGGGCCGAGAGCTACGATACTCCGGCCCATCATTTTCACAAGCGCGAATACCAGGGAAAACCCAGCAATGGCCATCTCTGCGTCAAATGTCACCTGCCCGGGCAGGTCTATATGGGAACCGATTACCGTCCGGACCACAGTCTCAGGATTCCCAGACCGGACCTGAGCGAGACCATCGGTGTGCCAAATAGCTGTTCTGCCAAAGACTGCCATGGAGACAAAAGCCTCGCCTGGGTCAACGAGCATTTCACCAAATGGTATGGATCGTCAAGAAAACCCCATTATGGAGAGGTCTTCACGCTTGCCCGCAGCCGGCAACCGGAGGCCAGGGAAGAACTCATGAACATTGCCGAAGATGGGCTCCTGACCCCAATTGTCAGGGCAACAGCCCTATCTTTGCTGAGTAGCTATCCGGGAGAAGGAACCGCTGCAGTGTTTACCAGGGCGCTGGATGATGATGAAGCGCTTGTACGGCACACGGCAATCCGTCACCTGAATAGCCTGCACGGCCAGGCACCGACAAACTTGCTTGTGCCCAAGCTCTATGACGAGGTAAAGGCCGTGCGGATAGAGGCGGCCATTGCTCTGGCCCGGATCCCGATTGAATCCATCCGGCCTGAGCACAGGACGACGTTTGCGCAGGTGCTGGAGGAGTACCGCCAGGCCATGGTCTATAACAGCGATTTCGCCCCGCAGCGCTACAATCTCGGTAATTTGGCCGCCCTGCAGGGAGAAACGGATATGGCCATAGAACGATACAGGCAGGCCATACAGATCGACGATCAGTTCTACCAAGCCAAGGTCAATCTGGCTATGCAGCTGAACAGTCGGGGAAGAAATGATGAAGCAGCCGATCTTTTTCGGCAGGTGGTCGAAGCCCATCCTGAAATGCATCAGGTTTCCTATTCCTATGGCCTCCTCCTGGCGGAGATGAAACAGTATCGGGAGGCGACTCGATATCTCGGCAAGGCCGCCGACGGCATGCCGGAGAACAGCCGTGCCAGGTATAACCAAGCTCTGGCATTCCTCAAACTGCAGCAATGGGAAAAAGGTGAAACGGCACTTTTAAAGGCACTGGAAGCGGAACCCGCCAACCAGGAATACTTTACCACCCTGGTCCAGCTCTATTTAAACTTCAGAATGAATGACAGAGCGCGTCAACTCGCAGAGTATATACTTGCAAAAGAACCGAACCACGAACTGGCAAAACAGATCCTCGAAACTCTCCGTCAAATAAAGTAACAACGACTGTTGAGCAATTATGTCAGGCCCGCTGTTACTTTGGAATCAAGGAGATGATAGAGATGAGCGGACAATCTCCTGTCGTTTTCCAAGAGATAGAGGGTGATGCGATTCACCTCTCTGTAAATCATCCGTAATTCCTTCTCCCTGGAAAAGCTGAAGTATGAAGAAGGTGATCTGTCGGAAATTCAAGCCAACCCTGGCCGGGGTTATTTCTGCCTGTCTACCTTGCCTGACCGTCAGCTCTATCCAGGGGCCTTGGAACTAATCCGACTGTTTTTTAATGGCAAACGTTTACAACGGCTGATTGTTGAAGACGATAGGCCTGCTGCATTCACCTCAAAAAGAGCCTGGAGGGTCTCCTGAAAATCACCGGTGGATATTCCCTTGAGATACAGCCAAGGCAGTACCTCTTCCACGCTTTTTGTCTTTCTCAGGTACGGCGGTCATAGTGCTGAGTTGAACTTGATACCCTGGCCACTTTTATCCCTGATCTTTGGAACTCTTACTTTTACAGGACCAATACCTGTCTGGATCTCTCGCTCCGGTAAATATCCATTGCGGACAATCTGCTTATGGCCAAACTCATTTTTCAGATGAGAATATTGATTGAGAAGTTCCTGCAATTCTACTTCAACAGCATCTGTTATCAATTTCCTGGCACCAGATCGAAGCAACTCTGTCAGCGGATCTTCTGAAATATCTCCTGGCTTTTTAAACGCAACAATTTTACTCTTACTCATGACGTATCCTTTTTTGTTGGAATTTAAACTTGGCGGTTTGATCCCAACAGGATACGTCATTTATTTTTTCTTGGCGTCCTCAAACACCACTTTTCATATCACCTCCGTGAGTGAACGAGGCAAACAGGGGGCGAATCCCTGCTCCTCCGACTCCGCCAACAATAAAAACACAAAGCTTTAAAATTAAAATACTTATACTTCTCTATATTGGAGGTACCTAGTCAGTAAGGCAGTTGGTATGACTGAAGTGAGTTAGACACTAGACCAACCAGCAAAAATAAGGCTTTCGGTGTTAACTTGTGATCATGAAAACGTGGTCTGTCCCGAATTACGGTTTGTATAATCTTCTTCTTCAGCTTTCTCCGATAATTATTTTAGATTATAGTGTTTTTTTTAAACAGAACGGAAACATATGCGGCTTGCCTATACATTATTGTAATTTCAATTTTTTTCTATTGAACCAACCGCGATATTAAATATTACTATTTAATTTAGTTATACGGACTCGCATAATACCACGAGATAGCATTGTTATACGGAAATAACATGCTTCACCATTTTCACTTTTATCAATATGCCTTAACCCATTTCATACTTTTGATTTCGTTGCGATTTATTGAAATTACTAAGCCGCTGGCGCTCTTGTATGTGATAGTGTCTTTCCCTATATCAGCATTGTCTGTATAGATCGTTCCGCCGGAGAAAAGATCAATCTTATATTGATATGCTGACTCCGATTGGTTGGATGAAGCTATGTATTGTGCTGGTTTTTTCCTCCGTTCCTCAATGACTTCTTCAATGGCTTTTCTTTTTTGAGCTTCAGTAAATATCAATTCTCTGGGTTGCTGCTGCGGAGGAGAAAGAGGTTTGGATTTAGAGGGAGGAATGGATTTAAGAGTAATGTCAGATTCGTTATGATCAGGAACAACTATAACAGAATCGTTTTTAGCAAATGGCAGGAGATCAATTATTGATGAAAAGGTATAGTTTTTAAAAAATAGAACCAGGAAAAGACCGACCACTAAGCCAAGAGCTAGAAAGAGAATCTGTTGCAGAAGTGAAGGGCCGGATCGCACTGCAGCCAGTGAAAGTTGTTTGTCGTCCAGGGCGCTTTGATAAAACCTGGTGTGCTGCTTTCGACCACCATGAACTCTTTTGATTAATACTTTGGTCAGATCAGATACATTATGTTCACTGTCTGTTGTCATTTTGATTTTTCTCGTTGCTGACGAAGATGATGCTTTTAATGGAACTTTAAATATTTAATTTTCCACTCCCAAATATCTTCATAATCCATAACATCTATATACTCGCGCTCGGTGAATGATCCCGTACCATTCTTCTTGATGTACCTTTTATCAAAATAGATGTCTTCTATTTCATATCCATCACGGTCAAAGGCCTGGAAACCAACGCTTACTCTTATGGGATGATTCTTTCTGTTTCGAACTTTGGCTTTAAATGAATATCTGATATACCCTGATTTTCTGTCCTCAAGCCTTTTGGAGCTTATATCTGTTATCTCGACAGCTTTATTAGTATAGGTAGAACCTCTGCGAAATTTATTGGTGAGGCTTTGTGCTGGTATCGCTGTTATAAAGAACAGTAGAAAAATTATGGCTGATAATTTAGCTTTATTCATTCTAATTATTTTGTGATTTTTCCCGATAAGCGACGATTGAAATTCTGCAATATGTGTTTTTAAGTGGAAAACGAATTTATAGAGCATATAGCACTCTTCCCGCAAATCTTCTTTAAGGATTGAAAATATTATACAACTTTTGAGTTTAACCATAAGTAAGAGCGAAAAACGAGTTTTTTTGAACTAATTCGTGAAAACATCTGCAGTGGAAAAAAAAAAGAATTAAAAACAAAGGAACAGAAAATAACTTCAAATGGTACCGGGAAAAATGGGAATTCAGAGGTGGCTTAGTTTGTTTGAACAGCATTTGCTGTTTTTAAAGTGGAAGCTCTGCTTTTTTTTAAGCTGCCTTTTCAACTGTTGGCATCATGATGCTGTAGGCCTCGTCAGGAGTTCTTTTTCCCAACCGGGAATGAGGCCTGGATTGGTTGTACCATTCAAGATATTGGGTGATTGATCTCCTCGCCTCATTGACAGTATCATAAGCAAATAAATAGACTCGTTCGTATTTCACTGTTTTCCATAATCTTTCAACAAATATATTATCCCGCCAAGCACCGCGGCCGTCCATACTGATCCTGCAACCACGATCTTTCACCGCCTGGATAAACTCTTCCGAGGTAAACTGACTCCCCTGATCCGTATTCACTATCTCAGGTGTACCATGATGGGTGAACGCTTCTTTGAGAACATCAACCGCATGGCAAGCCTCAAGAGTGATAGCAATTTTAGCTGCCAGAACTTTCCTGCTGGCCCAATCAATAACAGCTGTCAAATAAACAAAACCCTTGGCCATGGGAATATAGGTAGTATCCAGCGCCCAAACCTGGTTGGATTAGTCAATGTTCTTTTCTCTTAAGAGATATGGATAGATTTTATGGCCTGGATGTTTTTTGCTCGTTCCCGGCTTCCGGTATAATGCCTCAACTCCCATGCGTTTCATCAGCGTTCCAAGATGCTTACGACCTACCGAGAAACCACTGCGACTCAGCTGGTCGCGAAGCATTCTGGTACCCATAAATGGGTGCTCCAGGTGCAGTTCATCAATTTTCCGCATCATCTTCAAGTCTCTATCATTTACTGGTTTTCGCTGATAATAAACGCTGCCACGGCTTATACCTACGATCTGAGCTTGTCTTTTTATCGATAGAGAATGGGTGCGGTCTATCATCGCTTTGCGCTCAGCAATCCCACCTTGGTGAGCGCACCTTCTAAAAAATCATTTTCCAATGTCAGCTGCCCTATCTTGGCATGCAGGGTTTTAAGGTCAACTGTTGGTTCAGCTGAAGTGCCTTTGCTAAATACAGATGCAGCATGTTCGCTCAATTGCTTTTTCCAAGTGGTGATTTGATTCGGATGTACTTCAAACTGCTGAGCCAACTCTGCCAGTGTTTTATCTCCAGCCATCGCGGCCATAGCGACTTTCGCCTTAAATGCTGCTGAGTGTTTCCTTCTCGTTCTTTTTGCCATTTTCTGCTCCTTCATTTAAGCCCTGTAATGGGTTCTATTGGTAGCAGATTTTCCACTTAACAGCTTGTTCAAATTTTCGGAGCCACTTCTGACCTTTGTTCCCCATAGAGCCTGCGTTATATCTTCAACACGACGAACAGAGACACCTGCCAGGTACATCTCGATCATGGCCTCTTCAACGGAGGATTCCCGTCTTCGGTAACGTTCGATAATCGCTGTTTCGAACTTCTGCTGCCGGAGTTTGGGCACTTTTAATTCCACCTCACCGGCTTTAGTGTGCAGGTTTCTCTTGTAATATCCGGCTCGGGTGTCTTTGCGAGCCTCACTGCGTTCATATCTTGAGGCATTACAGAGGGCATCTGCTTCGGCGTCAAGCATAGCATTGATGGTCTCCTCAACAGTTCCGCGGACGAGTTCTCCAAGATGATCTTGAATCTGAGATTCGTTAATCTCGATGACATTGCTTAATTTCTTTGTATAATCTCTTCTCATGGTGGCCTTTTCCTCTGGTTGATGGTTAACGTTTGGCGACTGCCAATTAACCATGTTGAGGCCACCTCTTCATTCTAAATGTGCGAAAATTATTATACGTTATCGCAAAGGGCTATTCAATTCCCAATATAGAGAGACAGATGACTTAAGAAAAAGAGGAAAACGGTGAAAAAGATATTTTGGCTTGAAATATATGGGATTTTTCGGGAATTAATGGGAGGTTGCGGGATCTCGCCTCAACAGTAGTGTTCAAAAAATGGTCGGAAATCTAATTTCAGAAAAATTACCGTTTTTTTTTCAAGACATAATAGTTTTGCAGATAAAACCAGAATTTTACTATTCAGGCCCTATTTGCGCTGTTTGCAAAACCAGTGGAATGATTTGTTAGTTATGCCTTCTTTTTTTTTGCTTTAATGAATGGAGTATATGTAACCTCTTTAAAATTAACAGAAAACGAAGAAGAACTTTTTTCTGCTTTATAAAAAGAAACATTAGGGTTTTGCCCCTGAATGATAAGAGAGATTATTTCCATATATGTATAGGGAATTTCTGCTCCAAAATATAAGCCTATTAAGGATTCAGTGGGATATGTATAAAGAGTACCTACCTGATTATGCAGTATTCTCCATTCCTTTTCGTGATTCCATGATGAATGTTTAGTTAAAAAGATTTCCAAAACTTGCTCTGGGTCTTCTTTTAGAAATAAAGATGGCGTGTCTAAAGTTGGAAAAGACTTACTATACTTGACGGGTTTAGCTTGATTGAATGGTTCGAATTTGGTGTCAAATTCTAAACAAAAACCTTTATGGCAATCACTGTAATGAGACCACATTAAAATATCGTTTTTCGTTTCAGAAAAGCAAGATATGCCTTTTGTATTTAACATACTATCTTTCATCTCATTGAAAAATTTTATCAATGAATTCTCAAGTAACTGTATAAACGCCTTATTTGGGTATATTCCATAAACAATATCAAATTCTGTTTTATTACTACACTCGCTCCTGAACTCGGCATGGAGCTTTGTTAATTTGCTTTTACTTATTGTTTTAAAATTTGCATCTATTGAACAATCAAAAGGATCATTGAAATTTTTTGGGCTAGCAAAGTATATGCCTTGGTTTTTTAGATTTTCAAGACTTCTTGTACTAAATGATTCGTACTTATATAATTTGGTAGGTATCTTCATTTCTGAGTGTAAAACTGTGGATTTCACCGGCGGGGTTCGGCAAGTCCGTGTGAAAGATTAAATTAAGCTTCTGTTATATCTTCTAATTTATTATTTTTTTCCAAATAAGGTCTTTTGTAAAGCCTTCTGGTCCTTTACCTTCGGGGTGGCCTCGGTACATTAACTCCTCATCTACAAAAGCTTCTGCGAGACTTTTGCAAAGTGAAAGTGTTTGCTCTGCTTGCTTATAAGTAATATGACCAACATCTGCTTTTGTTTGAGCAGCAATACATGCATCACTCCAGAATGAATTCAATTGTATAAATTCTTGATTTAGATCTGGCTTACTAATTCTTTCACCCTCTATTTCCCCTGTTTGTAGCAAGATTAAAGCACGTTCTCTCCTCTTTTCCTTCAACAAGCATTCTGAATAGTGTGTTTTACAGTATCTATATTTTACTGGAGGTTCATTGCAATAGCGTTTTCTGCAAGTTTTTTTAGACACTTCAAACTCCGGGAGAAAAATTTTAAAAATAAATGGCAGCTTCAGCCAGAGCTTTTTCCAGGTTTGGAAACCTCTTCAAGTGTGATTATAACCTCGCCCAGCCTATTATTTACCTTTTCATTCTGTTTGAAGGAAATATGGTTTTTTATGGCAAGAAGGATGACAGAGAGGTCAGGATTCACTGGTAATATTTTGAGAATATTCTGGCCACTTAAGCCTCTTGTCCAATTAAAATTGATAAAAAGAGTTTACTATATGTTGATGTTTATCGGGGTCTGTCCCCTAAACACTATTATTTCATATTATCTTGTTGAATTTTTTTGCTGATTTATCAAATTTAGATGCTTTCTCTAATTTTACTTTGGTACCTTTTTTATCATGTGATATTTCTTTAACTTTTACTCTAACGTGCTTCGGGAGTTTATGCATATTTGGAACCCTGTACCAAGCACCTTCTTTGATTAACAAGCCTTCCTTTTCCAATTTTTCAAAATCGACAGGTTTGGCCAATTCCCTAGCTTCTTCGGCCAGTTCCTCAATTGATTTCTTCGTATTTTCTTTGTCCATTCAGGTTCTCCCAATACTTGGATCATTTATATCTTATTGTTCCGTATTAACATTTTCATCTTTTAGAATTAATGAAGCAACATTTTGGGCAATTTCAAAAGACTCATCAAGTGTCATATCGGTGTATGACATGTTGTCTAGGGCTGACTGAAAATACATTCTTATTTCCTGAAGCATTTCAGGCTTTCCAGTTTCTTCAGCGAGTTTTTTAATGCTCATTAAGACAGGGGGAATAAGTGTGTAGTCAACTTGCACTGATACTCGAAGGAAATTAATTTTTTTCTTCAAAGATTCAATTTCTGCCAAAATTTTATCGTCTTCCATAATTTTATCTTTTTAAAAACGTACGGTTGATTGGTGCCACGCTGTTTGTTAAATCTAATTTTTATTAATTGAGTAATCTTTAACCAGTATACCTTTACCTTTGTTCCCCTTTATTTGGGGTGTCCACCAAAAGCGACCAATATGCTTCCCAAACAAAGGATTTGCAGAGGTATATGTTTTGAAATGCCCTCGGCAAAAGTGGAGTATTGTATCACTCGAAGTGCCACCAATACTCTGAAGAGATATGCTGTTTTCTTTCGGGAATTGTAGTTCTAAAGTATGATAATTGAAAAGCGATTGCTTTGATTTATTTGATCGTTTTTTATTTAACTTTGATGAGCGTTCAATTGTGACTGTATTTACATTTTTGCAATTTATGAGCATCAGTGAGAAGTTAAGGTATGCGTTTATAGAAGCACTGCTTTTGCCTAATTCATAAATTTCTTCATTGGACATGTTTTTCAAATGCATTCGATAATGATCTGTAACTAAAACATTATCAGATACTCTGCATTTAATGTCTTTTATTTGGGTGATTTTTTCTAAATCATCTGAGTGTAGTTCCCAAGTGCTGGTTCCTAGGCCTATCATGAAGGAGTAAGGAAATGCTACCCATTTATCAAATGCTAAATTGTACTCAAAGTATAGAGTTATAACCCAATTTGGATGAACCTGTTTCACTAGGTAACCATTTTTTGATGCTCGTTCTTTCTTTTCAAAAGAAAAATCAAACCAACATAGTTCATAAGGTGGAGTGATATACTCACCGAATTCGCCGCTAAAGAGTGAGCATCCAGGCTTAACGTTTAGCAGCTCGATAATGTTTTCAACTGTATTGAAATGAAAATGTTGCGCATTTCTGATATCGCGAATCACATTATTAATTCTGCGATAATCATAATTAATGTTTTCTCTTTCTTTCTTCAAAGATTCAATTACTTGATGTGCATACATTTTCTTTCCTGATTTAACCGTTTAATTTATCGGCAGCTTCATCGAGTCCGGTGTAATAGATTATGGGCAATATTTCATATGTCTGAGTGTGGAACTACACAAATACTTTCTGTTGTTAGTCCAACTATTTGATACAAAAATTGTCTTGGGCATATCTTCACTGCCTCACCAATTATTGGCCTCATAGCACCATTCAATAGTTTTTCAGTTTCAGATGGCCTGTACCTGGTCACCGAGCCAATATAAAACATTAAAGCTAAAGTATATGCAAGATGATGAAATGTACCTGGACGCAGATCGCAGTAGTAGCGATAGCCAGAGCGCGTAAGCAAAGATACTAGACTGAATTTTTTGTAGTCATTGATAGTGTTTCTATATACTGTTGGACAATTTTCTTTTGTTAGATTCTTCCGTTTTTTACTTCTATATATCACCTTACAGTCTTCAACATATGGAGTATGAAAATACTCTGCTCTTGATCCTTTGTAAAACTTCGAGGTTTCGACTCTTGCCTCATGGCTTTTTTCATAACTTATTTCAGTAAATAATTTGTTTTTATCTTCATTTACTAAAAATGAAATATTTACAGGTAGGAATTTTCTCCTCCCATATGCCTTTAATAAACCGAGATCGTATAAAAGCTCATGCAGTTCGGGGATATGTTGGCAGATATCTTTTAAAGTTTCCTGTACTGGTGTTGTAACAGGTGTTCCAAGGATATCTGCAAATTTGCAGAATATTGATACTCCGCTTGTGGGTTTTTTGATTTCAATTTTTTGTGAATGATCTTTTAATAGCGTAATTCCATGATGCTCCCATGTTTTCTCTAACTCGACTCCTTTAACTGAGATGAAGCATTTTACCAGATTGAGCATGCCATAATATGCTAGTGTACCTTTGGTAGGTAATTCAGTTAAATCGGATGCTTTATAGAAGTTATTTGCTAATTCTGAATAATAGATAGCCCTTTGCAAACACTTTTTTTTATCACCTCGTGTCTTCTTTATTTTTTGAGAGAGCCAAGAGTATAAATATGACCAAGGGTCTGATGTGAGCGCTAACGGCGAGCCGGGAGGGACATCGAAATGAAAATATTTTATGGATTGGTATTTATAGAGTGCAGGTTCACCTTTTGAGAATCTATTTTTAGTCAAAGTTTATCCTCTTTTTATGCCCAATCGCGGGCTTGACGAAGTCAGCACCGCGATTCTATGTCTTTTGTTTTCTCGAAACTACCATATCGTCAGAGCAGATCGCTTGCTGCTTCAATAACTTCACTTGCTAATTCAGTAGGTTGAACACTTCTGTTTTCTCCAGTTCCTACAATTTCAAGAAGGCCCATTTCGACGAAAGAAAATACCATAGCTTTCTTTTGAGGATTGAATTGTTTGACATATTTATATTGGTCATTTGATTGTTCCATAAACGCTTGTAGCGCCCACAGGTCATGCCCAGTCAAGCCTCGGAGATTTTTAATTTGGGTGCTTGAAACCTTGTGCTCTTCCTTTAGATTCTTAATTATAACTTTCGCAAAATTAGAATTAACTTCTACCTCGCTGCATTGAAATATGAACTCAAATAATTGTTTTCTAGCAGAGAAAAACAATACCAAGATTACTAAAGGCCAAATTAGCACTTCTACCAATTTTACTAGCTCTGCAGCGCTCATGTTATCTCCTTTAGGTGGCAGGAGTGAGGAAATATAGCTCTTCTAATATGCCACCAGGTCGCGGCAGAAGAAGATGATCTGGCCTATTACGTATATTTCGTTTCTGTTTGCCTGGTAGGAATCAAATTCTTCTTTATTATCTGATATCACGTTGACTACTCCGCCTGGGCGGAGTGTTAGCCGCTTTAACATTATTGTTTCATCCAGGCGTAGGGCGTAGATCTGGCCTTCTATGATCTCCGTTCTGCCGGTATCTATCATTACTGTGTCTTTATCTCTGATCGTCGGCTCCATTGATCGGCCCTGGACAGTCATGAGTACAACACTGTCTGGCGAAGAAGCTACTCTGTTGAGCCAGTTCTTTCTGAAAGCGTAATAGTCTGAAATATCTTCTGTTAATACAAACATTCCGCCACCGGCAGAGAGTTTAGCCTTTGCCATTGGAACATAGTAGAACATCTCCGGGTCTGGATTCTCCCATTGGGGAATCTGAGTTTGGGACGGTTGGATGTCTGTCGCTCTTCGACGAGGTATGTCTGCAACGATTTGGCAAGTTCCTGTAGAGGATGAGGGGGGTGCGGCTTTTTTGGCTATCTTGAGGGCATCGCTGATATCGTCTGGTTCCAGGTGTTTTGGGCCTTCTCCTAATAAAAGCCATATTGGATTAATTTTATATTTTTCACATACATCAAGAATGAAATCAGTTGTTGGTGGATTAACTCCTGTCTCATAGCGGCGAAGAGTATTAGGTGTGATATTAAATTTCTCCCCAAACTCCTTTTGAGAGATATCACCTCTCACTATTTTTAGCCTATCACCAAGGTTCATAGTTCATTTCTATGCAAAGTTAAGCGCACAGCTTTCTTGTCTAAAAGCAGTGCGTAAAGCTGTGCAACAAAAATAGCGCACGAACGTTATTTAAACGGTTATTGTTGCGCTTTTTATTGCGTTTCCATCATCGAAAGAAATAAAATTAAAGCTGTGCGCCATTTTTAACGTTGATATACGCTAAAAATAGTGCTATCTTGAGCACCATACACTAACAGTAGTTAGTTGGTATGTGCGCAATATTACACGTGCTGCATCTTTTTGGCAATGTCCGATATTCAAAACACTTCGGACAAGAAAACTAAATCTGACGGACAGGATACAACGTGGCACCCAGACAGCTCGATCTATTCAACCAGACAAGTCTTTCGACCGTGATGCGCGATATCAAGGGAGCGATGAACCAAGCCGTCAAGGAATCGGGCAAATCGCGTGAACAGGTGGTGGATATGATGAATGAACTGGCCGCCAGATACGGCACACGGCTGAACGGCCGGGGCGGACTGAGCAGGGAAACATTCGAGAAATGGCTCAACATAGAGGATGACAGCCGCCAGCCGAGCATCAAGGGAGTGGTTTTCTTTTGTGCGGTTTTACAGACATCAACTCCCCTGGCTGCCATTGTGAGTCTGCTTGGCGGTGAGATTATCGAGGGTGCGGATATATCCATGTTGAAGTGGGCGAGGAAATACCACCAGGCCAAGGAGCTGCGCAAGCAGATGAAACAGCTTGAGGATGAGCTATGAGGGACAGGCTTGAAATAGACATATGGATGCGTCGCCAGGGGCTCAGCGTTGCCAAAATTCAGAAGCGATTGGGCTACAGCACTCATACCGGCATATCCAATACACTGGCAGGCCGTGAAAACCTCAGAAAGGTCTTGCGGTTTCTTGTGAATGAGGGGTGTCCGGTGAAATATCTGGACCTGCCCGAAGATATGAGGAGGAAGATATTAAGACCTACCTCAGATATAAAGCATAGTAAGCGAGATACGGAGAGTCGAGATGAGCAGAAAAATGGTTGAGATTGCAGTCCGGCAGAATGAAGTACCGGTTAAAGAGCTATCGGTACAAGAAGAGAAGAGATTGGAGCAGCTTGAAAATGTGGTTGTTGAAAATTTCAAAACCTTCATACAGGTTGGCAGGGCTTTGGCGGAGATCCGGGACAGAAAGCTTTATCGCAAGAAAGCGATGACGTTTGAGAGATACTGCAAAGAGCTGTTCGATATAGCAAAATCAAGAGCTTATGAGTTAATCAATGCTGCGGACGTCATCGAAAACGTCCGCAATTGCGGACAAAATGACGATGTAGATCTCTCCAGCTTTTTTGTAAACGAGTCCCAGATTCGGCCCCTCACCAAACTGCGACCGGAGCAGCAGGTCAGCGTTTGTCGTGCCGCGATTGAAAGCGCACCAAACGGCAGAATGACAGCAACTCATGTGAAGAAGGTTGTCAAAGAGTATCTCGGCGAGAAAATACAAAAGACAGTCCGCACAGCTCAGGAAAAAGTTATTCAAGCATCCAGTCCCGAGTTCTCCGAAGCCTTCGAAAAGTTTTCCTGGCAGATAATCAAGGAGCGAGGCTCCAACTATAAATTCACGTCACGGGGTGAAATCGTGAAGTGCCTGGACCAGCTTCGCGCCGATCTGGCCGAGGACGGCGAGTTTATCGACGATCCTGTTTTTCATGGCGGCGGCGATGATATGAATAAGCTGGAACGCGCGGGCTTTTCCCTGTTCCGCATGGACCGCGCCAGTATGAGCATCAAGCGGCGCAGCGAAAACGGGGGATGGCAGAAGCATAGCGGTGCCTATGAGACCATCAAAGAGATGGAAGCCGCCTTCAAGGACCTCCTGCAGGACGATATGCATCTGCGGGGGTAACTCATGAAATCAGCATATTCATCAAAAGAGCTGGCAGCCCTGGAGCTGCCGGTATTACCCACCACCGCAAACGGTATCGCCCGCAGGGCCGATCGTGAAAGCTGGTCATTTTATTGGGAAACGGTTCGTGGCGGTTCAATCAAGATGTATCGCGCCTACCTGCTGCCCGATGCGGTCCGCCAGGCAATCCTCGATAAGGAAGAAATTGATACCCTGGTGCCGGTCAACGGTTCCGGCAACCTTCCCGCCACCACTGAAACCACCATCGGCGCCGCTCAGGGCCGCAAGGCAAATTATAAGGCGGCGCTGGTCAAGCTCTATATGAAGGCCATGGCAACAGCAGCCTGGGGTAAGAAGGACCAGGCCCGCGAAAGCTTCATGGTCGGCTACAACAGCGGCGCCGCCTACCCTGATCTGTATAAAGAGCTGGGCGCCCTGAGCTGGAAGACCATTGAGGGCTGGAAAACCAAGCTGAAAAAGACAGACGGCAACACTCTTCAGCTCGCGGACAGGCGCGGCAAGAAAAGAGGTCAACGGAGCATCACTCCCCTGCAGGCTCAGATCATCCTGGCTATTGTTCGCCAGCCCAAAGGCAAGAGCCGACCGAAGAGCGAAATCATCCGCATCGCTATGGATATCATGAAGCAGAAAGGCCTTGAAACCCTGTCGGATGCCACTTACCGCCGTTTTCTCAACGACTGGATTGCCGTGAACTATGACGAGTGGATCTGGTGGCGTGAAGGCGACAAGGGCTTGAACGACAAGTGCCTGTTCTGGACCGAGCGCGATTATGAGCGTATCGAAGTGGGCGACGTTCTTGTTGCCGACGGTCATGTGCTCAACTTCCGTGTGCTCAATCCCTGGACCGGCAAGGATCAGCGGATGATGCTGGTGCTGTTTTTCGACATGAAAAGCAGCATGCCCCTGGGCTGGGAGATCATGCCCACAGAAAATACAGATTCTATTTCGGCTGCTCTGCGTCGCTCAATCATCCGCCTGGGCAAGGTGCCCAAGATCGTCTATCTCGATAACGGCCGGGCTTTCAAGGGTAAGTATTTTACCGGCACGGACTTTGAGCAGACCGAGCTGCCGGGCCTGTATGAACGTCTTGGCATCCAGCTTATCGTTGCCAAACCGTACCACGGCCAATCAAAGACAATTGAGCGCTTCTTCAAGACATTCGGTGAGCTTGAGAGGCTGTCCCCATCATTTATCGGCACGGCAATTGACACCAAGCCTGCCCATATGAATCGAGGCGAGAAGCTGCATCGGCGCATCAACAAGACGATCACCCAGGGGCATGTGCCCTCCCTGGTAGACAGCCACCGAGCCATAGCGGTGTGGTTTGACCTGTATGCCTCCCGCAAACAAGGAACAAACAGCCACCTGGCCGGGCAAGCGCCCCAGACATTATTTGAAGCAGGAAGAGGACCCGGAGTCGACGAGCAGGCCCTACGCATATTGATGATGAAGAAGGAATCACGCAAGATCTACGGGCGCGGCGTCAAAGTTTTTGATAAAGGCGAATGGTATTACCACCCGGCGCTGTACGGCCGGAGCCATAAGGTTTCTGTGCGTTTCGATATGCAGGAACGGGACTCCGTCCTGGTCTACGATCAACGAACCGACGAGTTTATCTGCGAGGCATCCAGAGTGGATAAAGTGCATCCCGCAGCGCGTATCCTCGGCGACCAGACCGATATAGCCCTACTGGAAAATCAGCTGGAGATGATAGGCAGCCTGAGAAAACAGACCGTTTCTCATGCCAGGGCCATGGCCGATGAGGTCGTGATCCCGGAGGCGCGGCGCATGATCGAGGATACCGGTTTTCGTATCGATGGGCCCAGCGAACCTCCCAGACTGAACGGCGGCAAGGGAAACAACATCAAGCGACTGCCCGCCAAACCGGCCAGACTCAGCGAAGCCGAAAGGCAAAAGGCCTTTGAAGAGGCGGACGAGGCCCAACTTTTTCAGCGTGAACTGGAAGAGGCACAGCTCCATGCCGACCTGGAGGAAATGAACGAGTTCGACCGCTACGGCAAGCTGCTGGAAATAGAGATGCGAGGAGATACGCTTACCAGCGAATGGCGGCGTTTCATGCGGGTGTATGAGCAGATGCCGGAGTTTGAGCGGGACCGTGATTACTGGGAAAGCCAGCGGGCGGCGCTCGCGGTGATCTATAGACAAAAAAATCCGGCGACCGATGAGGCGGCCGCCGGATGAACCCCTTAATGCAAATTGACTTGGAGGTGTAATGAAAGAAATACGAGTTTTACCGAAGTTTGTCAATGTAAAGAATGTCCGCAACTTTCAGGCCATGATCGATGCCCTGATGCTCTCGGCCGGTGAAGGCAGGCTGGCTGCGGTTATCGGACCGGCCGGGCGCGGCAAGACCAGGACGGCACAGTGGTATGCGGCGAACAAGCGTTGCGCCTTTGTGCGCTGCCTGTCGATCTGGCGGCATACCGAGCTTGGTTTTCTGCAGGCACTGTGCAGGGAGCTGGGAGTGAAAAAGATTCCTCATCGCAAGGACCCTGCCTTTCTGGCTGTAATGGATGCCTTGAATACCCAGGGTGGACGTCCTGTGTTCGTCGAGGAAATTGAAAAACTGCCCCGGCTGCATCTTGAGCTGGTAAGAGATCTCTCCGATTTGTCCGCCGCTCCCTTCGTGCTGATCGGCGAAGATGAGCTGCAGCATCATATGCGGCAGGTTACCAGGATATGGAACCGCACTTTTCAACAGCTTGAATTCGAGCCTCTCGGTCTTGGCGATGTGGTGATGTTTGCCAGGGATGCGGCCGGTATCGATCTGCCCGCAGATGTGGCCGAGACCCTACATCGTGAAGCAGGCGGCTGTTTCAGGGTGATCAAGAGGGATCTTATCTCCCTGGTCAATATCATGAATGCAAAGGCCCGGCCGGTACCGGATATGGAAATGGTTAAGGCTGCCATCAAACAGAGCTTGAGAGGGTAGTATCATGGCTCATCAATCATTTGCCAAAACGGTGCTCGATACACTGAGGAAAGAAGCCCTGGTCCGAGACGGAGATGTTACCGTAACCGATCTTTCCTGTGCGCTGCATCTGCAGACGCGCAAGGATCATAAGCGCATGCTCAATACTCTCTCTGATCTGGTGAAAAGCGGCAAGGCAGTCCGGGTACGTCAAGGCGTTTACACCTTCAGTGCGGAGGCAAGAGAACCGGATAAGCGTGAGGTTATGTGGCGGGCACTGCGAATGCGCAGGATCGTCACCATTGCCGATCTGCAGGAGTTTGCCGGAGTATCCCATGAATACGCCAAACAGTGGCTGGCGATGCTGGTCAAGCGCAAGATCGCGCAGCGTAATACTCCGGCAAATAAGAACCATCCCCACTCCTGGCGCCTTATCAAAAACGATCTTGTTGACATGCCGGTGGATACGGATAAAGCGGCCAAGCTCCGTACCCTGCGCCTGAAGCAAAAGCAGGGCGTTATCTCGGCTCTTGATACCATCGACAATGAGCTGAGCAAGGTACGTAATTTTATAGCAAACATGGAGGATGAACGATGAATTGGCGCGATCTGCTGCGCAAGGCGATACTTGCAGAAGGCAGCCAGGCAAAAGTCGCCAACAAACTCGGTTACAGTCCGGCCACCATCTCTCAGACGGTGGCCGGTAGCTATCCCGGCGATACTGCCGGAATTGCACAAAAGATAATGGAAGTCTATGGAGGGAAAATCATGAATACAAAGGAAGTGCCGGACGGCTATATGCTGAATGGAGTCGGGCATCTGGTACCGCTTGAAAGCATTAAGGAGATAGATCTGGCCCGCGACGAGTTCGTTCGAGAGGTTGTCGCCCAGGCTGCAGAGGTAAGCGGGATCCTCGAAAAATTCAAACAGAAGCTGGCTGGCGACATGCAGGCTTTTTTGGAACTGTCCGCCGAAAAATACGAGGTGGATCTGGGAGGAGCTCGCGGCAACCTATCGCTCACCTCCTATGACGGACGGTATAAGGTTCTGCGGGCGGTAAGCGAGCGGCTCGATTTTGACGAGAGGCTGCAGGCCGCGAAAGAGCTGGTGGATGATTGTCTGCGGGAGTGGAGCAAGGATGCCGGTCCCGAACTGCGGACCCTGGTCGAGAGCGCTTTCCAGGTGGACAAAAAAGGCCGGATCAATGCCAAGCGCATTCTCTCCCTGCGCTCTTTAAATATCGAGCATCCAACCTGGAAAAAGGCCATGGACGCGATCGGCGATGCGGTGACGGTGGTCGGTTCATGTACTTACTACCGCATCTATGAGCGGGATGACGAGGGTAACTATAATCAGATCAGTCTTGATTTCTCCGGGGCCTGAATAGACAAAAATGAAGAGTAAGGGAGAGAGGCTATGAACGATATGCAGCAGATAACTAAAAACATGCTGGCGGATCTTAACGAAGTGCAGCTGGATCTGGCACTGGCGGGCCAGGGCGATGCGAGCGAGAAGGTCCGCAAAGTAAAAAAGCAGATGCTCCGATTTACAGAAAACAGCGAGAACGGGATAGATGCCCTGGTTTCAGGATATCGCCACGACGCGCTGGACCAGTGCGAACGGGTGAACACCATGCTTGCCAAGATCGGCAGCGGCGAGGCTCCCACCGATAATGAGCTGACGTTTGTCAAAATGGCGTCCGAGTTACTGGCACAGCGGATCGGAGTATATCTGCAGCGGAAAATGCTGGTGCAATGCCCAGGATTGGCGGAGGTATAGATGAAAACAACAGACTTTGAAATTATGGCCGGGTTTATCTGGCAGCAACTGGAGGCATTCCGGGAGCATATAGTTGGTGATAAGGGAACTTTGAAGCAGGTCCCGATCTTCCTCGAATTCGCGACCTTCCTCGAGAATAACTATGAAGCCTTTCAGGAGTATCTGGAGGAATGGCACGAGATAGAGGGTACCGAGGCAGAGCGCTTTATTGACGAACTCCGGAAGTCTGAGAAGACGAAGGATTGGCAGAAGGAGAATCCTACCCATTAAGCGACCAAGGCGAAACCAGGGTCTCTTATGATCCTGGTCGTGCCGGGAGGTACCCGGTGCCTGACGATGCCAGCCAGGTCAGAAATCAGAAATAAGACGGAAGACAGATGAATAACATCACGGAAATTAAACCGAAGAAAATGCAGGATCCTCGGGACACCTTGCCTGGCTGCAAGGCCTATGCTGCCGTTGATTTTACCTCTGTTGAATGGTGCCGCAGGAATCGCGGTCAATGGTGCAAGGCTGACGGTACCTGGTGCCGATGGAGAAATATATGAAATTGATTTGCCCAGGCTGTGGCGCGGTCGCCAGTGCCGAGACATGGTCGAATGATGAATTGTGCCGGGAGACACTGCTGGTTATTAGCCGGTTGCCCGCCCCATTGCCGAAGGCGACGCTTGGTTATCTGTCGCTTTTCCGGCCCGGCAAGCAGGCGCTCACCTGGAAGAAGGCATTGCGGCTGGCCCTGGAGATCGAGCAGCTCGTTGCCGCCGGTTATGTCCATGTGCAGGGTAAGATTGACCGCACCTGCCCACCTTCATTGTGGGGAAAGGCCATGGAGCAGATGGTCGAGCAGCGCGGCAGCCTGCGCCTGTCGATGGCCAGTCATATATATCTGGCCAAGATCGCCTGGGATCTGGCTGAACAGGCCGATTATGGGACGGAGAAAAAGAAAACCACTATACTGAACCGGCCGAAGGGGAACGCGGATCCCATGCTTGACCCTATGGAAAAAGCACGGCGGGAGTATGACGAGCGGATGAAAAGAGGCGAGGTCAGTGTCGATTTAAACAATGTTTCAGGCATCGTTAAGGGGATGGATTGAAATGGCACCAACCAAAGCCGACTACGCTAAAATCAATATAGCCTGCAAGGAGCTGAATCTCGACAAGCATCAGCTTATCAGTGACCGGTATGGCTTACAGTCCTCGACGCTGTTGAACCGGCGGCAGCTGGCCGATCTGTATGCGCATTTTCGTAGGCTGGGGTGGAAGGTGAAGAGGAAGAAGAGCACCTCCAGCCCGAAGTACGATGATCCGCAGAAACGCAAAATAGTGGCATTGTGGATTACCCTGGGACAGGCGGGAGTGGTGCGCAACAAATCCGACTGGGCATTACAGGCATATGTCAAACGAATGACCGGTGTGGCAAATCTTAAGTGGTGCGATGGTGAAGATTGCGATCGGTTGATCGAGAGCCTGAAAAAGTGGGGAAAGAGGGAGGATGCGGATGTCGAAGAGTAAGATGATTGAGATACCGGAAGAGTATTTGCCCGAGATCTCCCAATTGCCCGGCGATCTGGCGCTGATCGCCTCCTCGGTAGAGGATGTGTGGGAGGGCAACGGTGTGCGCGTCGCTATCCTGCTGGGCCAGCTTTTTCCGGGTGTACCGATGTATATCCATAATCTGCGGGACATCACCATGCGGATTCGCAATGACGCCATCAGGACCGAGTATGACCAGGGTGCCAAGGTGAAGCAGCTGGCTATCAAATATAAATTATCCACCCGCCAAATAGAGAACATCCTGGCCGAGCCGCCCAGCCAGGAGCAGTTGAAGAACAAACAGATAAAGCTTTTTTGAAACCTCTTTTGAAGGAAATTATCAAACCTTCTCATAAGGGCCTGGACTCTCCAGGCCCTTTCCTCTTTTTACCTTAAATACCGAAATGCTTCGGGTAACAATCCATCAGCAAAAATTCTATATCTACCCTCGCAGCAAGTGATCTTTTTTCTCTACGCCGGGATGGGCATTGTGCCTGTCCCGGTTGCTGAAGGTTGCAACGAGGGATACGGATGCAGAACAACTACTACGATCATTATTTCCAGGACTATACCGCTAAGTCATTCGACGGAGCACTCTCCTGGCAATGGATGAAAGCCATGGCGCTGGCGGAATCCGGGCTTGATCCGGAGGCAGTCTCCCCTGCCGGAGCCGTAGGCGTCATGCAGTTGATCCCCGGCACCTCGAAATGGATGGCCGGGAAACTGGGCATAATGCACTCTCCTCTCACTCCCCATCTCAACATCCACATGGGTGTTGCTTTTGCCAGATACTGTTTCGATATCTGGAAAAAGGAGACCGGCGTCGAACGTATCCGCTTCATGTTGGGGAGCTATAACGCAGGAGCAGGACGTATCCTGAAGGCGCAACACCTCGCTGACCAGGATGGTCTTGCCACCGACAGATGGACATCGATTGCCACTTGCCTGCCACAAGTGACCGGCCGACACGCGAGAGAAACTATTACCTACGTTTCCAGGGTGGAAGCGTATCACAAGCAACTAATATCAGAAGGAGAATCCGCATGAACTTCCTCCCAAACAAGAAAACCTATATAGCCGCACTCGGCATGGCGCTGCTCGGCGTATTCGAGATTGTCAACGGCAATACGCCTGCAGGCGTGCAGCGTCTGGTGGAGGCCTTTGGTTTTATAGGCCTGCGCGCCGGTATCGCAAAAGCGGGAAAGTAACATGGCAGATCAGTTCGACCGAGCACAGGAGCTTGACGCGGTTTTCCGCGAACAGGCTCTCGCCATACACAAGAGGGCCGCATCCCAGGGGACGGGGACCGCCCGGACGATCTGCGTTGACTGTGATGAGAAGATTCCGCAGGCACGCCGGATCGCGGTCCCAGGATGCCTGCGGTGTGTGGAGTGTGCAACACTGTACGAAAGACTGAAAGGTGGATTGTGATTGAAGACTATACAGCCTGGCGCTTCTGGTTCGATGCCGCTCAGCTTGCAGGTACTATCGCTATCGGCGTCTATGTCTGGTGGGACCGGCGTAAAAAAACAACGGAGAAGCGGTTTAGCGCACTGGAGGAGATGGTGAGCGGGCATGCGGTATCCATCAAGACTATCAATGATGCCAAGAAAAAAAAAGACGGAGACTGTGATAAGCGTCTGCAGCGCATCACCGATTTGGAAAAGGATGTTCATCATCTGCCGAGCCGTCAGGAGCTTACGGAGCTCTCCGGAAAAATCGGCACTCTGACCGAAAAACTCGGCACGCTCGACGGCCGACTGAGTGGCATCAACCGGGCGGTGGATCTGCTCAACCAACATCATTTGAGGACGGATTAATGGGGAATTTTGCCAAGCTTGTTCAAGAAGATATGCGGCTGGTGGTTGTGCGGGTGCTGGCCGAGGATGCCGACTACAGCCATAATGAGCACGTGTTGCGCTCGGCGCTGCGCTCGCTGGGCCATACCGTCAGCATGGATAAACTTCGCACCGAACTGAGCTGGCTGGCCGAGCAGGGATTGATTTCCGCTTCCGCTCCGGCGGGCGTCATGGTCGCTAAGCTGACAGCCAGGGGGCTTGACGTGGCCACCGGCGCCGTGGTGATCCCCGGCGTAAAACGACCGGAACCGGAGCTATAAGCCATGGCTAAGCCCTCTACCATCGATAAATTGCCGGGCGATATTTTAGAGCAGCTCCAGGAGCTGCTTCGTGATCCGCGGGTCACCCAGCTGGAGGCCACTGCCCGGATCAACGAGATCCTTGAAGCGGAAGGTCATGAGGACAGGCTGTCCAAATCGTCAGTCAACCGCTACGACTTGTCTATGCGGAAGGCCGGTGAAAAACTGCAGCAGTCGAGAGAAGTTGCCAAAATGTGGATCGGCAAGCTCGGCGCTGCTCCCCAGGGGCAGGTCGGGAACCTGGTCAACGAAGTGCTCAGAACCTTAGCTTTTGAACTCTCCCTCAAACTCCAGGATGCTGAGCTCAATGAGGATACGGTCCCGGATGTGATCTCCAATCTCAAGGCGCTCTCCCTGGCGGCACAGCGGCTTGAGGCATCGGCGACGCTCAATGTCAAACGCGAAGCGGAGATCCGCAAGCAGGCCCTTGAGAAAGCGGCCGAGGCGGTTGAGGATGAGGCTCGCGCCCAAGGCATGGATGCCGATCAGGCGGACTTCTGGCGCCGTAAAGTACTGGGGGTCGCGTAGATGAGCGCCCTTGCTCCACTGAAAAGCACTCTCAGGGTGCTCGAATGGGATGAACTGCCTGCCCAGGCCAGGGACATTCCCGACGAGTTTGATCCCCTGGCGGAAGGCGTGCTCATGCGGCATCAGTCGCAATGGCTGGCAATCAAGGCCGCACTCAAGGTGTGCCCGAAAGGAAGGCGGACCGGCATTACCTTCTGCCAGGCGCTTGACGACACCATAACCGCAGGCAGCAGGCGAAGCGCAGGCGGGGATAACGTCTATTATATCGGCGATACGAAAGATAAGGGGCTGGAGTTTATCGGCTACTGCGCCAAGTTTGCCAGAGTGATTGCCGAGGCTCAGGGGCAAGGCGTCTCCGGGATCGAAGAGTTTCTGTTTGAAGACCAAGACGAAAAAGGCAACTCTCGGCATATCAACGCCTATCGCATCCGCTTCTCCTCCGGCTATCAGATCGTAGCACTGTCCAGCCGCCCTGCCAATATTCGAGGGTTGCAGGGCAAGGTGCGAATCGATGAGGCGGCATTCCATGCCGATGTCCAGGGCGTGCTCGATGCCGCCACTGCCTTACTGATCTGGGGAGGTGAGATTGTCATCATCTCCTCGCATAACGGCAAGAACAATCCTTTTAATCAGCTCATCAAGGATATTGAAGCAGGCAGGTACGGAGAAAACAACGATGCCGTGGTCTTCACCGTCACCTTCGATCAGGCGGTGGAAAACGGCCTGTATGAGCGAGTCTGCATGATGAAGGGCTGGACGCCGACACCGGCAGAAAAAGAGAAATGGTATAAACGGATCCGCTCCGCCTACGGGCCGAGAAAAGCGGCCATGCGTGAGGAGTTGGACGTCATTCCCAGGGACTCCGGCGGCGTCTGTATTCCCGGTGTCTGGATCGAACGGGCCATGGCAGAAGAGCGGAAGATTCTGAGATTGCATTTAGATGATGATTTCGTGCGTAAGCCCGAAGGTGAGCGCATGGCCTGGGGAGAAAAATATATCCTCAAGTTTGTGATGCCGCTGCTGGAGAGCCTCGATTTGCAGCGGGAACATGTTCTCGGTATGGACTTCGCCAGACACAGACATTTTTCCGTCCTGGTGCCGCTGGCTATCCAACAGAATCTCGACCGCAAGGAGCCCTTTGCCGTGGAGCTGAACAACGTGCCGAACCGCCAACAGGAGCAAATTCTCTGGGCGATTATTAAGGGGTTGCCGAAGTTTCGCGGAGCCGCCCTTGATGCGACCGGTCCCGGTCAGCAGATGGCGGAATATACGGCCGATAAGTTCGGCCATAATATCATCCATCAGGTGGCCTTGTCGCGAACCTGGTACGGCGCCTGGATGCCGAAGATGATTACACGCTTCGAGGACGGCAACTATGACCTGATCAAGGATGCCTCCCATGAGCAGGATCTGCGAACCGTGGAAGAAATCGACGGCATTCCCATGGTTGGAAAGATCGAGCGCAAAGACCTGCAGGATCCTGATCTGGTGCGTCATGGGGACTTTGCCATCGGGCTGGCGCTTGCGGAATATGCAGCCTTGAACAAGGGTGGCGGGAAGCCGAGATACGAATCGGTATCCAAACGAAGATTTGAAAAGAAAGGGATGTGGTAATGGTAAAGCTCTACGATCAATTCAACCGCGAGATAGATATCTCCAAAAACAAGAAGCCGGAAAGGGCTGCTCTTGCGGTTGCCCCTATCCTTGACTCCTTTCGGGAGTATGTAACCTACGGTCTTACTCCGGAGCGGCTTGCTGCTGTTTTTAAAGCCGCCGATGCCGGTGATCTGCGTGCCCAGGCGGAGCTGTTTGATCAACTGGAGGAACGCGACGGCCATCTTCTCTGCGAACGGGATAAGCGCAAGAACGTGATTCTTGATGTCGATTTTACCATTGAACCGGCCAGCGATGACGGCCGGGACGCGAAGGTGGCCGAGTTTGTCGAGCAGAGCCTGCAGGACATTGCCGATTATGGAGAGTGCCTGATCTCCCTGCAGGATGCCGTAGGCAAGGGCTTTGCCTGCCTGGAGAACCATTGGGACGCAAGTGAAGGCCAGGCCGTTATCCAGCAGATGGAATTTGTCGAGCAGAAGCGTTTCCGCTTTAACGACGATGCCGGGCTGCTCAGAAAATATCCCCGCCTGGTCACGGACACCGACGCCATGGGTGTGGAAATCCCTGCCTGGAAAGCGACCATGCATCAATATGGCGGCAAGTCCGGCCACCCGGCCAGATCGGGAATCTACCGGGTGGCCTCCTGGATGGTGCTCTTTAAAAACTACGCCATCAAGGATTGGGTAATCTTCTGTGAACTGTTCGGCATGCCGCTGCGCATCGGCAAATATGACCAGGGCGCGGGCAAGGAAGACAAGGATGCGCTGATCAATGCCATCTCCTCCCTGGGTAGCGATGCCGCCGGGATCATCTCCAAGTCAACCGAGATCGAGTTTGTGGAAACGGTGAAGTCCGCCAGGGGTGATCTGTGGAAACTGCTGGCCGATTTCTGTAATGCTGAAATTTCCAAGGCGGTCCTTGGCCAGACCCTTTCCGCCCAGGTGGGAGACAAAGGCTCCTATGCCGCCTCGAAAACGCATAACGAGGTTCGGCTCGATCTTTTAACAGCCGATGGCCGGGCGCTGGCATCGACGATCCGCTCTCAGGTGATCCGGCCCCTGGTCGGCTTCAACTTCGGCTGGGATACTCCGCTGCCCAAATATCTATCGAAGTTCGATGAAGGTGAGAACCTCAAGGAAAAGGCGGAATGGATCGGTGAGCTGATGGATCGATCGGTACCCATGAGCCTGCCCTGGCTGCGCAAGGAGTTCAGCATCCCGGAACCGGAGAAAGGCGAGGAGATCATCACCGCCTCAAAAAGTTTGGAGAGTCCCTATAGCGCCAAGATTGTCGCCGCTGACAAGCCAGCCCCGGACAGACGGCAACAGGTGCTCGACAACCATGCGGAGGAGCTTGCCGGTGCCGCCGATCTTTCAGGCAACGAAGCCGCGATCCTTGAGGCGGTGCAGCGGGCGAACAGCTATGAAGAGGCCTTCGAGAACGTGCTTGCCCTGTATCCGGACATGGACGTGGCCACCCTGCAGGACAGTGTGGAGACGGCCATGGTAAACGGCAACCTCTTCGGCAGAATGGCAGTGAGCAATGGTGATTGAGCAATCCTTTGCATTGCCGATGCGAGGAGCGCAGGCCTTCTGGCGGGACAAGGTGCAGATGTCCGCCTCAGAATATGCGGCACTGGCGGATGAAGCCAGGCAGCGGGCCTTTGCCGTCTCCGGCATTGCCAAAGGAGATGAGCTGAACACGGTCTTTGCCGCACTGCAACGGGCAGTGGATGAGGGCATAAGCTTCGAGCAGTTCAAAGAGGATGCCGCCGATATCTTCGAGCGGCGCGGCTGGGTGGGCAAGCGGGCCTGGCGGGTGAACAATATCTTTCAGACCAATATTCAAACCGCCTACAACGTCGGGCGCTATGAGCAGCTCCAGCAGGAAAAGGACGTGATGCCCTACTGGATGTATGACGCCATTAACGATACCGGCACCAGAAAGACGCACCTGGCCATGGATGGCCGCGTCTGGCCCGCCGATCATCCGGTTTGGAATACCTGGTATCCACTCAACGGTTACAACTGACGCTGTTCGGTCTCCGGCGTGACCGGGAGCCAGGTTGAGCAGCGCGGCTTGAAGGTGGAATCGGATGATCCCACCGACAGGATGCTGGAAGTTGTGGACCGGCAGACTGGGAATAAATTGGAGACGGCCAACATGATTCCGGAAGCAGGCTTCGATTATAACCCCGCAAAGATGTACTGGCAGAAGACGGAAGAATATATCCGGGAGCGCATCAAATCCTACCCGGCCGAGCTGGCGGCGTTGGTCGAGGCGGAGCTGGATCCGCTGCTGGAAGAGAAAAAGCCGTAAATGGCCCTGTGCTGCGAAAAAGAGGAGTGTCTGCCTCCGCACAGAGGCACACGAGGGTCAGCGTTTAATACAGGCGATTTTAAAGATGGTTTAAACGGTATCAGATGATTGAGACAGGGATCAAAATAGACGATAGCGAGCTGGACACGGTTTTAGGCAATATCGTTGCCCGTTCGAGCAGCAAGCGCCAGGCCCTGAAAACCATCGGCGCCATCGGCAGAGAGTCGGTACGAAGGAATTTCCGTGAAGGTGGCAGGCCGGAGAAATGGACACCGTCCAAACGGGTGGAGGGTAAGCGCGGCCAGACCCTGAGAAAGACCGGCAGGCTGCAGAACTCGATTGCCGCATCCGTGGGTAGCGAGAGCGTGATCATCGGCACCAACGTTGTTTATGCCGCCGTCCATAACTTCGGGGCGAAGAAATTTTCTTTCGGCACGGTGGTCGCCAAAGTTCCGGCCCACCGTCGCAAGTACAAGGGCCGCAATATGAAGAGCGGCCGCAGGAAGACGGCCAGCGGAGTTGTCTTTGTGAGAGCGCATACCCGGAAAATGAGACTGCCCTGGGGCGATATTCCGGCACGCCGGTTCATGCTGCTGCAGCGCCGGGATCTGCTGGAGATCGAGGGAGCGCTGGCTGGATATTTGATTACAGGAGAGGCGTAAATGAAAAAGATCTACACGATTGTTGCTGCCATGTCGTCAGCTACCGGTGGCAACCTGCCTGAGTGGTACCTGATTTTTCCCGAGGGCGAAAGCGAAGTTGAAGGCGAAGGCAAATTTATCGTCGACCAGAACTCCTGGAATCTGGTGAAGGCGCGGATCGATAGGCGCGGCCTGGAAGTCGTCTTTGATTATGAGCATCAGACACTGGCGGATACCAAGGCACCGGCTGCGGGCTGGTGTAAGGAGTGGCGCTACCTCGAAGGCGTGGGGATTGAAGCGAAAGTGGACTGGACCGAGGAGGCGGCCGGATATCTAGCTAAAAGCGAATACCGCTATTTTTCGCCGGTCTTTTTTGTACGGAAAACAGACGGACGGCTCTGCGCCGTTCATAGTGTGGCGCTGACCAATGCGCCCAAGACCAATCATTTGAAACCGCTCCTGGCCAAGCTTGGGGCAGAACACAAGGAGAACGATATGGACCTTCTCAAGTTATTGATCGCCTCTCTCAAGCTGAATGAAGACGCTACAGAGGCACAGGTGGTCGCCAAGGTCAAAGAGCTTTTAGAAAAGGATGGCGAAGTGGTTGCCAAGCTGCCGGGCGATGTGCTCTCGGCGCTCGATCTGAAAGAGGATGACTCGGTTTCCACCGTAGTCGCCTCCATTCATGCCCTGAAGCAGACCGGCAGGGGCGCGGTGAGCCGTGAGGAGTTTGCGGCCCTGCAGAGGCAGCTGGTTGAAAGAGACGCCGATGAGGTTATTGCCAAGGCAATCGGCGCGGGCAAGATCACTCCGGATCAGAAGGACTGGGCAAAGCAGTATGCCGCCAAGGACCTGGAAGGCTTCAAGACCTTCGTGGCCAAGGCGCCGGTTGTCATCCCCGTGGATAAACTGCCGGAGAGCGGTCAGGAGCAAACCACGGCCGAGCTGACCGGCGATGTGCTCAAGGTGGCCAAGCTGATGGATGTGAGTGAAGAGGATCTGAAGCAGTACGGCGGCTTGAAGTAGAGGCCGGTCTCTGCCAGACATTTGAGCGAAGCAGTTTTTTAATATCAATGAAGGAGAGATGAAATGCCTTTAACAGAAGACAGAATGACAGGCCATCAGGACAGCGAGCTGCTCTCATCCGGTGTTGCCGCAAGTACGAAAATATTCGGCGGCGGCTTGACCGCTGTGAACGCTGCCGGTTATGCCCTGCCCGCTGCCGATGCGGCCGGGCTGAAGGTGGTGGGCATATCGGAAGAGCAGGTAGATAACACGGCTGGGGCAAATGGCGCCAAGAATGTGCTGACCCGGAGGAAAAAATCCTTCTGGCTGAAGAACTCTTCCGGCAACCCGGTCACCATCGCCCATCTGCAGACGGATGTGTATGTGGAAGACGATGAGACGGTCTCCAGCTCCGGAGGCGTGAACAATATCGTCGCCGGAAAGTGTTTGGCTGTTTCCAGCCGTGGCGTGCTTGTCGAAATCAGCTGATTGATCAGTAGACTCTTTAATTTTTCTATTCAAGAAAGGAGCTAGAAAATGCTTGTAAATAAATCGACCATCGCGGCGGCTTTCATTGGGCTCAATACCTTGTTCAACAAGGCCTTTGCCTCAGCGGAGCCGATGTACCAAAAGATTGCCATGCACGTTCCTTCCACCACGGGTGAGGAGGATTATGCCTGGCTGGCCAAGTTTCCCAAGATGCGGCGTTGGATCGGCGAGAAGTTCATCGCCAAGCTGAAGGCCTTTAAGTACACCATTGTCAACGAGGACTGGGAGGCCACTGTCGAGGTCGACCGCAACCATATCGAGGATGACCGCCTCGGCATCTATGCACCGCAGGCCCAGGCGGCCGGTGAGTCTTCCAAGATGCTGCCGGATGAGATCATCGGTGAAGTGGTAAACGGTGCTTTCACCAATCTCTGCTATGACGGCCAGTTCTTCTGCGATACCGATCATCCGGTTGGTGACGGTAACGGTGGGGAGATAAGTGTCTCCAACAAGGGAGTGGTCGCTCTCTCCATTGCCACCCAGGCAGCGGCCATGGCATCGTTCGGCGCGGCCAGGACCGCCATGCGCAAGTTCAAGGATGATGAGGGACGCTCCCTCAAGGTCAATCCCAATGTACTGATGGTCGGACCCGCCCTGGAGGATGTCGCCAAAACGCTTATGACCACCGATCGCCTCGAGGACGGTAAGCCGAACCTGTATAAAGGAGCCTGCGAGGTCGTGGTGAACAGCGACATAACCTCCGATACCGCCTGGTTCCTGCTCGATACCTCCAAGCCGGTCAAGCCGTTTATCTATCAGGAGCGCAAGAAGCCGGTCTTTGTCTCTATGACCGATCCGCAGGCGGACGATGTCTTTAAGCGGAAGAAGTTTCTCTTCGGGGCAGAGGCAAGGGCCGCTGGCGGCTATGGTTTCTGGCAGCTCTGCTACGGCTCCACCGGCCAGGGATAACAGGCCATCATCTTTGAAGGGGCAGGCTTTTAGCCTGCTTCTTTTAACACAAACGAAAGAGAGGACATCATGATCAGAATACGCAGTTTGAAAAACGGCTTTCGCCGGGCGGGCATGGCGCATACGGTGGAGCCGCGTGAGTATGCGGATGATTTTTTCAGTGAAAAACAAGTGGAGGCGCTGCTGGCCGAGAATATGCTGGTCGTTGATTTGATTGAAGGCGGTACAGCAGAAAGTGAAAGTGAACCAGAGAATAAATCTCCTGAGCAACCGAAGGCAACCGGCGGTACAGGATACCCGGCCCTATCCATCTCGACGCAGCTTGTCCGGGCAATTCTGCAGCTTGACCAGGACAAGGAAAACGCCAAGCACTGGACCAAAAGCGGAGTGCCGCAGATAGATGCGCTGGAGGAGATATCCGGCCTGAAGGATATCTCTGCAGCCGATCGAGATACCGCCTATGAAATCTACCTGGAAGGCAAGAAATGAGCTACGCCACCCTGGCAGATCTGAAAAACAAGCTGGATGAGGAGACCCTGATCCAGCTTAGCGATGATGCCGATACCGGCAGTGTTGTCAATAGTGTGATCGATGCGGCGCTGGAAGCGGCCGATGTGGAGATTGACAGTTATCTGGCGGCAAAATACTCGCTGCCCCTGGTGGAAGGCGTGCAAATCCTCACCCATGTGGCGGCGGACATTGCCATTGTCAATCTGTATTCCCGGCGCAACGGCCCTCCGGAGCACTGGCAGAAGAAGTATGACAACCATATTTCCTTTTTGGAGAAAGTGGTGGCCGGTGAGATAAGCCTGGGCGCCTCCACTCCGGTGGCTGGCGATGAAGCCCAGGTGATCAGCAGTGAGCGCATCTTCTCCCGCGACAGTTTAAAGGGTTATTAAAGCAATGAAGCAGCTAATCGAATCCACCAGGGCCACCATCCGCACCGGCATCGGCTACATAAAGGACCGGGATGTTTTTGTGACCGAGGATCTGCGGCTGATTAGGAATTCCGGGAGCTATCCGGCTATTGGTATAAAGGACGGCGGCATCAATTTTGCTTTTGAGTCAGGCGATCAGGGCGATGAGTCGCTGCAGCTTTCTTTCTCCCTGCAGGTGAAGCTGGCCAAAAGCGAGGCCTCCATCATGGGAGATGATTCGACCGGCTCGATTGGTGTGCTCGATATGGCCAAGGATGTGATCGCGCTGCTGGTGGATACCCTGCCTGCGGGAATAGATCTGGCCCTGCCGGTTTCCGTGGGGGAGTCGGAAATATTGTCAACGGATAATCTCGACATCGTCATGCTGCCGGTGGTGATGAAATTTGAACGATACAGCTAAGCAAAGGACATAAATCATGACAAAAGAAATTACCGGACGGGAGACCATATGCGGCCTGGCCAAAGCTGATAGCTGGCATACACCGGTGGCCGTCGCTGTCGGGGAAGGCGTGCTGATACTTGCCGACAATATCAAGGTGGGCATGGATCTGGAGCTTGACGAATCGGCCGGGCAGCAATGGATAACCGAGGCGGATGCCGGTGTGGAGAATGTCTCCGGCAATATCGAGGCTTATATGCGCTATGAAGGCTTTGATCTGTGGCTGGCATTGATTATGGGAATATCGGGGGCGCCGACCCAATTGGAGCTCACTACCGCCTATAGCAACACCTATGACCTGGCCTCGAAGATCGACGGCATGTTTGCCACCCTGGCCCAGAAGAAGCTGACCGACAAGGTTTGGGAATATCCGGCGGTCAAGCTGCATGGATTTAAGCTTTCCGGCGAGATGAACAAGCCGGTAAAGATCAGCTTTGACGCCATCTGCGATACCCTGGACCGGGCTTCGGCGACCAATACGGCCGCTTCCATGGCGCAGGTTACGGCGCTGAAGAAAAACCGCATCATCATGAACAAGGATACCGTGTTCAGGATGAACGATCAGGCTGCCGGAGAGCTTCTCGATACCGATAAACTTCATCCATCTTCGTTTGAGCTGACTTTTACCCGGCCGATGGACTCCGATTTCGTGGCGGGTCAGGAGGGAGTGGACGAACCTGCTGACAATGGATTTCCCGCCTGTTCGCTGGCGCTGAAATTTCCCAGGTACAACAGCGAGAATGACATCTATTTCGATGACTGGAAGAACACGGTGAGCAAGAAAATGGATATCACCTTTACCGGTAAGACCATCGAAGGGGCCCATAAATATTCTTTTCGGATCCTCTTTTCCAATCTGAAGATCGATAATCCGGAGGCGCCGGTGTCCGGTCCCGGCAAGATCCCTTATTCCATGAACCTACGGGCGATCGGAGCGGACGTTGCACCTGCCGGGATGACCGGGCTGGTTGCACCGCTGCGTATCGAGACAACCAACACCAGGACCACGGATCCGCTGGCTTAAATAACTATGGAAAAGCTTACTCTGACATACCTGGTTGATACGCGGGAAGAACAGCCGCCGGTGCTGGTGGCCTTCCCCGGCTCGGCAACCTTTAAGGTGAATATTAGGCCGCTGGGCAACAGGCATCAGGAGTTTGTCCAGGAAGCCACCGAGCCGGTATGGGATGAAGCCCTTATGAAAAAGACGATGGTGCTCAACCAGGAGAAATATCTGCAGCTCTTCGGGGCCTATGTGGTGTGCGGCTGGCAGGGATTGACCGTGAAAGAGTTGCGGCGGCTGGTGTTGATTAGCGATTTTAAGAAGCTGCGAAAGGCTGAGGGAGAGATTGCCTTTGATGCGGAGGCGCGGCGGATCCTCATCACCTGGTCGCCTCTTTTTAAGACCTGGCTGCAGAATGTCAGCCTCAATATCGAGCTGCTCAACCGTGAACGGGAGGAGCAGCTGGAAAAAAAGTTCTGGAAGCGGTGAGGTTCAGCCTGGATTATCCAGGGGTGAACTGCCGCCAGTGCGGAACGAATTTTATAGAAGACGAGATCGAGCCGGATTGTGAAGACTGTCCGGTGAAGAGATGGGATGAGGAGGTCAATCTTGCCCTGCAGCTATATGACCGGGCCTGCATCTGGGGTGAGCTTGATCATGATGCCATTAACCAGGCATTAAAGGATGTTGCAATTCCCTCCTTTCACTACCGCAAATACCGACGGTGCGTTATCGCCCTGCACCGTTTGATGAGAAAAGACGCCAGCGAGAAACAATGCCAAACAGCAAAGCCAGAGTAGCCATAGAGCTGTATGTCGACGACAAGGGGACGCTGAGGGTAAAGCAGTTTTCCCAGGACACTCAAGAGGCCTTTCATAAGACTGAGCAGGCGGGTACCCGCGCGGCCGGTCGTATCCAGTCCGCCTGGGAGCAGGTTAGGGGCGCCTGGGTTGGCATAGTCGCGGGTATTATGGCCATGGCCCAGGCCTGGAATCTTTCCAACTCCGCAGCTAAGGCCAGGCAGGAACAGCGCTCTTTTGAATCGCTGGCTGCATCTTATGGCGTCAACTCAAAAAAGATTATCGATGCATTGAAAGAGGCCAGCGGCCATACCATCGACACCATGACCCTGATACGCAATGCCGGTACCGCCATGATGATGGGCATTGCTCCGGATAAGGTGACCGAGCTGATGAAGGTGGCACGCGCAACCGCGAAAATGACCGGGCAGACCACTGTCAAGGCGTTTGAAGATATCTCTCTGGCTGTCGGACGGCAGTCCAAGATGATCCTGGATAACCTGGGCATCATTCTGGATGTAGAAAAGGCCAATGAGGAATATGCCCAAAGCATCAATAAGACGGCCACGCAGCTGACGGATCTGGAACGTAAGCAGGCTTTTATGAATGCCACCTTGAAAGCCGGGAAGGAACTGACCGAGAAACTTGGCGACCAGCAGGATACGGCGGCGGATAAGCTGGAGCGTTACAAGGCCAGGTGGAATGATGCACTGCTTGTTGTCGGCAATATCACTCTTTCTACCGGCATGATTGTCGAAACCGTTTTCACCGGGATCGGAGCGACGTTTAATCGTGGCGTTGCCTCTCTGGCAAACTGGCAAAGCAGATCGCTTGATTTGGCGGGCAATATTCCCCTGATCGGCGGTCTTTTTGAAGGACTGGCCGAAAAAGCCAAGGCCATCGGCGACAATTCCGAGGCGGCTGCCGATCTCGGCATGGAGCATATGAAGGAGACCTGGGAGACTATGATCGGGCTGTGGAAAGACGGTGAACCTCAGTCTGAAAAGGTGCTTGAAAATCTGCGCTCTCAAAAAAACGAGATGGCTGAGATTGCCGGTATCCAGCAGAAACAGACGGATCTTCTCAAGCAACAGCAAAAAGAGGCCGAAGAGCAGGCCGCTGCCGAACGGCAGATGTATGAGGAGGCCGGGATCGGTGCCGAGGCCTACTACAACCAGCAGGCCAGCAGCCTGGTGGAGAAGGCAGCCCGGTGGCAGAAGGCTGGCGGCGATGTGCTGGCGATTGAGAACTGGCTGTATGGTGAATTGGGCAAGCTCTCCGAGAAGGCCTGGACGGAGGGTGAAGAGATGGCGGGCATCGCCATGGATAATCTACAGGTGCAGTCTTCCACCCTGGTTGACGAGCTCTTTGCCACTACCACGGCAGGCTTGAATCAGCTGCAGGAACTCGGCATCGAAATTCAAACTCTGGACGGCTCCCATATCGGCATCAGCGCCAGTCTGGATGGCTCCGGCATTACCAGCCAGGTCGATTCCATCATTGCCAAATTGCGCCAGCTGCAGGCGGTGAGCAGCAGCGCCCAGGCGGCGCAATCATCGACGCCATATGTCAATACCGATCCCAACAAGAGCGCTAAAGAAGTGTATGAGGACAGCCAGAGGCAGAGCGGCGCAACCGTCATCAATAACAACTTTAATGGCAAGATGAGCAGGCAGGATGTTGTTGATATCAGCAGTGAGCAGAGCAGGATAAAGGATCGGTCATGAAACCACGTTTTGTTTTAGGGGCGCAGCAGCTCCAGTTTTCCAAGGGGATCCGGTATCCGGTGAACAAACCGGCCGAGCGGCTGCAGGCGGTGAGCAGATCGGCGGGCGGTTCCACCAGGACCGAGGATCTGGGCATCACCATCCGCAGCCGTATCCTGCGTTTTAAGAATCTGCCGGTGGCAGACTGGCTGGCGCTGTGCGACTGGTATGACAATATCGTCTATGGGGCCGGGCTGGAGTTTACCTTTTATGATGAGACAGGCGAGTCGATGCTGGTGATCATGCGCAGCAATCCCGCCGATTTTTCCGAGACCTCCTACCAGCGCTATGCCGGGGAGCTTGAGCTTGAGGTGGTTGGATGAGGTCTGATCTCTCTTATAATTTTAATCTTGAGAAGATCAAACGCTTTCGGCGGCCGAGGCAGCTCTTGGTGTTTCACTTCCCTGGGGCTGGCGATGTCTTTGTCTCCGATCAGCCTTTGGGGCCTGCCCAGGGACTATCGAATACCTATCTGCCCCTGGTGGAGGACTGGGGGGAGCTGCAGGATACTGCCGGTGATGACAGGGCCGGAGAGAGTGCCGAGATCCGCCAGGTCTCCATTTCGTTATGGAATGGTGGAGAGGCGCCCTTCTCCGATTATTTTCTGGCCGAACATCCCGAGAATATCGAGGTTGATCTCTACCAGTGGTTCGTGGGCTTGAGCGAGGATGACAAGGCGCTGATCGATACTTTTTTGGTCCAGGACCCTATTGAGTTTGACGAAAACAACCGGCTGCTGACACTCGACCTGGTCGGTTTGCCAATCAGGCTGAACCGGCCGCTCGGCCGCAAACTGACAAAAGCGGACTGGCCGTATGCGCTGGATGGCGATATCGGCAAGGGCATTCCGCTGCTGCTGGGCGCTCCCGGCCCGGTGCCGTCTCTGTATGCCCGAGCGCCGGTGAAGCTGACGCTGAAAGGCTCGGTGCTGAGTACCACCATGTTGCTGCCGGTGCAGGAAGAACTAAGCGAGAGCGGCCTGCACAGCTCCGGCACGGTGCAGATAGACGAGGAGCTGATCCGCTACAATGGTTTTTCCGCCAACAGCCTGGTGGTGGTGCAGCGCGGCTGGAGTTCGGAAAAGGATCAGCATCTGCATAATTCGGAGGTGGTTGAGCATATCACCGATCATACCTTTATCTTCTGCGAGGGGCCGGTTGAGTCCATCAAAAACGTGAAGATCGAAGGCATTGAGCCACCGTCTTCAATATATACGGTGCATCCTGAACTCGATCCGGCCAGGGTGGTTTTTAAGACGGCGCCCTATGTGGAGCGCTTCTCCAAGGCCACCCGTTTTCTGGAGATGCAGTTTGACCATGTGCCGGATAACAACACGGCGCTGCATCCCGCCTACGCCTTCGATAATGACAAGGTGGCGACGGCCGCGACCATAAAAGAGGGTGCCAACATCCTGGCCCTGCGCCAGGAGACCGTCAATCCCGATCGCGGGCCGATCATGAAGGCCTATCTCTCTATTGTGCATTGGGCCAGCGGTGTCTTTAAATCGGACTACGTGCAGGTATGGGTATCGGGCATCGGCAATGTGCGCAGGCTCTCCCGACCGAATCCGGAGGATTATGTAGATCTTGAGGCGGATGTGGATATCGATCATCCGCATAGCCATAAGAAAGGGTATGACCATGGGCATTATTACTCGGATCCTGATTTTGACAGTAACTCACCCGATCATGATCATGCCCTGAGCAATAATGTTAATGAGATTTCCACGGGTATCGGCAGCTTCCCGCTGGGGCAATGGATCGAGGGCAGTAGTTATCAGTCGGATAAGGTGACCTTTCCGAACTATCCGAATAATAACGGGGTATGGTTGGAATATACCCTGGATTATTATGTTGCAAGTTATGACCCGCCGGAGCTTTCCTTCCGCATGTATATAAACGGGGCATGGCGCACATTTTCGATGCCGACTTCGGCGGGTACGACGAAAATATATCTGGGCAGCGGTTCAGGAAGCGTCGGCTATGGATATATCCGCTACGCTCGGTCTTATGAGACGGGGTATTCCAAATATAAATTCAAGCTCAGTTCGTGCAATTTGGTCTGGCACGCCACGCAGGAAATTAATCCTAAAGCGGCCGTGGTGTATACCGACCGTACAGCTGCCGGTGATGTATACGATCAGAGTGTCGACAAGTACGGCAACGCCATCAAGGCGGACGATGATGTCAATAGCCTGATCACCGGAAACCGCCCGCTGAATATCTATAGCCAGGACAACGCCACCCGATCCATCACCGATATTGTCGATATAACCGATCATGTCAACTTCAGCTGGAGCTGGTTTACCGGGCGGGAAATACGCCTGATCTATGTTAATGCGGACTCGGGTGAGGCCAAGGAAGTCCAGATCCAGCATGCCTATTTTCATATTGAATTTGCGCCGAAGGAAACGGTCTTTTCCAACAAAGTGACGGCCGAGGTTGTAGGGCCTGCGACACGGGCGCTGCCGGATCGGGCTATCCGGCAGCTGCTTGAGGATAAGGGCGGTGTGGCGCCATCTGCTCTTGATGCGGCAAGCTTTGATGAGACCGCTGCTCTTTATGCCGCCGGGGCCTACCGCCTGGATGGTATGCTGGATGCGGAACTGAGCATCCGCGAGGCAATCAAGAAGATCTGTTATCAAACCAGGTCGCGGCTCTTTTCCAACCACGGGCGTTTTAAACTGGCTTTTAAAAAGGGTGTGGATGCTGCACCTGTTAAGGAGCTGACCCAGGATGATCTGGAGTTTAAATCGATCGAGGTTGTCCGGCAGCCGGTGCGTGATCTGGCTAACCGCATTCAGCTTTACTATAAAAAGGACTGGCTCTCCGGCGATTATGACTCATCGGGTTTTCATGGTTCGGTGATGCGGGAAAGAGCCTCTTCGATTCAGCGTTTTGGTCTGCTGGAAGGAGAATGGAACTTTGATCTGATCGGCTCGGAGGCCATGGCTGCATCTGTTGCCGAATATCTCCTCGAGGAGCTGGCTCAGCCCTCTTCTTTTTATACTTTCAACGCCTATCTTGATCTTTTCGAGCTGGAAAAAGAAGATGCCCTGCATGTAAGCAGTCTGTTCAACCGCATGCAGAAGGTACCGATGCTGGTGCGCTCGGTGAACCGGGTATTCGGCTCGGGCAAGCGCGGCCAGATCAACCTGCTGCGTATTGTGGCGGAGAACCTCTATTACATCGTCAAGCGCTACAATCTGGCTGATGCCGTCTCCGTGCTGGATACCATTACATTCTTGTTTTTTGAATCTCATACCTTTGAAGAGGCGATGCAGGCCTTGGAGGAATTGTTTGTCCGGCTCAATGTCACCAGGGCTGATCAGGTGGCCTTGTCCGATACACTGCAGACTCTGATGGATATCAAGAAGCAGCTGGCCGATAGTGCCACTGTCTCCGATAAGCCGCCGTTGTTTGATATGGACATGTTGCTGCAGGATACGATCATTATCGAGGAAGCTAAGGAGTTCTGGAGCGGCTACGGTTACGGTTCCGGAGGGTATGGCGTTGCTCCCTATGGCGGCGTGGTCGAATTTAAACAGAAGAATCCGGACCGGGCGATAATCTTCGAGCAGCTGCTCATGGCTTTAAGCGCCCTGCAGCTGGCCGAGGTGACGGTAACGGACGATCTCTATATGAGCAGCGGCTACGGCTGCAGCATCGGCAGCGGCTATGGCCGGACGCCGTATGGCATTTAAGGAGAGGCTATGTCGCTTTTGAATCGGATATTTCCAACGGATGTCCTGAACATTACCAAACAGCCTGCGGTCAAGGTGCTCTGCACGGCGTGCAGGGAGCATGTTTTTTATATGAAGAAGGAAAACGGCGGTACCGGGCTGGATAACCTGGTGCCTCTGGCCGGTGCTTCCGTACCGCATGATTCTGCCTGCCCGAAATGCGGTCGGGTTTTTCTGGCGTTTTCGCCTGAGCCATCATTATTAACAGATAGGGGGTACATTTCGAAATGAAGGTTAAATCCATATTCAACAGATGCCGTGCAGCTGTTTTTTTCTTCTGCAGTGCGGTGCTGCTGGTCTGCTCTTCCTGGACGAATTTGAAGGAGTATTTTACCGCCCTGGGCGGCAGCGTCAAGCCGATCGGACGGGTGCATTTTCTCTTCGTCGATGAGGCAACCGGGGCGGTCCGGGATGGCGGCTGGCATCCCAACCTGGTTACCACTGCCGGTAAAAATCATATCGCCGATCAGCTCTCCGGCAGGACTCAGGCGGCCATGTCGCATATGGCTGTCGGCACCGGTACCACCGCAGCCCTGGCAAGTGATACGGCCCTGCAGACGGAGCTTGACCGTAACGAGCTGGATTCCGTTGTCCAGGGGACAGACTCCGATGCCAATAAAATTACCTATACCTGCACCTGGGCGGCCGGAGACGGCACCGGGGCGCTTACCGAAGCGGCCATATTTAATTCACCATCGGCCGGGCAGATGCTGTGCCGCTCCGTTTACCCGGTGAAGAATAAAGAGACAGGTGAATCCATGGTATTGACCTGGGTCCTGACCATATCTTCATAGAGGTATATCATGGCGAACAGCTATACAGAAAAACTGAAGAAGAGAATTATTGGTCCCGGTGATCCCAATTGGGACGATGAGGGGCATGCCAACGAGTACATCAATGAGGTTGCCCTGGCCGCCCTTATGTCGACCAATCGCATTGAGGCTGGTGGAGTCGTAGCCGACGCCGGTGGATTGCTTGTCGATGTGTCGGCGGTTACCGGACGGTTTGCGGGAGATTACTTCTCGCTTCCCGAGGATACACTGGGGCTGAGTGCTGCTCTGCCTGGAGAAGAGCAGCTCAACTGGATCTATATAGATGATACACCGCAGCTGCAGGTGTCGAATGTTCCGCCTACCGGTGATTATTTGCCTTTGGCATTGATTGATTCTGATAATGCGGGGGTTCTTAGGATCGCAGATCTGCGGCCTCTGGCTCAACCGGTTGAGGGTGTCGTGGAGAATGACTGTATTAATGGGACGTTTGATATCTGGGATTATGACACGGTTCAGACCAGCTCAGGCTATGGGAGCGACAGCCGTTTTTCAAACGAGCATTCAGGATCCACCAAAGAACACAGCAGGCAGGTATTCACACCTGGCCAGATATCAGTACCCGGCAATCCTAAATACTTTTCACGGACCGTTGTCACCTCGGTTGCTGGAGTAGCCAATTATGTACGTAAGGTGCACCGGGTGCTTGATGTCACTAAATACTCCGGAAAGCGGGTCGCTGTTGTCTTTCATAGCGCTGCAGATGCTGTGAAAAATATCGCCGTTGAAGGCATGCAGAACTTCGGCAGCGGTGGAAGTGTTGCTGTTGAAGGAATCTCGGCTCAGCTCGTCGAATTGCCGGTAGCCTGGGATAAACGAGTTGTCTTCATCGATTTTCCCTCTGTAAGCGGCAAGACAATAGGTAATCAGTCATACAATCAGATAACGTTTTGGTTCGATGCAGGCTCTGACTTCGATTCCAGGACTAATGGGCTTGGCCAGCAGTCGGGCATTTTTGATCTTGCGGAAATAAAAATCCATGCGGGGGAAAAGGAACTGCCATGCAGACGGCCCTATGAGCAGGAGACAAGAGATATATGCACTCTGTATTATGAAGAAGGATATTCTTGGCAAGAATTCGGCGTAGATACCACAAGGTTTATACGGCAACATGTGGTCTTTAACAAACGGAAGATAAGAGCCCCGGAGGTAACACTTTCCGACTTTGATGGAAACATCAACAGAATTACGGAAACAAGAAATACATCACAAACTCACAATATTACTCCATCCCACGGAGTGAGGAACCAAACAGATAAAAACTTCAGCGTTCTCCATGGAGCCGCCTCAAATATTGATGGCATTATTTTCTACTGGAAAGCGAATTCTGAAATTTGATGGAGTTAATATGATTGGATATAAATGGGCCAACGAAGAGCGGACAGCTGTTATAAGGTATCCGGGAACATATGTTATTGAAAATGGTACAGGCTGGGAAGAGTTCCTAGACTGGCGGGAAGGCGGGAACGAGCCGGATCAGTGGAAAACCCTTTTGGAGCGTAAACAGGATAAAGTCAATGAGATCAAACAGGCATTTGTGATAGCGCCCAAGTCCGGTTTGACAACATCACTTGGTATAAAGGTCGATTGCAAGCGAGAGGATAAAGACAACTTCCAGGAACTGCTGGATTACTGCACTCGCAAGAGCCTGGCGGGGACGTCCATCCGCCTGCACAACAACGATTTTGCTGAGGTAAGCGTAGCTGATCTGCAGATCATCATTAACGAGATTCAGGAACATGGTTTGACCCTCTATCAGCGCAAATGGGCCAAGGAAGCCGCCATCGATCAGGCGACGACCGAAGTGCAGATCAAAGCCATCACCTGGGACTCGGTTGAATGATGCTGAAGCAGTATATCAAAAATATCCTCATAGGTGTTGATCAGCTGGCTAATGCGGCGATCGGCGGCGATCCGGATGAGACCATATCCTCACGAGCCGGAAAGGAGGTACGCGCCGGGAAAGGAGGTCTCTGGAAGCTGCTTTGCCGGGTGTTGCATGGCTTTGACAGAAATCACTGCCGGGAATCGATCGAGGAGGATGAGGGCAAGGACGCTGTTTGGAGGTAGGACGGGACCGGGGATGCGACCAACATCCCCGAACCAGCCAACCGTGCGCGAACACGGAAGGTAGTCCACAGGTACACCTGCTTCGGTCCCGATGCTGTGGTAGCACGGGGAGCGAATCTAGCAGATGGCCTGATAAAAAGAAAGGAATAAAATGGGAGCATTAGTACCATATTTCGGAGGAAAATCACGACTCGCTAAAACCATCATCTCGAAGTTTCCGGAGCATACCTGCTATGTCGAAGTGTTTGCAGGCGGTGCCTCCGTCTTCTTTGCCAAAGAGCCATCAAAGGTCGAGGTGCTCAACGATCTCGATCGGGACTTGGTGACTTTATATAGGACGGTTAAAAACCATCCTGAAGAGCTTTATAGGCAGTTCAAATATTCATTGGTATCAAGAGCGGAGTTTGAGCGGGAGAAGGAAGTCAACGCCGATACGCTCACGGATATTCAACGCGCAGCGAGATATCTATATCTCAGAAAACAGCCTTCGGCGGCCATATAACCGGCCAGACCTTCGGCACTGCCACCACCGGCAAGCCAAGGCTCAATCTCTTTACCCTGGAAACCATCCTGGAGCAGTCATGGCAGCGCCTGGCCCAGGTGATCATCGAATGCAAGGACTTCCGCGATCTCATCCCCAGATATGACCGGGAGCATACGCTGTTTTTCTTGGATCCTCCGTACTGGAATATACCTGGTTATAGGCATGACTTCACCGAGCAGGATTTTCATGACCTTTATCACGTCTTGAAAAATATAAAAGGTAAATTTTTAATGACAATTAACGATAAGGTTGAGATAAAGTCTCTTTTTAAAAAATTTAAAATTGAGAACGTTCAATTGAAGTATTCAATTAGCCCAAAGGGAAAAACGAGAAGCAAGCTCAGAAACGAACTGCTTATATCAAATGAATGAAATGGAGTAAAAAATTGAATGATGGCGAAATCCTGGGAGTATCCCAGGGACAATTCATGCGAAGGACTTTATGGCCTGTTGCCTCAACATATTTAAAGAAACGACACTTCAAATATCTTCTGCTTCTTTCTGTTCTCGTTTTTGCACCAATTCTTAGAGAATTGATTTTTGGTATCTTCTCCCACCATCACTTACCTTTTGCGACCACTGAAGATATTATTCACACACTAATCGAAGTTGCCTTCATGGTGAGCCTAGGCTGTCTTCTTATTTTTCTTGATATAAAAATCATGAAAGAGAAGCGATTCGAGTTGAAGATGACACAAACTGTCGCAATCGAGGCACTGGCCTCACTGGCTGAATATAGGGATGCTGAGACAGCTGAGCATTTATTGCGTATACGGGCCTTCATAGAAATCCTCACTGAATCTTTGAAAGAATCCCGTTATGGCCGATATATCATGTGTCAAGACGGATATATCGAAGATTTAATGAACGCGTCCGTCCTTCATGACATAGGAAAAATTGCCGTTCCAGACGCCATCTTAATCAAACCCGGCCGCCTGACTGAGGAAGAATTTGAAACCATTAAAAGGCATACGATATTGGGATCAGAGATATTACTTGCGGCCGACAATCAATTCAGGAAAAGAGTTGGAAAACAAAGCTATCTTACGCTTGCCCAGAGCATTGCAGAAAGTCACCATGAGAAGTGGGATGGGAGCGGGTACCCTCACGGATTGGCTGGTGAGGAAATTCCTCTATCCGCAAGAATTGTTGCTCTATGTGATGTGTACGATGCGGTCACCTCAGATAGAGTCTACAAGAAAGCATGGCCGCATGATCAGGCTGTGGACTATATCGAGCAGGAATCGGGAAGGCATTTTGATCCAATTTTGGTTGAAACCTTCCTCAAAGTGGCACCGCTATTTGAAAAGGCGAAGCAAGCGATTAATTGATGCGAAAATGGTTTGCGTGAATTGGTTCCCAACCTCGCGCCGCGCTACATTTTTTTAAGCCACAATGAACTTCGCGGCGCGCGCTACAGTGTCTTTGAGATATTCATTGAGTCCAAACGTTAGCACAAATGAAAAGTAAAAACAGAATTACTGATTTTAAATTATTCTTTAACCTGCTAATAGTTCACAGAAATATTTCTTATTGAGACTGGAGACTTAATTATGGATTCTAACTTGGTGGCGGCTCTAGCGGGTGCAGTTGTTGGTGGGATGATAAGTTTCTCGGGAATGGTTGCGTTAAAGCAAAGAGACGACAAAAACCAAAAACTAATCATCAGGACAGGAATTGTTGCAGAGCTTGATAACTTAAAGGCAGAGTTGGAATATGCCAATAAACAATGCGGCCACATCATACAGGCCGCTCTAGATCATGGGAAAAGAGGACTTGGCACAATCTATATAAGCAGAGGGGCCGATTTGATTTTTATCAACTCTTCCTTAGAAAAGATTGGTCTGTTTGAAAGTGAGGTGGCAGTCAATATCATCAAACTGATTAGTGATTACGAATTGCTCAAAGAGATGATGTCTTGGTTAAACCAAGAAGTTCCAAATAATATGAGATTCCAGGGTCAAGGGCGATATGAGGTATTAGAGTCGATGATTCAACATAATCGATATCTAATTTCTAGTTGTGAGAATATAATCAGCTCGCTGAAGAAATAATAGTTTTGTGCTCACTCGCGCTACATAACTAAAAGAAAATTCTCCGCTCATTTGCAAAAAATTCTGATTTTACGCGACGCGCTACACCCAAAATAGAGATATTGTAATAAATGGGTGCAAAAGGGGTGCAAAAACAAAAAAGCACCTACAGTATTTGAACTGTAAGTGCTTGAAATTGCTGGTCGGGATGAGAGGATTTGAACCTCCGGCCCCCTGAACCCCATTCAGGTGCGCTACCAGACTGCGCTACATCCCGACCTATTTACTCTGCTGCTTATCTAACAGAAGCTTGGTAGTGTGTCAACTGTTTGTAGAGATTGCCTATACAGTTGCTCACTTTTTTTGTTCAAGTTGTTTGTATAACAGAAGAAGCTCTGATTTTATCCTGCCTAATTTCCGGTTTGCGTCATCCGGGGCTGGTTGTGGTGCATGCGTCGTAACTTTCTCGCCGGATTTTAAATATTTGCGGGCGCCGGCGATTGTATAGCCTTTGGTGTGCAGCAGGGTTTTAATCTTGAGGATGAGTTCGACATCTTCCCTTCGGTAGAGCCGCTGATTGGAGTTGGCCCGCTTCGGAGTGATCTGCCTGAACTCCGTTTCCCAGTATCGAATGACATGCGGCGCCACTTCGGCCAGCTTACTAACTTCACCGATTTTATAATAGAGTTTATCGGGAATATTGAAGCCCATCCTATAATGATGTGGTTTTAATCGTTTATCTGCTCTCTCAGTTTCTTGCTTGGCTTAAAGCTTACCATCTTTCTCTTTTTAATCAAGATAGATTCGCCGGTTCGCGGGTTTCTGCCGTTGCGGGGGTTTTTATCGCGCAGGGTGAATGTGCCGAAATGCACGATTTTGATGGGTTCACCGCCGGTCAGAGAGGATTTCATGCTGTCAAAGAGGGAGTCAACAATATCTGCGCAGGTGGAGCGCGGGTAGCCTAGCTGGCCGGCAACGGCCTCGGCCAGTTCTTTTCTGGTAAGATTATTTTTGTCCATGCTATGCCTCACGGAATTGGCCGCCAAAGGTATCGGTGAGTGTTTTCACGATCTTTGAATGGGCTTTTTCCACATTTTTTTCAGTTAAAGTCTTACTGGGTGAGCGGTAGGTGATAGAGAGCGCTACGCTCTTATACCCTTCAGGTATTTTGCCACCCTTGAAAATATCAAAAATTTCACTATGCTCAATGAGCTTTTCCCTGCTCTCGCGTACACTTTGCAGGAGTTCTCCGGCGGAGACATTGTCTGCAACCACCAGCGCGATATCACGCTTGACCGAAGGATAAACCGGCAGTGGGGAAAAGGACTTGGGCAAGGCAGTCAGTGAACAGAGGATGTCGAAGTCGATATCGAAAAAGTACACTTGCTGCTTGATGCCGAAACTTTTTACCACATCATCGCTGAGTTTGCCAAGACTTCCGATAACTTTTTTATCAGAAAACAGTGAGAGATGCCGGCCGCTTTCGACAAAAGGCTCTTTTTCTTGAAGAATTTCAAAAGAAACTATATTATCGGCGGCGGTCGTATTGAGACGAAGGGCCTGCAGAAGATATTCGATGCATCCTTTGGCGTCGAAGATATCGACATTGCGTTGCTTATGGTAGAGAGGGTCAAATTCTCCGTATATATTGCCGCTGAGCACTCCGGCCAATCTGGTATTTTCCACAGGCTGGAGATTCTCTTCCGTAGGGGTGAATACCTTGCCGATTTCGAAGAGCTTGAGGCTGGTCTTCTGAAATCTGATGTTTCTGCCGACATTTTCAAGAAGTCCGGGGATCAGCATGGTGCGCATTGCCGACTGCTCTTCATTCAGGGGATTAAGGAGTTCCACCTGTTTGCGTCTGGGATCATCTGCGGTAAGGTTCATCATATCGAGATGATCGCTGCTGGAGAAGCTGTAGTTGATAGCTTCGGAAAAGCCGAGACGGGCGAAGATGTCGCTGGTTTCAAGACGCAGTAGTCTGGCGGGGTCCTGTTCGGGATAGCTCAGATTGACCGTTGGCAGCGATACCGGAATCCTGTCATAACCGTAGAGCCGTGCCACTTCCTCGACCAGGTCGGCTTGGCGCTCTATATCCACCCTGAAGCTTGGAGGAGTAACCAGCAGGGTCTCCTCATCAGGATTCTCGCAATGGATGCCGATAGATTCGAGCATCGAGGCGATTTGGGCTCTGGAAAGCTCGATGCCGTTGAGTTCGTTACACCGTTGAATATGCAGAGCCAGCGTTTTTGCTGGTTTACGTCCGGGATAGGCATCTATGCCTTCACTTTCCGGACAGCTGCCGCCGGCTAGTTCAAGCAGCAGTTGAACTGCGCGATTCATGGCATTGATGGTTCCTTCCGGATCAACCCCGCGCTCGAAGCGATAGGAAGCGTCGGAGGCAAGGTTCAATTTTCGAGCCGTTCTCCTGATCGATATGTCATTGAAGCAGGCTGATTCCAGTAGGATATTGGTTGTGGTCTCGCTGACTTCGGAGTTCATGCCTCCCATGATACCAGCCACGGCAACAGGATGTTTAGCGTCGCAAATCATCAGCATTTCCGGGTCGAGCTTACGTTCTTTTTCGTCGAGGGTGACAAAGTTCAGTTCATCGCTCCGCGGTGTTCTGACGATTATTTTGCCGCCTTCAAGCGTATCGAAGTCGAAGGCATGGAGCGGCTGGCCGTATTCCATCATGACGAAATTGGTGACATCGACGACGTTATTTATGGGCCGCAGGCCGATGGAAATCAACCTTCTCTGCAGCCACCAGGGAGATGGCCCTATGGTGACATTTCTGATCAGGCGGCCGGCATATCTGGGACACAGGTCAGGGGCTTCGATTTCCACCGAAAACTCCTCGCTCTGCCTGGAGATTGCACCGTTTTCAAGTGGCAGTTTCAGGGCGGTGCCGCGAAAGCCTGCGACTTCCCGGGCGATGCCGATAACCGAGGCGCAGTCGGCCCTGTTGGGCGTCAGATCGACCTCTATCTGAATATCGGAGAGCCCCATGGCATGGATGAAACTATCGCCGTGCTGCAGGTTTTCAGGCAGTTCCATGATGCCGTCGGATTCTTCACTGAGGCCGAGTTCTTTTTCGGAGCAGAGCATGCCGTTGGAAACCACGCCGCGAACCTTGGATTTTTTAATCTTGAAATTGCCCGGCAAGACGGTGCCGGACAGGGCGACGGGAGTGAGCAGCCCTGCACGGGCATTGGGTGCCCCGCAGACGATTTCATACTGCTCATCGCCTACGGCAACCTTGCAGAGCTGGAGCGTGTCGGCGTTAGGGTGGGGCACGGCTTCCAGGATTCTGGCCACTTTGACGTCGGCCAATTCTTCAAAAAGAGTGGTCATCCCTTCAACTTCGAGTCCGAGCATGGTAAGTTTGTCGGTCAGTTCTTCCGGCAAGAGACCGTCCAAATCCACATAGTTCTTCAACCAGTCAATGGTGAACTTCATAGTAATCTAATCTCGCTTGATAGCAGGAATTAAAACTGTGAGAGAAAACGCAGGTCGTTTTCGTAGTACAGTCGTATATCGTCGATGCCGTATTTGAGCATGGCGATGCGCTCGATCCCAAGCCCAAAGGCGAATCCGCTGTAGACCTCGGGGTCGTAACCTACCATTTTGAAGACCTCCGGATCAATCATGCCGCAGCCGAGGATCTCCAGCCAGCCTGTGCGCTTGCATACCCGGCATCCCTGGCCTTTGCAGATGACGCAGGCTATATCCACTTCGGCGCTGGGCTCGGTGAAGGGAAAGAAACTGGGGCGGAAACGCAGGGCCAGATCCTCGCCGAACATCTTCTGGGTAAAAACGGTGAGGACACCCTTGAGATCGGCAAAGGAGACCTGCTTGTCGACCAGGAATCCCTCAACCTGGTGGAACATCGGGGTATGGGTGATGTCCGAGTCGCAGCGGTAGACCTTGCCCGGTGCGATGACGCGAAGGGGCGGTTCCCGGTTCTCCATAATGCGAGCCTGCATCGGTGATGTATGGGTGCGCAGGAGCAGGGAATCACTGATATAGAAGGTGTCGTGCATATCTCTGGCCGGATGATGGGCAGGGATATTGAGGGCTTCGAAATTGTAATGGTCGGTTTCGACGTCGGGCCCTTCGGCCACGGAAAATCCCATCTTCTCGAAAACTCCGCAGACCTCGTTCATTATCTGGGTAACCGGGTGCAGTCTTCCGAGAGCAGGCTTTCTGCCGGGCAGGGTGAGATCTTCCGTTGTTTCTTTTTGAGTGGTCTTCCTGTCTTGCAGGAGAATCTCCTGGCGTTCTTTGAATAGTGTCTCTATTTCCGCTTTAACGCTATTAGCCAGCTGACCGAGTCGGGGCCTGTCATCCTGGGACACAGTGCCGAGTTTGCGCATGATCGTACTGAAATGGCCCTTACGGCCCAGGTATCTGATGCGGAATTCTTCAAGCTGGTCGATATCCTGCAGGGTGGCGAGGGTATCACGCGCCTCTGTTGTTAACCTCTGTAGCTCGTGCTCCATGATATTTCAGAAAAGTTGGTAGGCGAAGAAACAGCAAGCCGGTTACGATATGGCAATCATAACCGGCATGAACGAATACATTAATGTAAGGTTGTGGATCAGGCCTTTGCTTTGGCTACTTTGACGACTTCGGCAAAGGCTGAGGGATCAAGTACCGCCATATTGGCGAGAACCTTACGATCCAGTTCGATTCCGGCTTTTTTGAGGCCACCGATGAATTGGCTGTAATTTATACCATTCATCCTGGCACCGGCGTTGATTCGTGCGATCCACAGACGACGGAAATCACGTTTTTTAGTTCGTCTGTCCCGGTAGGCGTAGACGAGGGCGCGGTCAACAGCCTCGGTGGCTGTCCTGAAGAGTCTGCTGCGTCCTCCTCTGAATCCTTTGGCAAGCTTTAATACTCTGTTTCTTCTGCGGCGGGCCTTAAAGCCCCTGGTAACGCGTGACATGAAATAACTCCTTTAATGATCCGGTACGCTTCTTAAGGGGTACCGTACCTTATGGTCAAACCGTAGCCGAAATCGGCTGTGATCGACCGCTGACTAAAGATAAGGCAGAATCTTCCTGATTGACTTGACGTTGGACTCATCGACCAGATCGCCTTGTCTGAGACCGCGCTTACGCTTTGTTGATTTCTTGGTCAGGATGTGACTGGTGTAGGCTTTGCTACGTTTGATCTTTCCTGTACCGGTTGCTTTGAAGCGCTTTGCAGCACCTCGGTTTGTCTTCATCTTCGGCATGGTTGCACTCCTTTATACATCAATACGGCACCGGCCACTACCTTCAATCCGGCTTTTTTTATCTATGCTGACGTTTTCGGGCCGACAAACATAACCATTTGTCGTCCTTCCATTCGCGGAGGAGCAAGAATTATTGCTTCGTCTTCTAGTTCCTCGGCAATTTTCTGCATTGCTTCCATGCCGATGGATTGTGAGTAGACAATCTCGCGGCCACGGAATCGCATGGTAATCTTAACCTTATTTTTTTGTGCCAGGAACTTTCTGATATTTTTGATCTTGAAGTTAAGATCGTGTTCCTCTGTTTTGGGCCGAAACTTGATTTCCTTGGTTTCAACCGTCGTCTGCTTTTTCTTGGCTTCCTGCTGTTTTTTCTTTTGTTCGTAGCGGAACTTATCATAGTTCATGATCCGGCATACCGGAGGACTGGCGTTTGCAGACACCTCTACCAGATCAAGTCCCTCATCATAAGCTTTCTCCAGTGCATCTTTGGAGGTGAAGATTCCGAGCTGTTCGCCGTCCGCGCCTATAAGTCGCACTCTTTCGTGGCGAATTTTATCATTGATAACAGCTTTATCATCCCTCTGGACCGGAGCTTGTTTGCTTCGTCTGTTAATATCTATACCTCCTCTCTACGAACTTAATGAATAGTGTGCCAATGTAGTTGCGAATCCTCAGATACCGCGACCTTCCCGGCACTCCTCTATAATCTTTTCAATAAAATCAGTCGCCGGCATGGCAGGCAGGTTTTTACCGTCGCGCAGACGAACAGTGACAGTGCCGTCGTTTTTTTCCGCATCGCCGATAATGAGCATATAGGGAACCTTGGCAACCTGTGCTTCTCTGATTTTATAGTTCAATTTCTCGTTACGCAAATCTTTTTCGACGCGCAGGCCTGCTTTCCGCATTTGCTCGAAGACATCTTCGCAGTAGTCGATCTGCTCATCGGTGATATTCATGATGCGTGCCTGCACCGGTGCGAACCACAATGGAAAGACCCCGGCATAGTGCTCGATAAGCACACCGATGAATCTCTCAAGGGATCCCATCAGTGCTCTGTGGATCATGATGGGTTGATGTTCGGCATTATTCGAGCCGATGTAGCTTACCTCGAATCTGTCGGGCAGGTTGAAGTCCACTTGAATGGTGGAGCACTGCCAGGATCTGCCCAGCTGATCCTTGATTTTGATATCGATTTTGGGACCGTAGAATACACCTTCGCCCGGATCAAGGGCATAAGCGAGTCCCTTCTTTTCCAGAGCCTGTTTCAGCGCTTCCGTAGCTTTATCCCAGTTGTCGTCGCTGCCGACATATTTTTCCGGTCTGGTGGAAAGATAAATGTCATATTCGCTGAAGCCGAAGGTTTTGAGAATATGCAGGTTGAGGTTGAGTATATTGAAAATCTCCTCTTCCAGCTGATCCGGCCTGCAGAAAATATGGGCATCGTCCTGAGTGAAGCCGCGCACCCGGAGAAGACCGTGAAGGGCTCCGGCCCGCTCATAGCGGTAGACGGTGCCGAGCTCGGCCCAGCGCAGGGGGAACTCACGATAACTCCGCTTCCGTGAATTGTACACGCCTATATGGAATGGGCAATTCATCGGCTTAAGCTGGTACTGCACGTCGTCAATGGCCATGGGAGAATACATGTTCTCGCCGTAGAAATCGAGATGTCCCGAGGTTTTCCATAGATCCTGACGGGCTATATGCGGAGTGTAGAGCAGTTCATAGCCATGCCGGTAGTGCTCGTCTTTCCAGTAATCCTCAATCAAGCGGCGCAGTTGCGAACCTTTGGGCTGCCAGAGGATGAGTCCCGGACCGATCTGATCCTGGATGGTGAAAAGTTCCAGCTCCTTGCCCAGCTTACGGTGGTCTCGTTTCTTGGCCTCTTCGAGGGCATTGAGATATTTTTTCAGCGCCTTTTTGTCATAGAAGGCGGTGCCGTAGATCCTCTGCAGTACATCTTTTTTTTCGTCTCCCCTCCAGTAGGCGCCTGCAACCCTGAGGAGCTTAAACGCCTGAATGGGAGTGGTGTCGGGAAGATGTGGACCGCGGCACAGATCAGTAAAGTCGTCGAGCTGATAGGTGGAAATTTGCTCGCCGCGCAGATCTTCGATTATTTCGAGCTTATATTTTTCGTCTTCCCGGGCAAACTTATCCCTGGCTTCTTCAAAGGGCACAAGCTTACGCACAAATTCCGCTCTGCCCTGGATGATCTCGGACATTCGTTGTTCAATCGCCTCAAAATCATCGGGGCTGAATGGCTCTTTGCGCTGGAAGTCGTAATAGAAGCCGTTTTCGATGGCCGGGCCAATGGCAACCTTGACATCATCGCCGAATATATCGCGAACGGCCTTGGCCATGACATGAGCAGTGCTGTGACGCAGAACTTCCAATCCTTCTGCGGATTCTTTAGTAATGGGCGTAATTACACTATCTTTCTGCAGGGGAGTTTGAAGATCAACGACATTGCCTTCAATAGAAACGGCGACTACCTGCTTCCTCTGTTTATTGGACATCAGCTGACCAAGCACATCCTTGACAGGGGTAGCCTCAGGTACCTTCAGTTCTTCTCCATCGTGTAGTGATACGGTAATTTCAGCCATTTTTAAATTGTACTTCCACATAAAAACAAAGGCCAAAGTGTTGATTCCCGTTGACGAAAATCATTCCTTCAGCCTTCTATTTGGTAGGCGCGGGCGGGATTGAACCGCCGACATCCACCACGTCAAGGTGGCGCTCTCCCACTGAGCTACGCGCCTGCGAGCCTGATATTTCAATATGCCGCGCAGGTGACATATTGATGTGTAAACCTGATTCAATTACCAACATTTGCAGAAGGTGTCAAGCAAAATCCAAAATATATTACCAGAATAATACCACAATACTTGGCGCTTTTTTCACTCCTCCTAGAAGGCGGCAAGTCTGCCCTCTATTGCCCGGGAAAGGGTGTGGCTGTCAGCATATTTTATGTCCATACCCATGGGGATGCCATAAGCCAGACGGGTGACCTTGACATCAAGATCGTGCAGCTTGTCGATCAGATAGGAAGCGGTTGCTTCTCCTGGAACGGTTGAGCTTGTGGCGATGAGCACCTCCTTGACCACCCCGTTTCGGGAGCGGGCGATCAGCTCCCGTGTTTTTATCTCGTCGGGTCCGATGCCGTCTATGGGCGAGAGAACGCCGTGCAGGATATGATAGTGTCCGCGAAAAATCCCGGTTTTCTCAATGGCCATGAGATCACCCGCCTGTTCCACCACACAGACAAGTTCCGCGGTTCTGCGCGCATCTCCGCAGATGACGCAAGGGTCATTTTCGGAAAAGGCGAAACAGCTGGAACACAGCTGGATCGAGCCGTGCAGGGCGGCAAGGGCGGAAGACAGCTCGCCGGCCTCTGCCGGTGAACGCCTGAGAACATGCATAGCCAGCCTGGTTGCTGTTTTTTTGCCGATGCCGGGGAGTGTGGAAAATCCCTGGATGAGCCTATCGAGGGCCGGGGGAACGATTTGCATAATATCCTAAAACATATTGGAGAGACCGGGAAGGTTGAGGCCGCCGGTGAGCTGCTTCATCTCTTCCTTGCCGAGCTCTTTGGCCTTGCGCAAACCATCGTTGGTGGCGGCGACAATAAGATCCTGGAGCATCTCTTTTTCTTCGGCAGAGAGAATGGCGTCCTCAATGGTCATGGAAAGAACCTCGCCCTTGCCATTGACGATCACATTGACCATGCCGCCGCCGGCGCTGCCGGTGATGGTTTTAGAGGCGAGCTGTTCCTGAATCTCCGCCATTTTGGCCTGCATCTGCTGAGCCTGCTGCATAATGCTTTGTAAGTCCATAATATTTTCACTCACATTTGTTGTTATCTGCTTCGTGGGCCTATTCGAATATCCCCTATCTGGCCGTTGAAAATCTCTACCGCCATCTGCACCAGCGGGTCATGGGTAAGCTGCTGTCGTTTTCTGTGCGGACTCTCCGAATCATCGTCATCCTTGCCGTTGCTCAAGTCCGGGAGTATAAACCGTACAGTGAGGTCTTTTTGGAAAAAATCAAGGACGAATTCGGTAAGCAGCTTACGGTTATTCTTATTTCTGAGTAATGTGCAGATGGCCGGATCGTTGTAGTGCAGGTGCAGTTCGCCTTCTACTTCTTTGGCGGAAGCGGCGCGCTGGAGGTCCTGGGCCATCCACACCTTGCGCTCCTTGACATAAGCGGTGAATTCCATCCAGTCCTTGCGGACATCACGGATGTGCGGGTGTGGTTCCGGTACTGCGGGAGTCTCTTCGGTTTGCACTGGTTGTTCCTGCGGCGGCAGCGCTTTGGGCGGCTCGGTGTCAGGAGTCCTTACGGATGATTCTTGTGGTGGGGCAGAACAATCCGGTTCTTCGGGGAGCGGCGGCTCCTCATCCGATAGCGGAGGCACTTCATGCCACGGCGGCTGAAGTTCAGGCTGTGCTGGAGTTAACGGCGTATCCCGTTCGGGTTCAGTTTTTTTTTTGCCGGGATCCGTGCTGTCGGCAACCTCACGCTCTGCCGGAAGTGTGGCCATGAGGTTCTCGATCTTGCTCAAAAGTGCGGTAACGGGGATGACATTGCCGGCTTCGATAATTTTAAGAAAAGCTGTTTCCAGGGCAAGCCGGGGCTGGGTGGTGAAGCGCAGCTCCTCTGTTGCCTTCATGAGCAGGTCAAGTTTGAAATGGATGGTTTCGAAGGAATACTCGGCTGCGATTTTGCCGAAGTCGGTGATTTCAGCTTCCGGCAGGTCTATAAGTTCTCCGCAGTTCCCCAGCTTGACCAGAAGCACAGTCCTGAAACATTCGAGCAGGTCCGAAGTGAATCGTTTTATGTCGATGCCGTAGTCGAAGGCGCCTTCCAGTGCTTTCAGCGCGGTTACCCGGTCTTCGGCGAGAAGAGCCCTGGTGATGGTCATCAGGGTATTCCTGTCGATCAGACCGAGTACCTCAATGACATCTTCATGGCTGATGGTATTATCGCCGAAGGAGAACATCTGGTCCAGCAGGCTCAGGCCGTCTCTGACCGATCCCTCGGCTTCCCGGACGATGAGGGCCAGCGCGGCCGGGTCCAGGGATACCTTTTCCGAATTTGCGATTTTTTGAAAATGAGTCGTCAGGTCAGTTGTGCTGACTCTCTTGAGTTCGTAGCGCTGGCACCTGGAAAGGATGGTAATGGGGATTTTGTGCAGTTCGGTGGTGGCGAACATGAAATAGACATGCGCCGGCGGCTCTTCCAGTGTCTTTAGAAGTGCGTTAAAGGCCTCCGTAGTGAGCATGTGCACTTCATCAATGATGATAATTTTGTATGGCGATGAAGTCGGCAGAAAGCGTATCTTTTCCTTGAGCTCGCGGATTTCCTGAATGCCCCTGTTGGAGGCACCGTCTATTTCGTGTAGATCAAGGGAATGACCGCCTGTGATCTCGGCGCATGACCGGCATTGATTGCACGGTCGGGTTTCCGTGGTACTCTCGCAGTTTATAGCCTTGGCCATAATACGGGCAAGTGTCGTCTTGCCGACGCCCCTGACTCCTGAGAAAAGAATGGCGTGAGCGACGCGTTGTCGCAACAGGCTGTTCTGCAGGGTCTTGACCACCGGAATCTGGCCTACGACGTCGGTGAAGGACTGGGGGCGGTATTTTCGAGCGAGAACCAGGTAAGACATGAGTCACCGTTTCAGGAATTGAGCGTTAGCGATTACCGGAAAATACACGATGAATTGACGGGAGGCAATAAAAAGTGATAGCCGGGCAACCCTGCAGCACACCAAGAGGTTCACTACCGTTGCTTCCTTCCGGACCTGGCGGAGTTCGTGATTCTTCGTTGCACAGGACCCGGCTATCACACCAAATCTTGGCTGGCGTCTGCCCATTCCTGGACAAACACTTTCTGGCGGAGAGGGTGAGATTCGAACTCACGGTACTCTCGTACACACGCGTTCCAGGCGTGCACCTTAAGCCACTCGGTCACCTCTCCGTTTCTCTGTATCAATCAATATAAAATTGTGAGCCTGTATGTAAACCGTGTAATCAAATTATTCAATGAAAAAGTAGTCCATCGGCAAAAATTGTTCACGGACATTTTTTGCGGCGGCCAGCGAAAAAATCTTTCAATAACAAGGCGCATCTCTCTTCCAGAACTCCTCTGCTGATTTTCAGGGTATGGTTGAAGCGGCCGTCGCTGCCCATGGTATAACGTGATGTCAACGCCCCGGTTTTAGGGTCCGCAGCGCCGAAAACAACACGGCGGACGCGGGCGTGAAGAATTGCCCCGGCGCACATGGGGCAGGGTTCCAGGGTGACGTAGAGGGTAGTGTCCGGCAAACGATAGTTGCCAATTCTTGCCGCAGCCTGGCGCAATACGCGAATTTCGGCATGGGCGGTAGGATCATTCGTCGATATCGGCATGTTGCCTGCTTCGGCCAGAAGTAGATCGTCTCTGATAAGCACCGCGCCGACGGGAACCTCGCCGCCTTCTCTGGAAAGTACTGCCTGGTGCAGGGCTAATTCCATCCAGTACTCATCTTTCGTGATATTGTCCATATTATATTCATCAATCGAAAAAAATTGTAGAAAGTTGTGTTACCATTATTTGCATTTATGGCCGTTCTTGCTTATAAGATAAAGAGGCCAATTACAAATTGGAAACATAAATTACCCTGTTGTAATAAAACAATGTATACAATATTGATGTACGAACCGCAAAATGTTGCTCCGATTGATCCAGCTTTATTTGGGCAGTCCGACCTCATCTTTAAATCGGAAGCGAAGGATTTTCAAGTAGAGCTTGACCGGCGCCAGTTCGACCTGATCTTTCTGGAGATCAATTCTCAAAATGGCCACAATATGGAACTCCTCGAATATGCACACCGGAAGAGTCCTTATACTCCTATTATCATCACCAGCAAATCGGAAAGAGCTGACGTTGTCGTACAGGCGATGAATCGGGGAGCTTCCGATTTTTTAGTTCATCCGTTAACGGAAACACGCCTTGCCGTGGCCATGCGGAAGGCCATAGAGAGCAAGGAACAGAAATTTGAAATCGATTATCATCGAAGAAGACAGGATGTGGTTTATGATTTTGGCGATGTTATCGCCTTCAGCAACAGCATGCGGGAAGTTCTGGTAAGCCTGCAGAAATTCGCCCAGACGGACTCCACCATCCTGATAACCGGGGAAACCGGAACCGGCAAGAGTTTCCTCTCCGGCACAGTACACTTTAATTCTCCGCGAAAGAAAAAACCGTTTGTGAAAATCAACTGTGCCAATATTCCGGAGGCGCTGCTCGAGTCAGAACTCTTCGGTCATGAAAAAGGTGCTTTTACCGGTGCCGACAAGCAGCGTGTCGGGCGGTTCGAACAAGCCTGCGGCGGCACCATTTTTCTCGATGAGATAGGGGAGATGAGCATCGCCCTGCAAACTAAACTGCTGAGGGTTCTGGAGGAAAAGGCCTTTGAGCGGGTTGGCGGGAACAAAACGATCAATGTCGATGTACGCGTTATTGCGGCCACCAACAAGAACCTGATCAGCCAGATAGAAAAGGGCCTCTTTCGCGAAGACCTTTATTACCGGATCAATGTCCTGCCGGTCAGACTGCCGCCTTTGCGGGAAAGGGATCTCTGCATTATTCCCCTGGCCAACATCCTTCTGAAGAAATGCTGCCAGTCGACCCGGAAAGAAATCATGGGTTTCCACAGCGATGCGCTGGCCAGAATCCAATCCTATGGCTGGCCGGGCAATATACGGCAGCTGGCCAATACCATAGAGCGTGCCGTCATTCTGACAGATGGCAGACAGATCACCGCCCACAATCTTCTGCTGCCCGGCAACGGCGCCCCAACTCCGCAAAAATCGGTAACGGACGAAGAAAAAGAGTTCAGCGGTACTTCGGAATTACAATCTGAAGCTGGTATCTCACTGGCCGGCCAGGAAAAAGAATTGATCCTGCGTGTTCTGGAGGAGTCGCTTTGGGTGCAGAAAAATGCTGCCGGCAGACTCGGAATCAGTCCAAGAGCCCTCAATTACAAGATTCGCAAGCTTGGCATCAGGCATCCCCATTGGCGTAGGAACAAATAGCGACTCTGAAGAAAGCTTGAACTGCGGCGTTGTAGATCTGGAACGGCGACTTGCCGTACCACATGCAAATCGTCGTTACTGATACGTTGCGAAACGAAATAATGTATACCGTTTCCATCTATAAATAGCCCGGAGTCAATGCTTTTCTATAACTTCGCTTACTGACTTCAGTCCATCCAGTCAAGATCCTGCTGCGGCAAGCAAGATCGCAGATTGCTTGCACCCTTTTCCATTCCCGCCTGCGACAATCATCGCTGTTTTTTAATCCAAGTAATTAAATTTCCGTTTAATCAGGTACTAAAAAATTGCTTGACAAGCATTAGGGGATCACGTATCTTTTCTTGCATGTCACAAATAAAGAGACGATGTCACAAATAGTGTGACAAGTGCGATCAACTCCGACAATAGAAGTGCTGGTGTCGGAACCATTGTTGCAGCGGGAGGTGTGATGACGGCAAAAAATGAAAAATATTATTTTGTTTCTTCTTTGGCAAAAGGTCTGCGTATTCTCGAGCTTCTTGCCGAAGAGGGTGAGTTGTCCGCATCTCAGGTAGCCGCACATCTTGAGACCAACAGGGCGGCGGGCCACCGATTTATCAGTACCCTGCGCGATCTGGGCTATGTCGAAAAAACTCCGGAAGGGAAATTCTGTCTAACTTTCAAGCCCCTCGAACTCGGGATGAAGACGCTCGACCGGTTTGAGATCCGCCATTTTGCCCATCCATATATGCAGGAGATTGCTCTTGCCTTTAAAGAAACAGTCAATCTCGGTCACTGGGACAGGGGAGCCATCGTTCATCTGGATAAAATAGACAGCACGGAGATCCTGCGCATGGATCTGGGACTTGGCGCACAGGCACCCGCTTATTGTACAGGTCTTGGCAAGGCCATCCTGGCTTTTCTGCCGGAGGTTGAGCTGGAAAATTATCTGCAGTCGGTGAAATTCACCTCATTTACACCCAATACAATCATTACAGCGCAGCAATTGAAAGACGAGATTAACAAGATTCGCCGACAGGGATATGCTGTTGACGATGAAGAACTCAGTCTGGGATTGAGATGTGTAGCCGCGCCGATATTGGATTATGCCGGGCGACCAACCTATGCGATGAGCGTTTCCGGGCCTACGCAGAGGATGTCCGTAGAAAAAATACAGAATATTCAGGAAAAGCTGCTTGCTGTCTGTCATAGGCTTGAACGGAAGACCGGGGCTCCCGAGAAAACAGAAGCTGAGCATCCTGCAGCAAGAATGTAATCCTATCAGGAGGAAAAAAGATGAGTAAGAAAAAATTATCACGTATTCAGTTGGATCAGATGAAAGCGGAACGGAAAACGGCAGTCTGGATCACCGCATATGATTACTGGACCGCTTCATTTGCCGAGGAAGCGGGCATGGACATGATCCTGGTCGGCGATTCTCTGGGGATGTGCATCTATGGGTACAGCGGCACGGTGCCGGTGACCATGGATCAGTGCATTTATCACTGTGAAGGAGTAAGGCGCGGAGCTCCCAACACCTTTATAATCGGAGACATGCCTTTTCTCTCCTATCAGGTAAGTGTTGAAGAAGCGGTACGCAATGCCGGACGTTTTCATAAAGAGGCCGCCGTCGATGCCATCAAACTCGAGGGTGGAAAACGGGTCTGCCCGCAGATAAAGGCTATTGCCGATGGCGGTATGCTGGTCATGGGCCATATCGGATTGACGCCGCAGAGCTCCGGACAGCAGGGTGGTTTTAAAGCGCAGGGCCGCAATGCCGATGCCGCCAAGGAACTCATCGAGGATGCTCAGGCCATTGAAGAGGCCGGTGCCTTTGCCTTACTCGTCGAAGCAGTTCCTCCCGAGGTTTGCGGCATCATCCGTGATACTCTGAAAATTCCGGTATACAGCATCGGTGCCGGTGTCGAAGCCGATGGGCAGCTGATGATCTGCAGTGATGTGCTTGGTATCTTTCAGGCCTTTACTCCGAAATTTGTCAAAAAATATGAAAATCTCGGCGCCAAGACCGTCGATGCCTTCAAGAATTATGTTGCCGATGCCAGGAACAAAGAATTTCCAGCCGATGAGCACACCTATAAGATGATCGATGGAGAGATGGAAAAACTGCAGAACCTCCTGAAGCAATAATCTTTTTTTCAGGGCTGCCGGCAGCTGTTTGGGCGGAGGAGCCGCCAATTATAAATCATTTTTATCTCGAGATAAGAGGTATAAGGAGAAAGTATTATGTCTGAGACGTTGAACTCCATCCGGAAGTTTATGGAAAAGGAAGGAATACCGGGACGTGACGGTTACGATCTGGCTACATCCGAAAAAGGTTTTGCCGATGGTGCCAAGTGGAGAATTGAAATAGCCGGTGTTGAGCGGGCCTCGACCATGGAGGCAATGATTTCCGAAGCGAAAAAACGCAATGTCGTCGTTCATCGGGCCATTGCCACTGTTGGTGGTTCGACCTATTGCGACATGGCGGAACTCAGGGATATAGCCCAGATGGCGCGTGACGAAAAGATCGAGGTAGTCATGACCGTGGGGCATCGTAAAGGCTGGGATACAGGCTCCAAAGAGATGTCTAATCGGGAGGGTGGCCTGCAGGGCTTCCGGCTGCGCGGCTCCGACAATATTTCGTATCACATTGCCGATATAATGCGTAATATTGAAGCAGGGTTCCGCGGCTTTCTGGTTTATGACGAGGGCGTGCTTTTTCTACTTAACAAGATGCGGGCCGAAGGTCTCATTCCTGCGGAAACCATCTTTAAATTCTCCGTCTTCGGCGGCTATTGCAGTGCAGCGGGAGCAAAAGTGATTGAAAACATGGGAGTCAACTCCATGAATCCCATTTCCGACGTATCACTGCCTATTCTCTCCAGCATCAGGAAGGCGGTGGATATACCTCTGGATGTCTATATCATCATTGTTGATGAATTCGGCGGTATGTACAGAATTTATGAAACTCCGGAAATTGCCCGTGTAGCCTCACCTGTCTATTTCAAGATAGAGCCGGGAACATCGGAGGCTGATATCTATAAGCCATGGGTAACCGAAGAGTTTCATGCCAACCTGATTCGGGAGAAGGTGAAAATGGCCTCTGTAATTCAGGAGATAATGGCCCGTCATGCACCGGATCTCAAGACCTCTCCCAAAGGTGCGGCAGATCTTATTTTACCTGCCAAGGTATGATCTCAATTTAGCCCTCAGCGCTGTTTTTAACACAGCGAAGTTTGACATTACAGGAGAACTGACTCATGGACAATGTATTTCAGGTAGCAATTCAGACGCTTAATCGCGCCGGAAAACTAGGCGGGATCAATCCGCGTGTGCTCGATATTCTTCAGGAGCCCAAGCGTATACAGCAGTTTCGTATTCCCCTCAAATTGGAAGACGGCAGTTTCCAGGTATTCCAGGCCTATCGCGTGCATTATTGCGACGCGCTCGGACCGTTCCGCAACGGTACCCGGATTCGTCCCGATCTGTCCCTGGACGAGATCAAGGCGCTGGGACTGTTTATGACGGTCAAGCATTGTGCTGCAGCAATTCCCGCCGGCGGAGCCAAGGGCGGCATCAAGGCTGATCCCTCAAAGCTCAGTTCACGGGATATGGAGCAGCTGGTTCGGGCCTTTATCAGAAATCTTCAGCCTAAGGGTCCCTGGGCCGATGTCCCCGGTGCCGATATCGGTACGGGCGAGCAGGCCATGGCCTGGATGCTGGATGAGTATGAGCAGATAACCGGTCAGCACTGTCCGGCGGCGCTCAACGATAAGCCGGCGATTCTCGGTGGCTCTCTGGGTGGTGAAGAGGCCACAGGACGCGGTGTTTTCATTACGCTGATGGCGGCGGCAAAGGATATGGGGCTGGATGTCAGCGGATCTACAGCGGTGGTACAGGGATTTGGTCAGGTTGGCTCGGCTCTTGCCGATCTGTTGATGCAAACCGGTTGCCGCATTGTCGCCGTCAGCGATGTCTACGGCGGCATTTATGCCGAGGGTGGTCTTGATATCGCCGGCCTGCGTGAGCATGTAGCCAAAACCGGAAAGGTTGAGGGTTTTCCTGGAGCTACACCGGTCTCCAACGAAGAGCTGTTCGCCCTGGATTGCGATATCCTGGTGCCGGCAGCAGTACAGAGCGTGATTCATCAGGGAAATGCAGCCGGCGTCAAAGCCAGGCTGATCGTGGAGGGTGCCAATGGCCCGGTGACCACCGAAGCCGATGCCATTCTTCATGACAAGGGTGTGATTATAGTACCCGATGTTGTTGCCAACAGCGGTGGAGCTACTGTCTGCCATTTTGAGAGAACCCAAGGGCTTACCGATCAGTATTGGGATTTGGAGAAGGTCAATAAACAGCTGGAAAACCGTATCCTCGAGGCGTATCGATGTGCGGCGCAGCGGGCTGCAGAGGCAGGAGGCGTTTCCCTGAGGGATGGCGCCTGGATTCATGCCCTGAAGATGCTGGAAAAAGCGATGAAGCTGCGTGGATGGGTTTAAGGTAACATTCAGGTGAAACAGGCTATTCAAATTCAAGGAGATACGGCATTGACACTTTTTAAAGAAGGCGAATATCTGCAAAGGATTGAAAAGACTAAAATAAGCATGTCAAAGGCTGGTGTGGAGGTTCTGGTGGTTTCCGATCCCGCCAATATGAACTATCTCACCGGTTACGACGGCTGGTCTTTCTATGTTCCCCAATGCGTGGTGCTGGCCGTTGACGAGGAGCGGCCTTTGTGGATCGGTCGCGGCATGGACGCGGCCGGAGCCAGGCACACAACCTTTCTGGATGAGGAAAATATTATCGGATATCCGGATCGATATGTTCAGTCGCTCGAGCGTCACCCTCTCAATTTTGTCGGAGACAGAATTCGAGAGCGCGGCTGGGGCAGCAGGACAATCGGGGTTGAGATGGATGCCTATTACTTTACCGCCCGTTCCTATGCGGAATTGCAAAAAAGTCTGGGTGATGCCCGTTTCGTCAATGGTGATCTGCTGGTTAACTGGATTCGTCTGATAAAATCCGATGCTGAAATAGGTTTCATGCGCGAGGCTGGTGTTATTGCCGGCAAGGTCATGTCTACAGCGATTGACCGTCTTCAACCCGGTGTGCGTGAATGCGATGCCGTTGCCGCGGTCTATCAGGCGCAGATGTCAGGAACCGCGGAGTTCGGTGGGGATTATCCGGCGATCGTGCCGATGATGCCCACCGGGGAGAAAACCTCCGCACCCCACCTGACCTGGACGGATGCGCCCTATCAGGATGAGCAGATGGTCAACCTGGAGCTGGCCGCCTGCCGGCACCGCTATCACTGCCCCATCGCCCGCACCGCCTATCTTGGCAAAAATCCGCCGGCAAAGCTGGTGGCACTGGCCGAGCAGACCGTAGATGGTTTGAACCTGACCTTGGAAAGTATCCGTCCGGGAATGCGTGCAGAGGAGGTGGAGCTGGTCTGGCGGCGTCATATAGCCAAGGCAGGCCTGGAGAAGGAATCACGTATCGGCTATTCCATGGGACTCAATTATCCACCGGATTGGGGAGAGCATACCGCCAGCCTGCGTCCGGGAGATACCACCGTTCTGCAGCCGAATATGACCTTTCATATGATCCTGGGAATGTGGATGGACAATTATGGCTTCGAGTGCAGTGAATCCTTCCGAGTGAGCGAAAATGGCTGCGAAACTTTTGCCGATGTGCCTAGAAAACTCTTTGTCAAGGGATGACCGGGCATAATGTTCGATTCAAGGTACCTGGAGGCTTCATTTTAGACTGTGATTAAAAGCAGACTTTCACAATAGCTACACAACAGCATACCACTGTAAAGCGGAGAGGATATCATCATGATTTATCACACGCGAAAAGGCCGGATTTCAAGCGGCGAGGCTATCGGTATACTTTTACTCGATACTTCCGTTCCTTTTATTCCGGGCGATGTGGCCAATGCTACCACCTATGATTTTCCGGTTCGCTATAAAAAGGTAGAGGGGTTCACGGTGGCGAGGGCCATCGGCAAGGATCCCTCTATTTATCCTTCATTGCTCTCCGCCGCCAAAGATCTGATGCATCAGGGAGTCCGGGCTATTACAGGAGACTGCGGCTTTATGGCGCTGCATCAAAACAGGCTTTCCAGAGAACTCGATATTCCCGTATTCCTCTCTAGTCTTCTACAGATTCCCTTTATTCTTACAATTATCGGTGAGGGACGCAAGGTAGGAATTCTGACCGCCGATGGCACGAGTCTCGATGGCTCTCTGCTGACAGCGGTTGGAGTCTCGGAGGGTAGTCGCCTGGTGATTGAAGGGCTTGAGAGTTGCCCCAGCTTTTATCGTTTTGCCATAGAGGAAAGCGGTGAACTGGATGTTGCCGCGGTTCAGGAAGAGATTGTTGCCGCTGCAAAAAAAGTTGCGGCCAATAGTGAGGTTGCCTGCCTGCTCCTGGAGTGTAGCCTGCTGCCGCCCTATGGTGTTGCTATACAGGAGGCCGTTGACCTGCCTGTTTTTGACTATATCACCATGATCAATTTTGTGTTTTCCGCTGTTGTGAAGAAAAAGTACCACGGTTTCATTTAACAAAAATTCTCCTCATGATATTATCAAGGTGGAATACCATGCAAATACACGAAGAAATTGAACAGTGCCGGGATGAATTAATTTCCCTGCGGCGGGATTTTCATCAACATCCTGAACTTGGATTTGAGGAACACCGTACTGCCAAGATCGTGGAAACCTACCTGCAGGCGCTTGGACTTGAAACCGAGCGTATGGCGACAACCGGAGTCGTTGCCGTGCTGGAAGGAGAGCTGCCCGGCCCGACTCTTATGCTGCGGACTGACATGGATGGCCTGCCGATTCAGGAAGAAAATGACATTCCCTATGCGTCAGAAAACCCCGGAGTGATGCATGCCTGCGGCCACGACGCACATATGGCCATGTTGCTGATGGCTGCCAGAATCCTGGTGAACCGTCGCGAGGATATCCGTGGTTCCATCAAATTTGTTTTTCAGCCAAACGAGGAAATTGCCGGCGCCATTTACATGGTGGAAGAAGGTGTACTCGAAAAACCCAAAGTCGATGCAGTCTTGGGTATCCATGTGTGGACATCTCTGGAATCCGGCAAAATTGGAATTACCGCCGGAGCGGTGATGGGCGGACTGGATGTTTTCAAGCTGACAATTTTCGGAAGAGGCGGCCATACGGGCCTGCCTGAAAAAGCGATAGACCCTATTCTGGCCGCGGCAAATCTTATCCAGACTACGCAGATGATTCAGACCAGAGAGATAAGCAATCTTAAATCCACTTTGATCATGTTTGGCAAAATTGCCGGTGGCACCAAGAGCAATATCATCCCTGACAGTGTGGAACTGGAAGGTTCTATCCGTTTTATTTATAAGGGAGGCCCTGATAGCGTGGAGCAGCCGACGGAACGTTTCATCCGTATCGCCGAGCAGGTTTGCGCAACTCACCGGTGTACCTGTGAGATCAATATAGAACATGAAAACACTCCTCTGATAAATGATCCGGCAATGGTCGAAGTCGCCAAGTCAGCGGCAAGAGAGGTATTCACCGAAGAGAGCAGCCTGGTCGACAATATCTCCATTGCCAGTGAAGATTTTTCTGAATTCAGTGAGCGGGTTCCTGGTGTTTTTATGTTTCTGGGTGCCGGTAATCATCTCAAGGAAACCGATTTCCCACACCATAATCCCAGATTTAATATTGATGAAGATGTTTTGACAAACGGTGTTGCCATGTATGTGAGAGCAGCGCTGCACTATTTCAACCGAGGCAGGGAAGAGAAAAGGAGGTGACACTAAAAAAGAGCGATCCACAAATGAAATTTGATCAGATTCAGCTCCGCATTAAATAAAGAACTAAAGTAAAGGAGTAACACCATGAAAAAGTTTATGATGGCTTCACTTACACTTTGCGCTATTTCAGTATTTGGAATAGCTAGTGCCGCGAATTATACAGGCCCCCCGGTAAATGCTAAGTTGGCATCGGAGGAGATAGAGGGCGACTTTATGACCGTCTGGGCCAATAATTTCTCCAAGCACATGAAAGAATGGTCCGATGGCAAGATAAATATCGAGGTGTACCCCTATGGTACGCTTGGCACCACCGGCGATATCAATGAACTGGCTCAGATGGGTGTTGTTGATTTTGTTTTTTCCGATCATGCCTGGATAAGCTCTTTCGTTCCCCAGGCTCAGGCTCTTGCCCTGAACTATATTTTCCCGACGGAACAAGTCCCTCAGGTCCTTGACTGGACTGTCCGCAATGGCGATTTCATGCCCTTGCTCGAAGATGCCTTCCGAAAAAATGATCTGGTTCCCCTGTCAATCATGTTTGAAGGCTGGCAGTGGGTTACCTCAAACAAGGAAATCAACTCTTTGGAAGACATGAATGGACTCAAGCTCAGACTGATGTCATCCAAGCTGCTGGTCGAGACCTACAAGGCTTATGGGGCCAGTCCGACTCCCATGAGCTATGGAGAGGTCTACAGTGGTCTGCAGATGGGTTTGATCGATGCTCAGGTGAACCCCCTGTTTGCTATCTACAGCATGAAATTCTATGAAGTTCAGGACTATGTCACCCAATTGAAAAGCGAACCTTTTATCGGCATTCCCACGGCAAACCAGAAGTTTTTTGACGGTTTGACCAAGGAGGCCCAGGATGAGATGCGCAATTTCTGGATCAACTCCATTATTCCCGCAGGTGAATGGATCACCGAACGTAATCAGGGAGATATGGAAAAGATGAAGAAAGACAAGTCTTCTTTGAAATTCCATGTTCTTGATGATGAGGCCATCGTAGAATTTAAGCAGAAGGCTGAAACGGTATATCCACAATATCGAAAAATCGGCGGCGAAGGGGCCGACCAGATCCTGGATGCACTGCTCAACGACATCAAAGGTGCAGAAAAAGCGCTCAATATTCAATAACGGGGCGTTACCGTCCTGTCGTTGCCTGTGTGCGGCGGCAGGGCAAGATTGTTCCGGAAGACCGAAGAAAAACCCATGAAAACAGACAGTAAAGCTCCTGTGAAAATTGGCGTTCTGCGGCGTGTTAATCGGACTATCGGTAAGGTGGTCAATGCAGTGGAAGTCTCTGTCCTGGTAACATGTGTTGGCGCTCTGGCCATATTACTGATCACCAACGTTATAGCCCGGACATTTTTTCAAAGTATATATTTTGCCGAAGAGATATCAAAATTCCTGGTGATGCTGACAACCTTCACCGGGGTCAGCTATGGAGTCCGCAAGGCCCGCCATATTCGCATGGGAGCTTTTCTCGATTCCATGCCTCCGAAGATGGAAAAGGTCTTCATTATCATTATATCCCTTATAAGCGCCCTGGTGATGGCCATAATGACCTGGGCTTCCTGGAAATATCTGATGAATGCCATGGCAATGCAGCACATGACGCCTGCTCTGCGCATGCCGTCATGGACATTTTATGTAATCATACCCATCGGCTTCGGCCTCGCCTGTATTCAGTACATTCGTACGATTCTGAAAAATCTGATTGAAAAGGATCCCTGGCAGTCTCCGGATCAACAGAGCGAATATGAAGATGAAGAAATCGGAGGAGCGATATGATACTCTTTGCTGTTTCACTGGCAACCATGCTGCTTTTCGGATTTCCCTTCATGGTTACCCTGTTGGGTTCTCTCATCCTCTATCTGCTTGTGTACATGCCGGATTTTGCCCCCAGGATGATCATTACCATGGTGCAGCAGGTCATTGCGGGAGTGACGCCGCCGGCATTGGTATGCGTGCCGATGTTCATTCTTTCAGCCACTATTATCACCTCGGGGGAATCGGCCAAAAGGCTGATTCATATGCTCAAGGTCTTTGTCGGTCATTTTCCCGGCGGCTTGGCAATTACCACCAACGCCAGCTGTACGCTTTTCGGCGCTGTTTCAGGATCAACCCAGGCTACGGTTGCCGCCATCGGCGGAACCATGCGGCCGATGCTCCTGGAAGCCGGCTACAAAAGCCCTTTTACTTTGGGGCTGATCATCAATGCCAGCGATATCGCCTTCCTGATTCCGCCAAGCATCGGTTTTATCGTGTACGGCGTAGCCACCAGTACCTCCATCGGCATGCTCTTTCTGGCCGGTATTTTTCCCGGCCTGATGATTCTTGTGATGTTTTCCATCTACTGTTATGGCTATTCAAAGTTCAATAAAATCCCGACGCTGCCCAGGGCCAGCTGGGGCGAGCGCTATAATGCGGTAAGGAGAGGTCTGCCGGTAATGGGTTTCCCGGTGATTATCGTCGGTGGGATCTACACAGGGATATTGAGTCCGACAGAAGCATCCGCTGCCGCAGTGCTTTACGCAATTCTTCTGGAAACGGTTATATATCGAAGTCTCACCTTTGAGAGGATTATCGACGCCTTCCTGCAGACAGGAGTGATCACCGGCGTAGTATTTATACTTGTCGGTGCGGGGCAGGCCTTTTCCTTTCTTATTGGTTTTCTGCAGCTTCCGGCGCAACTGCTGCCGCCGCTTTTCGGTCCGGATCCTTCAATGCTGTGGGTCATCACCATTGTTATCGTGGTGTATTTCGTCGCCTGCATGTTCGTTGATCCGATAGTAGCCATTTTTATTCTCAGTCCGGTATTCCAACCTTATGTAGAAGGTGCCGGAGTGGATCCCATTTTACTGGGAACACTGGTAACCCTGCAGGCCGCCATCGGCTCGGCGACACCGCCGTTCGGCTGCGATATATTTACGGCCCAGCTTATCTTCAGGAGGCCTTATCTTGAAGTTATAGGGCACGCCCTGCCGTTTTTACTGATACTGATGCTGGCAACGGTTCTCCTGGTAGCCTTTCCTCAAATTGCCTTGTGGCTGCCGAATATGGCAATGGGCGGAGGATTTTGAAAAAAGCGCAAAGTACAAGTAGGAACACTTTAAAATATGATTGACTTGAAAAAGGCTCGATCTACTTCATTGTAGATCGAACTTTTTTTTGTAACTATTCAGCAGCACACCATCTGTCCACGATCAGAGCCTCCAGCATACCCACTGTATTGCTAACGGGCCTGCTTATTGACATATGGCGCACTGTTAAACAGTTACAGGCTGGTGGTTGACCAAATAATGCGGATCAACCTGAATAGTTATCTTTCTTTTATTATATATTCAGGCAGCTTCGATGTTTTTACGAGATATTAACAAGACAGGATTGCGATATGACAATTGAAATGCCCAGTTTCCATGATGTCTATAAGGCCCGGCAGCGGATTAGGGATATGGTTTGGAAGACGCCGCTTATCTCTGATGCTGCATTGGCTGAAACATGCGGTGCCGCCGATGTTCATCTGAAACTCGAATGTCTGCAGCATACCGGATCTTTCAAAGTAAGAGGGGCCACCAACAAGATTCTCAGTCTTGACGATGAACACAGGAAGAGGGGAGTGATCACCTTTTCCACCGGCAATCATGGCAAAGCGGTTGCCTTCGTGGCGGCGCAGAAAAATATTCGGGCAGTGGTGTGTCTCTCCGAACATGTTCCTACCTATCGGGTGGAGATGATCAGATCGATAGGGGCCGAGCTCGAGGTAAAAGGCGCTTCCCAGGATGAGGCGGAAAGACATTATTGTGCGCTTGCCGAAGAGCAGGGACTTACCAGGGTGGAGCCTTTTGACGATCCTTTGATCATCGCCGGTCAGGGAACCATTGCCACGGAAATTTTGAGTGAGCTGCCGCAGACCGATGTCCTTCTGGTTCAACTGTCGGGTGGAGGGCTGCTGGCCGGTATAGCCATGGCGGCAAAATCGATTAATCCCATGATTTATGTGATTGGCATCTCCATCGAACAATCACCGGCGATGCTTCATAGCATTAAGGCGTGCAGGCCTGTGGAGATCGAGGAGAAAGATACCCTGGCCGATTCCCTGCTCGGCGGAATCGGCATGGATAACCGCTACACCATGCCGCTGGTGCAGCAGTATGTCGATGACCATGTCTGTGTCAGCGAAGAACAGGTGAAAGACGGTATGTTTCACATCTTCGAAAAGCACAGGCTTATTGTCGAGGGTGCGGCGGCTGTGGGGGTCGGCGCGCTGCTCAACGGTCTGGTGGAAGTGAGGGGTAAACGGGTGGTGGCTCTGCTCTCCGGCTCCACTATCGATTCAGCCGTTTATCTCAAGGCGATTGAGGAAAGAATGAAACGATGAGCTGCAGGTAGCAAAAGCGCGGGCCGAAAAGGGAGTTACCGAAGAACTGCAAGACCTAACGATGTGTGCAAAAGGGGTGAAGAAATGCAGAAGAAGTTATTGTTTTCCCGAGAGGAATATTTAAATCGCCTGGGAAAGGTAAAGGAGCGCATGGATCATGAAGGTATCGAGGTCCTGCTGGTAATCGACCCTGCCAATATGAACTATCTTACGGGTTACGACGGCTGGTCGTTTTATGTTCATCAGGGCGTCATAGTCGATCTGAGGGAGGAGAATCCGCTATGGTTCGGTCGCGAACAGGATGCCAACGGAGCCCGGCAGACCTGCTGGCTGCCCGATGACTGTATTGTCGGTTATCCCGACTACTATGTCCAATCACGCTACACCCATACCATGTGTTTTGTGGCCGATCTCCTGGAGAAAAGAGGACTGTCTGCCAAACGTCTTGGCTTGGAAATGGATGGTTATTGGTTTAATGCCCGCATGTACCTGACCTTACAGCAGGAACTGCCGGAGGCGACACTGCTGGACGGTACTAATCTGGTAAACTGGGTGAAAACCGTCAAGTCAACAACGGAAATCGGTTATATGCGCGAGGCCGCCGTGATCTGTGAAAAAGTAATGCGGACGGCAATCGAGACCATTGCGCCCGGGGTGTGGGAAAAGGATGCGGCTGCCGAGGTATGCCGTGCCCAGATTGCCGGGACGGAAACCTATGGTGGTTCATCTCCAGCTATTTTTCCAATCATGCCCTCCGGATTAAGAACCGCTGCCGCTCATCTGACCTTTGAGCCCGATCGGCTGTACCGTTCGGGCGACGTCGTTATGCTGGAGTTAGCCGGTGCCAGGCATCGATATAATATGCCGCTGTCACGTACTTTGTACCTTGGTGATCCGCCTGAAGATCTCAGGAAAACCGCCGATGGTGTCGTGGGTGGACTGCAGCAGACCCTTGAATTTATCGGACCTGGAGTTACCGCCGAAGCGGTGGAAGAGCGCTGGCGACAGGCCATTGCCCATACCGGTGTGGTCAAGCCTTCCCGGGTTGGCTATTCCTTCGGCTTGAACTATGTCCCGGATTGGGGCGAGCACACCGTCAGTCTGCGGCCGGGGGACAAGACCATCCTCGAACCTGGCATGACCCTGCATTTCATGCCCGGTATATGGCTGGATACCTATGGGTTTGAGTGCAGTGAACCGATTCTTGTTACAGAGTCGGGCTGCGAATTGTTTGTAGATTTTGAGAGGCGGTTGTTTGTAAAGTAAGGTTCTTAAGACCTTTATATAAAGTATTTCAGAGGGGGCAGCGAGCCCCAAAAATCAATAACAAAATAGGAAGACCAATGCAGAAGGAAATCATATACACCGACAAGGCCCCTGAACCGGGACCCTATTCCCAGGCAGTTAAATACGGCGATCTCATTTTTGTCTCAGGCCAGACTTCCGAAGATCCGCAAACCAATAAACCGATACACGATTCCGTGGCTGCCCAGACCGAGCGGATAATGACCAACATCAGGACCATTCTGGAAGAGGCCGGTTCCAGTCTGGAAAAGGTTTTGCGGGTCGATATCTATCTCAGCACGATGGATCATAAGAACGAGATGAACACCGCCTATCTGAAATTTTTTCCGACAGACCGGCCCGCCCGCAACTGCGTCGGTGTACGCGACCTCGATGATGGGCTCGATGTGGAAATCGAGGTAATTGCCGGGGCTTAAAACAGATCTCCGGCCGAGATAGGTTTAGATGATGCGGTTGGTACTTTTTCCCTCAAGAAAGGCCTGAAGGTTCTGGGCCGCGATGTTCAGGAGTCGGGTCCTTGCTTCCCGTGTAGCCCAGGCAATATGGGGTGTTATGGTGCAGTTGTCGGCGCCGATCAGCGGGTTTGCTTGCCTGACCGGCTCCTCTGAAAGTACATCGAGACCGGCTGCCCGTATTCTTCCTGAATTAAGCGCCTGTGCCAATGCTTCCTCATCGACCAGCTGCCCCCTGCTGCAGTTTATCAGGATAGCGGAATCCTTCATCAGCCCAATGGTTCCCGGGTTGATCAGCTGCCTGGTCTGTTCGGTTAAGGGGCAGTGCAGGGTGATGATGTCGGAGGTGGCGAGCAGCTCTTCAAGTTCTACATGACGGCTGTTATCCGGCAGATCCTTGGGAATTGTTCGGGTATGTATCAACAGCTTCATTTGAAAGGCCCTGGCCAGCTTTGCCGTAGCGCGGCCAATCCTGCCATAGCCGATGATGCCCATAACCTTGTCTGTAAGCTCAACCTGGGGTGTGAGCCAGTAACAATAGTCACTGGTTTTGCCCCACCCTCCGGCAATGACGTCATGGGAATGCTGTGCTACATTATTGGTGATATGAAGGATATGGGCGAAGACCATCTGGGCCACGGATTCGGCACCATAGCCGGGAACATTGGCGACGGCGATATTTCTCTGCCGAGCGGCCTCGATATCGATCACATCATACCCGGTTGCCAGCACACCGATATATCGCAGAGCCGGCAACTTCTCGAGTGTTGACCCGGAAAGCACTGTTTTATTGGTGAAGAGAATCTCCGCTTTTTGGGCTCGTTCAGGAATCTGCTCTTCAGGGGTGCGGTCATATACCCGGAGGTTGCCTCGGGCTGCAAGCGGTTGCCAGTCAAGATCGCCCGGATTCAGGGTATAGCCGTCGAGAACGACGATGTTCATTGATCCACCTCATTCTGGAGCCTATCCGGGAATGCCTCTTCCCGGACACGCTCCTGTGCATAATGATGGGCTCTATTCCACTTCCTTGAGCATGGAGTCAATCAGGTTGAGCCCCTGATTCCAGAAGGATTTGTCATTTAAGTCGATGCCAAAGGGTTTGAGTAGATTGTATGGTGTATCCGAGCCGCCGGCCTGAAGCAGGTCAAAATATTTCTCAATGAAGGGAGCGCCTTCCCTTTCATAGATGCCGTAGAGTGCCAGCACAAGCAACTCGCCGAAGGCATAGGAGTAGACATATCCTGGAGTGGCGAGAAAGTGCGGGATATAGGACCACCAGATGCCGTAGTCTTCGGTCAGCGTGACGGATTTCCCGAACATTTTTCGTTGTGTCTCCAGCCAGAAACCGCTGAGCTGTTCATTGCTCAGCTCTCCCTTTTCACGGCGACCCTGGTGCATGGCCTCTTCAAAACGGTTCATGGCGGTCTGGCGGAAAACCGTGGCGAAGATCGACTCCAGCTTCTGACAGATAAAGGCCTTCTTTTCCGCGTCGTTCTCAAGAAGTTCGAGCTGTGCTCGAAAAACCAGAAGTTCAGCGAAAACCGAAGCCGTTTCGGCCAGAACCAAAGGGGTGTCGCTATAAAAATATCCGTTTTCAGCCGCCATTACCTGATGGACGCCATGGCCGAGTTCGTGGGCCACGGTGGAAATATCCCTGAGGCTGCCGGTGTAATTGACCATAACGTATGGATGGACTTCAGGAACGCAGGGATGGGCAAAGGCACCGCCTCGTTTTCCGGGAATTACCGGTGCGTGGATGTAATTTTTCTCGAAAAAAAGTCTCGCCGTATCTGCCATTTGCGGCGAAAAATCGGCAAACGAATCAAGAACGATTGAGCGGCTTTCCTGCCAATCCACCTGCTTTGTGGGCAGGGCCGGAAGCGGAGCATAACGGTCGTAATCATAGAGCTCCTGCAGACCGAGCAGCTCCTTTTTAACTGAATAATAACGCTGGACGATATCGTACCGATCAGTTACTGCCGCAACCAACGACTCCACGGTGGAGTCGTGCAGCTGGTTTTCCAGATTCATCGAACTGACCCAGGAGGTGTATTTGCGCTGCCGGTCGGTAATCATCTTTTCCGCAGCCAGGGTGTTATAAATATGGGTAAGAATATGATTCTGACTCCGCAGTCCTTCGGTCAATTCAGCAGCAGCCTGCTGTCGCACTTCCCTGCTGTTGCTGTAAAGCTCGGTGAGTACTTCTTCTTCGGTGCGCTTTTTTTCTCCGAAGCGCAGGTTTCCGAAAACCTTTTCAAACAAGGTGTTCCAACTGCTGCGACCCACGACCTTTCTTTCAATGAGGAGTTTTTCCTCCTTCTCAGAAAGCAGATGGGGGCGATATCTCCGCATGGATCTGAGATAGTGGCGGTAATGAGAGAGTATATTTTCCTGAAGGATGTTTTCCACATGATCGGCGGGAAGTTCATTCCATTCCAACTCGAAAAAAACAAGGCCGGTCTCAACCTCGCTGATCAGTTCGCGTATCTGCTGATAAAAAGCACCGGCTTTGGCGTTGTCCACCTGTGTGGTGAAATTGAGAAAGGCGAAGGTGGCGAGCTTACCGAGTCTGCTCTCCAGGTTTTCCAGACGGCCGACCAGAGTATTGAGTTGTTCGGCGGAGAGGGATGCCAATTTTTCTTTATAATTATCGGCAATATCGGCTCCTTCTTTTTTGCACCATTCGCTGTCTTCTCCAACGGCCTCATCATCAACGCCGGCGTAGAGATCTTCAAGATTCCAGAGAATATCAACGGTTTTCAGTGTCTCATTGAGGGATTTTTCCGTAGTCATAGAGATTAACTCCGTAAATCTGTGATAAACTGGCCGACACTGCCGGCGCCTTCGGCATCGACGAGGCGGATTGTTTCAGAACCAATTACCGCCATATCGGCTTTGCCCTTGAGGGCCGCTATGTCTTCACGTGATCGAATGCCGAATCCTACGGCAAGAGGTTTTGCTGTCGCCTTTCGACAGCGCTGCAGATAGGTATCGAAAGTATCATCGAGTTCGGATTTGCTGCCGGTAACACCGCGACGGGCCATGCAGTAGATAAAGCCACTGCCCGCTTTGTCCAGTTCCGCCAGGCGTTCATCTGTGGAGGTGGGTGAATAGATAAGTATAGTAGAGATGTTTTGCTCGGCGGCATAGGAAAAAAAGCCGTCGCTTTGTTCAGGAGGCAAGTCCGGGACAATCAGTCCGGTTATGCCGGAGGCGGCGCATTCGTCGATAAATTCTTTCTCGCCATATTTGAAAATGATGTTGTAATAGGTCATGTAGAGAAAGGGGATATTGTGGGTGCGCGCCATCTCGGCACCAAAGAGCAGACACTGCTTTACCTCGGTTCCTCGTTTCAGACTGTCGAGATTAGCCTTCATGATTACAGGCCCGTCGGCCATCGGCTCGGAAAAGGGGATTTGCATTTCAATGCAGTCCACGCCGTTTTCAACCATCTGCCGAACGACCTCCCGGTTAGCTTCAAAAGAAGGGTAGCCCAAAACAATGTGGGTCATGAGCAGGATGTCTTTCTCCCTGCGCATATTTATCAAACGGTCTTCAAGATGCATGATTCACCATATTTTTTTAAATAAGATAATCTCGTAAAAAGTCATTGAAGTTGCCGGGATGAACTCTGGAAAAAGTAATTCAGACCGGAGCAACTATTTGCTTTTGCTGTATTCAAGGCCTCGCTGGATGATGAACTTTTTCCAGGAGGGATCGTCAAAGGCGTGGGCAATGGTGAAAATATCCTTATCGCCGCGGCCGGACATATTGATAATGACGGCATCGTCCGGCGACAGTGCCGGAGCCTCCTTGAAAGCCTGTACAAAAGCGTGAGCCGACTCGAGCGCTGGGATAATTCCTTCTTTTTTCATGGTCAGATCGAGCGCTTCGATCACTTCTGCGTCGGTTGCCGACTCGAAGCGTACCTTGCCTCTCTCCCAGAGATCGGAGAGAATGGGGGAGACACCGACATAGTCGAGACCGGCCGCCACCGAGTGTGTTTCAAGCATTTGGCCGTCGTCGTTTTGCAGGAACATGGTGCGGTATCCCTGAGCCACGCCCGGTGAAGCATCGGAGCCGCAGAGCCTGGCCGCGTGTTTGCCGGTATCGATTCCCCGGCCGCCTGCTTCCACACCGACCAGCTCGACTCCTTCTTCATCGAGGAAACGGCCGAAAACCCCCATGGCATTGGAGCCTCCGCCGACACAGGCATAGATTCGGACGGGTTTGCGGCCATGCTGTGCCAGGATCTGTTCTATTGCCTCATTGCCGACTATGGACTGGAACCAGGAGACCATCTCCGGGAAAGGCGCTGGTCCGCAGGCGGTGCCGAAGACATAGTGGGTGGTGTCCACATTGGTTACCCAGTCGCGGAAGGCTTCGTTGATGGCGTCTTTCAAGGTTCGCGACCCATCTTTAACGGAAACGACCGTGGCACCCATTTTTTCCATCCAGAAGACGTTGGGGCGCTGGCGGAGGACATCGACTTCTCCCATATAAATGGTGCAATCGAAACCGTATTTAGCGGCCATGGTGGCGGTGGCCATGCCATGCTGCCCTGCTCCTGTTTCTGCGATGACCCGCTTTTTGCCCATGCGTTTTACCAGAAGGCCCTGGCCCATGACATTGTTCGCTTTATGCGCGCCGGTATGATTGAGATCTTCCCGCTTGATGTAGATCTGGGCTCCGCCGAAATGTCTGGAGAGGTTTTCGGCATGGGTCAGGGGTGTAGGCCGACAAGAATAGGTGGACATTACCTTGAGATATTCCTGCCAGAATTGCGGGTCGTTTTTTGCCTGGCTGAAATACTCTTCAAGCTCCTTAAATGTCTGATGGAGCACCTCGGGGATAAAAGCGCCTCCCCAGCTGCCAAAATATCCTTTCTTCACCATATTCATATCTCCGTCCTGCATCGGCATTTTTTAGTATATTCCGCTGTTTTTCGTTTGTATTGACAATTTGCAAAGTCCCGTTTGCGGAACTTCTCCTGAGGGACTGATTATTGCTGAAATCTACACCAATTTGCCAAAAATTAACAAGAAAGAATAGAAATTTACGGGCAATGGCTGTTTTCAGGAGAGACACTTTTCTCTGTATTACCGGTTTCGGGCATATCAGAGTTATCCAGGTCTCCAAGTTTGGCAGACGTTCCAACAGATATACAATTAAGAGTCCTTTGCCGTGCCATCAAGCTGATTTCTGCAGGCTGCCGCAAAATCTTCGGGGTAGTGTCTGCTGATAAAACGGAGCTGCGCCTCGCTGAAGGCGCCTGGAGAGAAGGGTAGCTTGGGCAGAAGTGCGTAGAGCAACGGCTGGTTGAAGCGTGTCCTCTCAGCTATCCGTTTGGAGTATTCAATCGAAGTAACCAGTCGTGCACCGAGTTTTTCCAGGACCTGCTGGGCTTTGAGGATGGCAAGGTTGAGCGAGTTGCGGCAGTTATTGTCGGTTTCCAGGATATTGCCGGGAAAACGCCCCTCGGCGTCCGGTTTGGTCATGATTTGCAGCTCCCACTGGGAGGTCTGGGCCTTGGGAACAAAGATCATGACATTGTCATCCTCCCAGACAATCAGAGAGCAGGGCAGCTCAGCAAGACCGTCCATCCGCAGGTTGCTTGTGATTGCTCTATAGTAATCGGCAAAGAAATCGCTCTGGCAATGGCGCTGATACTCTTCGATAACCCCAGCGATCATATCTCCGTTACTGAAGGCCGGCATGCTGCCTGTGGCAACGGTTCCACCGCAGTAGGTTTCAACAAGATCGGGTACGACAGCGTATTGCTGATGAATCTGCTGGTGGGAGGCATGCAACCGATAATCCGTCGGCGAATAGTCGAAGCCGAAATTCCAGCCCCAGAGAATAGCGTGGTTTTTGCACTCCTCCATATCTATTTTCTGCAGAAGATTAAGGCGTAGTTCTTCGAGCTGTTCCTCGGAGAAGGGTGTTTTCTGCAGATTTTCGAAGCCCAGCAATCCGGCCAGACGCACATAGAGGCGCTGGTAGTAAAGGTGTCTCAAGCCCTTCATGTCTTTTTCTTTCAGGCTGCCGATTGAGTAACGGACGGCGTCATCGGCCATATTGGCGGCAAAATGTCCGCCGGCGATATAGGAGTTGCGGCGCAGGTACTCGAAGATATGGCTCTGCCCTGCTATTGTCCACTCGCCGATGATTTCACTGGTGCCCTGAGCACCGGGTCGCAGCACCATTGCCCTTTTATAGGCATCAGGCAGGGCCGGATTGTTAGCGACAGCCTCGAAAAGATCATGGTCATAAATTTCAGCTTTGATCCTTCCGTCGGTAATTTTGCTGTAGTACAACCCTCTGTTTCCTGATTGATCGACTGTTAATTTGCAGCTCAATTCGGCGAGTTGCCGCAGGTCGGCCGGGTCGTTGGAACAGGTTGCCAGGGTCATTAGAAGCGGGCGCGGCAGGGCTGAGAGAAAATCATTATCGATATCATAGGATTCCAGCAGATGTCTAAAGGAAAAAGACTGTAGTTTGGGAATGGCTATGGCTGAGAGATCCCGGGCTATCCTATCGGCCCAGATCTTGTCGATAAAAGTAGTTCCTCGAAAGGGCAGGGGATTGGGGATCTCAATTATCCAGTTGGCTTTGTCAACCGCGACATCTCCGTCAGGATAATTAGCGACGTTGAGGTGTTCGGCGCCATCCTGGAAAATCCCCAGTGCTTCGATCCTGGTGTCCCGGCGAAGATTGGCGACAGGGTAAGAAGGTTTATGGATTCCATAGATAAACTTACCGGGGGGAGTCACGCAATTATAATAGCTTTTCGTTGTCATGTCCGTCGTCTATTTAATTTTACAAATTACCAGTACCTTCGTCATCAGACCAGAGCTGCAGCGCTCTTTTGTATAGTTTTGAGCGCGATACTCCCAGATCGGCCGCGAGTGTTTTGCAGCTGTCTTTCAGCGATAGCGAGGAGTGGTCCCTATACCAGAGAATGAGATCATCAATATCCATCTCTTTAGAAGGTACAGCATCGGCCGGAGCCAGGATGAGAACATGCTCACCGCGACTTTTCCTGGAGGAGGTAATTACGATCAATTCCGAAAGTGATGTCTGTTGCAGCTCCTCGAAGTTTTTGGTGAGTTCGCGAGCCATGAATATCTGGCGATCTCCCAAGGCAGCGATGGCATCCTGAAGAAATCCTTCTATCCTGTGGGGAGACTCATAAAATACTGCATAATAGTCTGCATGAAGCAGGGTCTGCAGAAGCTTTTTTCTCTGAGTTTTTTTCGCAGGCGCAAAACCATGAAACATGATAGCTTTTTCCTCTATACCCGCACAGGAGAGAGCGGCTGTCAGCGCCGATGGCCCCGGTATGGGAACAATCTTCAAGCCGCGTTCCCGAGCCTTGCGCACAACGACGGTTCCCGGGTCGGAAATAGCCGGTGTACCGGCATCGGTGACAATCGCTACATCCTGCCCCTCTTCGAGGAAACGGACAATTTGTTCAGCCCGCTGCTGCTCCTGCTCCCGGTAGTAGGAGATGAGGTTGGTGTCAATGCCTAAATGATTGAGGAGTTTCTTGGTATGACGCGTATCCTCTGCTGCGATATAGTCTGCCTCTTTAAGGATGCGAATGGCACGCAGAGTTATATCCTCAAGGTTGCCGATGGGGGTGGCAACAATATAGAGTGTTCCTGTTTTGGCTGACGTGCTATCATGCATGGTAAATTTACACGGTTTTTGTTGATCTTATACTGACTTGTTCCATTAGTGACATTCTACCAATATAGGTATAAAATGCATCCCTTTCCTGCTGCCGCTGAAGAAACCTTCTCTGCTCTAGCACTAGACCTTAACAGCGCCTTGCGCTCTGATTATCTTTGGAGATCAGGGGATCTCTTGGTGCAGGCGTGTTTCTCTTGACAAAAAAAATCTCAATTGTACTATATGAGCATACATGCATATACAAACAGTATTTAGGATGACGATGACACCAGATAAATGTGACACCAGAATAATTCACATGGAAAAAGTGACAATGGCGAAAGATTCCTCCCTTGAGGAAGCGGAGCTGGTTGATCTTGCACTTTTTTTTAAAACCTTTGCCGACCCCAGCAGACTGAAGATTATGATGGCCCTGGCTCAGCAGGAGATGTGCGTCTGCGATATTGCCGCTTTTCTTGATATTTCCGAGTCAGCCGTCAGCCACCAGCTCCGCTATCTGCGTGGCTCCCGACTGGTGAAAAACAGAAGGGATGGAACTATTTTGTATTACCGGCTCACGGATAACCATGTTAAAGAAATGATTGACACGGGACTTGAGCATATACGAGAATAAAAGCAGAATTAAGGAACGACATGCAGGAAGCACTTTATCAAATTTTTTTAGAGTCGTGGAGTATTCTCCTGGACTCTTCCATATACATATTAGGCGGAATTGTGATTGCCGGCCTCCTCAAGGTGACCTTGAATCCCAACCTGATTCTCAAGCACCTGGGCCGGGGGAGATATTCCTCTGTTGCCAAGGCCGCTTTCTTTGGAGTGCCGCTGCCGCTCTGATCATGTGGAGTGCTGCCGGCGGCAGCATCACTGAAGAAGCAGGGTGCCAACAAAGGAGCTACCACGGCATTTTTGATTTCCACGCCGGAGTCAGGCGTTGATTCCATTGCCGTGTCGTATGCCCTGCTCGACCCCATCATGACTGTCATCCGTCCGGTTGCCGCATTTATAACCGCGATGACGGCAGGTGCGCTGGAGAATTTTCTGTCCTTTTCCTCTGCTCAGGCAGATGTAAAAGCGGCCAACAACTGTCCCGTGGATAATTGCTGCGACGGCATCGACTGCCCTCCGGAGGTTCATAAGAGACACCATACCTACTTTGAAAAAATGAAAGCAGGATTGCGCTATGCAGTAGTCGATGTATGGGGCGATATCGTCATGTGGTTTTTTGTTGGTCTCCTGTTGGCAGGGATTATTACAGCACTCGTGCCGAGTGAATTCATGGCCGGCTGGTTCGGCGGCGGGCTGGTTTCCATGCTTTTCATGCTGGTTTTCGGCATTCCGCTCTACATCTGCGCCACCGCTTCCACTCCGATTGCGGCGGCCCTGATTTTAAAGGGAGTAAGTCCTGGAGCCGCCCTGGTTTTTCTTCTTGTGGGTCCGGCAACAAATATCACTTCGCTTTCTGTTCTGATTGGTATATTGGGAAAGAAAAGCGTGGTACGTTATCTCCTGGTGCTCTCGGTAATGGCCATTCTTTTTGGACTGGGCGTGGATGCTCTCTACAGGCTAATCGGGATTTCACCGGTGGCAATTATCGGAGAGGCCGGTGAGATCGTTCCTTATCCGATCAAGGTGGCAGCCAGTATAATTTTGGTCCTGCTTTCTCTAAGACCGTTCTGGGAGCTTTTAAAGAAGTTGCATAAAGACGATAAGCCTAATACAACCTCTTTCTGTGATTTTCCTGCCATCGGGAAGGCACAGAAAAAAAGGCAGTAAGCTGCGGCGATGTCTCTCTTATGAATATGGTTTTCAAACTACTGGACTCTCGAAAGCTCTTGAAGTCAGAGCTACAGCAGGGTCCATCCCGACAACTTCGATGACTTTATTCGAGATCAACCAAACTGAGCAGTTAAAGGAAGATGAATAAACATATTGGAATCTTAACGGCCGGAGGCGATAGTCCGGGGCTCAATGCGGCAATACGGGGAATCGGCAAATCGGCCATCCACAGCAATCGTATGGATGTTATCGGCTTCCGTGACGGCTTTCGCGGCCTTATGGAAAACCGGATCATGCGGTTGGATCTGCAGGTTCTTTCTTCCATCCTCACCCTCGGAGGGACTATCCTCGGAACGAGCAGGGATAAGCCGCACAAGATGCCTGTGGGTGCTGAAACTGTCGATATGACCGATGTCATCTGCGACAACTATTACCGCAATAACCTCGATGTGCTGATATGCCTGGGCGGTGGAGGGACCCAGAAAAATGCCTACCGCCTTGCTCAGAGAGGATTGAATATACTCACTTTGCCCAAGACCATTGACAACGATGTGGCCAACACCGATGTTACCTTCGGCTTTCACACGGCAATGGAAATAGCCACCGAAGCCATCGACCGGCTGCACTCTACCGCGCATAGCCATCATAGAATTATTGTGGTCGAGGTCATGGGACATAATGCCGGCTGGCTGGCACTCGGCGCCGGCATAGCCAGTGGGGCCGATGTCATCCTTATTCCTGAGATTCCTTTTGATACCGTTGAGATAGCCAAAGCCATACGGCAACGTCAGCAGCGGGGTAACAATTTCAGTATAGTTGTGGTGGCTGAAGGAGCCCTGTCTAAAATGGATCACATAGAGCTTGTCAAGCTTAAGGAATTAAAGCTTAAGGCCAAGGAGGAAAAAGACTCCAAGCTTAAAAAGACAGTCACGGAAGAGTTGAAAAAATTTTCCGTCCTGCACCGCACCAATACCCTGCGGCTTTCTCAGGAGTTGGAGGAAATGACAGGTTTGGAGTCCAGACTCACCATTCTCGGTCATCTGCAGCGGGGCGGCACTCCGTCGGCTGCCGACAGGGTTCTGGCGACACGCCTCGGCAGCGCTTGCATCCAGTATATTGAAGAGGGTGTTTCCGGTGCGATGATTGCTGTTAAAGGCCAGGGAACCGCAGCGGTTCCGTTGGAAGAGGTTGTCGGGAAGCGATCGCTGGTGCCTCTTGATCACAGCTGGCTGCTGAGCGCCAGAAGGGTAGGTACGTGTCTTGGCGATTGAGTGATGCTTTCCAAGGATGATATCCAGGTTCACTATAATCTCTGAGAAAAAACGATTATGCAATCCCGGTCACCATCCAGTGGCCGGGATTTTTTATCTGGTGTCATTTCTAACCCGGGGTTCAGGAACTTGAAATATCCGGACTAAAGATTGGTATAACTGCTACCGATACATATAAAGAATGTAGTATGTACCTGAAAAACTTATAAAATAATGAAAGTTCCATGTTGTGAACCACTTAGATGAGCGGGAAGGAGAAAAGGATATTCTCTTCTCAAGGAGGGAGCAGCTATTGAAGTTTTTCCTAAAGACCACCCAGATGGCCTTCATTGTAATATCCTTTGTTTTGCTGGGGTCATGTTCATCGCCGGAAACCATAAAAATTGGATTGATCGCCGGTCTTTCCGGGCGGGTTGCCGATATGGGTATTCACGGTAGAGACGGAGCTATGCTTGCTATTGAAGAGGCTAACAGTCAGGGTGGTGTCGGCGGCAGGGGCATTGAACTTGTCGCTCGTAATGACCGGCAGGACAAGCTGGTCTGTCGGGAAGCCATCGCCGATCTCATGGCAGAACAGGTTGTGGCTGTTGTCGGCCCAATGACCAGCTCCATGGCCCTCGAAGTCGTGCCGGAGATAAACAGATATAAAATTCCCACAATCAGTCCAACAGTGAGTTCAAGTGAACTCGCCAACCTGGACGATTATTTTTTTAGAGTCATTCCTGAAAACTCCATAGCAGCTATCAAAACAGCTGAATATGTATCATTGGAAAAAAACTATAAAAATATTTTCGTCATATATGACAAAGGTAACAGTTCCTATACGAAATCATGGTATATGACGTTAAAGGAACACTATGAGATACTTGGCAACGGAAAAATCGAAGGACTCAGCTATATCTCCACCAATGGCTACGACTTTCTGGAACTAGCCAGGGTCATTTCCAAAAAGAAGATGGATTGTCTGGTCATTCTCGCCAATGCCCTGGATACTGCAATGATCAGCCAGCAGCTCGCCAAACTAGGGGTGAAGGTTCCCAGGATTGCCAGTGAATGGGCGCTTACCGAAGATATTTTAGAATATGGCGGAAAGGCCGTGGAAGGGTTGGAAATTTTTCACTCCTTTGATCGTAACAGCGTTGCCCCTGTCTATCTTGAATTCAAGAGAAGATTCCAGGATAGGTTCGGATATACGGCCGATTTTGCTTCGGCCTATGCCTATAATGCCACGAATATCCTCCTTAAGGCCTTGGAGGAAGGGACTTCTGCTGAGCACATGAAGAATTTTATTCTAAGCAACAGCCCCTATGAAGGCGTTCAGGGAAAAATTCATTTCGATCGGTATGGCGATGCCGAACGGGATTACTTCCTGCTGCAGATTGACAATGGTAAAGTAGTGACACTTTAGTAAGTTGCAGATTTTTTTTCATTTTGGAGAAGACAATCTGTCTCAAGATCTTATCCGGGTTTAATCGGCTAGTGTCTCACGCCCTGCTCGTCTGACGCAATGTATATTAAAATCTACTCCTTTTCATGCCTCCTAAACACTTGTGCAGCTCCGCAGGATTAAAATCATGTTGAAAATAAAAACATTCAGGAGTTCGCTTCTGCTGGGGTTCATGCTTTCCACATTTTTGCCCCTGATTTTATTCGGTTATTTCAGTTACTCCTATTTGAACTATAAAATCGAGGAGTTCGGCAAGCAGAGCAATGAGCTGCTGGCGGAAACAGTGGCGACTGAAATATCATCTTTCTTGAGAAATCCGCTGATTGTTCTGGAGCAGGTCATGATCCTGTTGAAACCGGAGAGGCCGGCAGTCACGGAAATCGATGACATTTTGGATGAGATTGTTTCGGAATCGGATTATCTCGAGACCGTATATGTTATAAATGCAGAAAAACATGTCATTAACATTGGACTGGATCCCGAATATAGGAGCGTTGCCGATAATTACCTGGATCTGGATTTATCTGGATTGAGCATGTTGAAAAATATTGAGTTTCTGCAGGGTCCATATTGGTCCAATTCCTTCCTTTCTCCAGTTTCCGGGAAAAACAGCATTGCCTTGATATACCCGATTGATCAGAGAAGGTACCTCATAGGCCTTATCAATATCGAACATTTACATAGCTCCATTCTGGAACGATCGGGGAGGAGAAATACCTCTACCATAATTCTGGATGAAAACGGAACTCCGGTGTTTCACCCACAGTTACAGATAGTTGAGGAACAGCAGAGCTTCGCCAATATGATTCCTTTTCGGGAATCGCAAATCGGCAAGTTCGGCACCCATGAAATCGAATTGAACAACGTGCCATACCTTGGCAGCACCGCTAATATAGCGGAAACAAAGTGGCTGGTAGTCATTGTTCAACGGCTTGCCGATGCCGAAAAGCCTCTTCAGAATATGACCGGTTTATTTATTTTTGCCGCGCTGTTTTCGGCGATTGTCGTCATAATACTGGCATTTCGCCAGTCGCAAAGGTTACTGAAGCCCCTGCGACTGTTCCAGGAAAATATTCAGGCCGTGGCCGAAGGTGATTATCAGGCCAGTATTTCCAGGCAGTCACATGAAGAGTTTGAAGAGGTGGCGACCCTGTTTCGTTACATGGCCGCTGCCATCGAAAAACGAGAGCAACTTCTTGAAATCAACGAGGAAAGACTTATTTCGCTCCTTGACGTTCATAATCTTAAAGAGCTGGAAGAAAACGAGCTGCTGGAATTTGCCCTGGAGCAGGCTGTCAATCTGACCAGGAGTGAAATAGGATACCTCCATATTGTCAATGATGAGGAAAGGAATATCGTCAACACTTTCTGGTCGAAAGATGTTGAAACCTTCTGTCAAAGAAATGGTTTTTCCCTGGAGGGGTTGAAACACCATGGTTTTGGCAGAGACTGTATAGAGAAGCGCAGACATTTAATTGAAAACACAAGATATAGGGCGGTACATGGCACTCTGAATGCAGTAGGTGAGGCAGTATTGCGGCAACTGAATGTTCCTATTTTCGATGGCAAAGAGATGGTGGCCGTTATAGGTGTTCTCAATAAAGAATCGGCCTATGATAAAACCGATGCCCGGCAGCTTTCACTCTATTTCAATCACACCTGGGATATCCTGCAGCAAAAAAGGTATGAGCAAGACAAAAGCTATCTGGCAGAGCAGCTTGCCCATGCCCAGAAGCTGGAGGCGATAGGGACCCTTGCCGGTGGGATTGCTCATGATTTCAACAATGTCTTGATGGTGATAATCGGCAATACAGAGTTGGCCAGGGATAATATCGATAAACCTGAAAGGATACAACAGGATCTTGATCAGATATTCAAAGGTGCATTGCGTGCACGGGACCTGGTCAACCAGATTCTGGCCTTCAGCCGCAATAATGCCGAAGGACTCAAGCCTCTGGATATCAAGCCTATTGTGAAAGAAGCCCTGAAGCTGCTCAGATCTTCCATACCTGCAAATATTGTGATCACGCAGGATATTGGTACGGAGTCATATCCCGTGGTTTCGGAACCAGACAAGATCAACCAGTTGATCATGAACTTATGCACCAATGCCTATCAGTCCATGGAGGGGAAAGACGGCACACTTTCAATAAACCTTCACTATGTGAAACTGAAGCATGATCTTTTCAACAGAGGGAAAAAGGTTGCCGCTGCCGGAGAGTATATGCGTCTTGTCGTTGGTGACAGCGGCAAGGGAATTCCTGAGCAAATGATGAACAGGATATTCGAACCATATTTTTCAACCCGGGAAAAAGGACAGGGAACCGGTTTAGGGCTTGCAGTGGTGCACGGTATCGTCAAAGGCTTGAAGGGCGCAATAACAGTAGACAGCAGGCCGGGTGAAGGATCTACCTTTTTTGTCTATCTGCCTGTGGCCAAAATAGAGACACAGAATGAAGAGGAAGTCGTAACCGGGAGACTTCCCGGAGGCAGTGAGCATATTCTCTATGTCGACGATGACGAGGCCATTGCCGTTGTCAACAGCAGAATTTTGGAAAGCCTGGGCTATACGGTATCCACATTTTCTTCCAGCATCAGTGCATTGGCTCATTTTTCCAAGCAACCGGAGAAATATGATCTTATCATATCGGATATAACCATGCCGGAGATAACCGGAGACGTGCTTGCTCGAAAAATGCTGGAGAAGCGCGATGATATCCCTATAATTCTGTGCACCGGGTATAGTGAGAGAATTGATGAGTTGAAGGCAGAGGAGATGGGAGTACGCGAGTTGATGATGAAGCCGCTGACTAAGCTCGATCTGGCTTTAACGGTTAGGAAGATATTAGGATTCGATTGGAAAAACTGAGGCCCCAATCGATAAGTACAATTTGTTCCCCACCTGGATAAATATTTTAACCTTTTTTGCACACTTCAAGAATTTGGAACATGCCTTATTTGCAGAAAACGACAGAGCTGCATACAACCTTGTCGTGTTCGCAAACCTGCCAATGCCCCCTTTTTCCTGCCCAATGATTGTTATAATGATAGATTTGGTAAAAACCTCGATCTACGCATTGTAAATCCGGAATGGCAAATTCCTATACCGCATACAGGGTCTGATCTCTGTTTTATATACTGCTCCTGGTATGTCGAGCTGTTTCCAGAATCCACCTCGGCAGCTTAGATGATTTTTACGAGGGTATCACATCATCATATCCGTACACGGGTTGATAAAGATTTATTTGATTCACGATTAACGAAATGCAACAAATGGAATACTTTGTGCATAATCAAAGAGAAGAAGGGGAGATAATGCAGCGGTGTGGAATTCCGCTGTTCAAAATAACAGATGAGGGACAGACAATGATCTCGAGAGCGCTTGTTGTAGATGATGAAGAAATAGTCAGGAGATTACTGGAAATGGTCCTCGTCAAAAAGGGTTTTGAAGTCATTGAAGCTGCAGATGGTGAGCAGGCGATAGACATCCTCTGTGACGATCTGGATTTTTCTTTGATTATCACTGATCTGCACATGGGAAAAATAAACGGCATAGAGGTGGTCAAAAAAGCTAAGGAATTGAATTGTGAAGCCATTATTTTTCTGATCACCGCCAGCCGGGACGACAGCTATAAAACTGCAGCTTTTGACAGCGGTGCTGATGAGTACCTGCAGAAACCTTTCTCCATAGTAGAATTGGCCGATCTTATCCGCTCTCATCAACTGAAACGCGAAGCTATTCCCGAGGTCAACCGGAAAGCCGACCGCGAGGGGCCGGGGGCATATCTGTCAGAATAGGCAAATATTTTTTTTTGATTATCCGAAACGGGCTTTAACCGTAAAAAATATGGACAGTCCTGCGGGGAAAACTGTACAGTAGTTTCATCGGCTTGTCTTTTTTGTACAGGGGGTGAAAATGTACAATATCCTCATATTCGGATTTGAAAATGAACTTGAAACGCTTCGCCGTGCCTACTCAGATTTTCCGTCGAAAATTCTCAAGGCAAACAGTTCAGCAGAATTTTATTCAACTGCCTTTTCAAGAGTTTATGATCTCTGGCTCATTGATTGTGAGCATCCTGATTTCTCGGACCTGTCACTGCCCGATCTTTTTGCTAATCAGAAATTACCGCTTATTATTATCAACGATCCCGGATTGTCCTACATCTCAAAGATAAAAAAAGAATCAGTAGTTCTGCGTCAACTTACCACAGAAGAGGTGATGACCAGATCTGCCGCTATCTTTAAGGAGATGATGGAGAATAAGGTCGCGCGCAATTTTGAAAAATACCTTGCGGGAGTCTTTGCAAGTCATCCTGATATCGATACCCTCGTGACCAAAAGCCCGCTGATGTTCAAACTGATCAATCTTATCAAGGATATTGCCCCGACAGAGTCGGCGATCTTATTGAATGGGGAAACCGGCACAGGCAAAGAATTGATCGCCAATATTCTCCACAATGAATCGAAAAGAAAGTGCGGTCCTTTTATGGCCGTTAACTGTGGAGCATTGCCTGATTCCCTTCTTGAGTCCGAACTCTTCGGTTATGAAAAAGGAGCTTTTACAGGAGCTAGTACCAGAAGGACGGGGAAGATCGAGTCGGCTTCGGGAGGGACGCTCTTTCTCGATGAAATAGAGTCGATGTCGGAGGCTATGCAGGTCCGCCTTTTGAGGGTGCTTCAGGAGAAGTCATTTCAGCGCCTGGGTGGTAATCAGGAGATAGGTGTTGATTTCAGACTGATCGCAGCTACCAATACCCACCCCGATGAGCTGCTCTCCACAGGCAAATTACGATCGGATCTTTACTATAGACTTTCCGTTTTCCCTATCCATATACCTCCCTTAAGAAACAGAATGGAAGATATTCCCCTGTTGACCAGACACTTTGTCAACAGAAAGAAAAAAGACGGCAGAGACTATGTTAAAGGCGTTGACAGCAAGGTCATGAAAATTTTACTGTCTGCGCCCTGGTTCGGGAATATCAGAGAATTGCAGAATGTGATCGAAAGGGCGGTAATGCTGGCGGATTCAGAATTGATTGATGCCGATTTAATCCAGATCCCGTCTCTGCCTACCCAAGAGAGAAACTATTCGCTTCCTGATGATCAGGCTTTCAGACCCGGCACGACACTTAAAACCTATAAAGCTGTGCTGGAGCAGTCGGCAGAGCGAAAATACCTGGTAGAGCTTCTTGAATACACCGGCGGCAGAATCGGTGAATCAGCTCAGCTTGCGGGTCTGACACCACGCGCACTCTATAATAAAATGAAAATTTACGGCCTCAAAAAAGAAAACTTCAAAAAAAACGGAACAATGATTCCGATCGGAACTATTCCTTAATCAAAATAAATACACATATTATCAATAATATATCTTCTGATATATCCATATCCTTATTGGTTCTTCGGAACAAATATCACTTATTTTCGGCGTGAGCCTCCTCTGTAAATATCAACATTTCGGCCTGTTACCTCCATTTATAAACTGGCACCGCGATTGCTAGTAAAATTGAGTAAAACAATTATTTCCTAAGTCTTATAATTGGAGGGGGAAAAATGAGTACATTCAACAAGCATCACGGTGATAGAGAACGATTTGGGAAATGCCAGATTTGTCTGGAGTATATTCCTATAGAATATTACTTTGGCATTGGCGACACCATTATGTGTTATGGATGCGGAAGCGAGTATGTTATTGAATCAAAAAACCCCGTGAAATTAAACCTATCTGAAGGTGTGTTTGATCCCGACGGTTTGGATGATGAATTTCTTTTCAATACCGGCTGGGATAAATAACTTATTCAGGTTTATCTGATCGGCAGCTTTCCCGTTGCAGGTAGTTTTTGCCCTGGGCGGGAAAGCTGCATTACCGAAATAATTCAGTTATCCTTTCGGAAATCTCAGACAGTACGCCAAGCCTCCATATTAATATTCATATTTTCTCTATATGCTTTTCAAATGCTGCAAGCGATAGATTGCGGGGGTTCTCATCTTGGCATTGGTTTCTCTTCAATATTAAATACAGAGGTGCGACCTCTTTCCCCATCTAGCACCGCCAAATCAATTCGGGCAGAGGAATGTCCTGACCTTGCGATCTGGTTTCATTGCTGGAAATGGACCTGTCCTTATCCTCTTCAATATTCTTCCTCATCTGATCATCTGCAGTAAATCTCATCACCAGATCCCGAATTCCAAGCGGCAACCTTCATTCATTGAATCCCAGGCGTGCCCCACCTATCCCATAGATGTGATGATATTTTCATCATCTATGTTCGCCGAATAACAAAAGCAGTGAGGTTGCAAGACATTTTACTGGGACCGTAACGGTTTCTGCCTCTGATTTAAGCGATTGAACTGCTATGAATAATTCATCAGAAGAATTTTTTCTTCCGATTGAAGAATGTGAGAAAAATGTGGGAAATCGAAAGTATGTTGTTGTGGAAGTGTGGATTGGTATTGGTGGAGTTGAAATGTGGCAGCGTCTAAAAGTTGAAAAACAAGACCCGCAGAATGTGTTCCCATGGTTGATTGGCGGTTAAAACTTAAACAAGTGTAACATTGGTCTGGTATTATTTATCCAGACAACAGACAGAGAAAAGAGGTAGAAAAAATTGAAACAATTACTAGGCCTTGCTGTATTAACCGGCCCGTTATTTCTGATTGTGTTATGGGTGCCGGTGTGTATTGCCTTAGCGTTTTTGGTAGGAAAGAAGTTAGTCAAAAAATCTCTGACTCTAAAAATTATAGGGGGAGTTACGGTTTTTCTGATCATGCTGCTTCTTCCCGTCTCCGACGAAATTGCCGGGAGAATCTACTTCAATCACCTTTGTGAAACTGAAGCTGGAGTGAAGGTTTATCAAACCATTGAGCTGCCTGCTGAGTATTGGGAAGAGGATGGGGGCCCAAGGTTTTACGATGAAAAAAATGGAAATTTTACGCTACCATCAAAAAAATTCTATAAGGTTGACTCAAAGAAAGTAAATCGTCTATTTGGTGTCCAAGAGCGTCGTGCATTTATTTTGGATAAAAATACTAACGAAATAATAGGCGAAAAACTGCTATTTCGATATTGGAGAGGGTACATTTTAAAGAACTTTACTCCTCACAATAGTGCGATTAGATGTGGTGGCGATTGGGATGAGTTTGTAGAAAAACAATTTACACAAACAATGGCGAAAGGTGGGGAATAAGCTATGGCAACAATAAGTGAATATTCTGAACAAGCCCAATTGTCACAGGCTGCATACGCTTCAGGTTTAATAAAAGATATGTTGGGTGGCGGAAATACAGGTGATCCCAGCGGCTACGCAGATTTGCTTATTGACGGTGGTATGTCCGAAACCCAAGCTATCGACTTCGCAAACAAATACACTGTAGTCGACCAATATGAAGATCCAGAGAGCGGCTTTTCAGGCACAGTTTTCCAGGATACATCCGGAAAGGTAGTCATGGCGATGCGTGGGACGCAACCAACTGCATTTCTTACTGACTGGCCTACCAACATTGCTGATATCGGTTCCGATGGCATAGCAATTGATCAGGGCATTGCGATGTACAACTGGTATCAACGTCTGATAACACCGGTAGGTTCAGAGGCGGTTCAGTTTGTTTATCACAAGGAAATTAGCGCCTTAGGTAAAATTATAAACCCTGCGTGGTTGGAGTGCAAAAAAGTAACTGTTGAAGGGGCTGGTGTAAATGAAGGCGGTGGTTTGGTTGGTAAGTCGGACATTGCGGTCACAGGTCATTCCCTGGGTGGTCATCTGGCAATGATCATGAGTAGAATTGCTCCAGATCTTGTGACATCAACATTGACATTCAACGCACCACGATTTGATACAAACTTTGCTCTTGATTGGTCAGTCATTCCATTTCCACAATTAACACTCAGTACGACCGCTCTGACTTGTGAAGGCTTTTTTGATTTATTAAGTGCTGCTGAATTAGAAAATTATGTCACTAATACTCTAACTGGTGATTCATGGACTCTTCGTAAAATCACCAATACTCGCATCGAAGGAGATGTAGTTTCCTTAATCGGCGATTTGCAGGGAGCCGGCGATCAGCTGCAGCTCTTTTCCGAAAGCATTAATGAAGGCCCTATTGATGCACATGACATGAAGGCAATAGCTGATGCCCTTGCCGTATACGATCTTATAGCACAGATAGATTCAAACCTTACCCTTGATTCAATAACGGGTATTCTCAAAGCATCGTCAAATATAGGGGAATATAGCCTCGAATCGGTCGTTTCCTCGTTGGGGGGCCTTTTTGTTACTGATTTGAACAAACGAACAGGGAGCGAATATAATGCTGATCGTGATCAACTCTATCAAGATATCAAAGATATAACTGCGACAATCTCCAAGCTTCCAAACCAAACTATCAAATCATTTTGCACTATCGACGCCGAAGGCAATTATGTCCCATTGTCCGCCTCGGAAATAAACATACTTGCCCAAAACAATATTGCCTATCGCTATGCCTTGATGAATCTCAATCCCTTTGCCCTTATCGCAGCGGATTATTCGAAATTTAATAAGAATGGGGAGCTTGATCTTTATACTTCCTCAACTCCAGACGGTCAACTAAGTGAAAAATATCTCCAGGACCGTGCCAATTTCCTGGTCCAGCTTCTTTATGAAAATATTAATGATACCGGCGCGAAGAATCCATACGACCCGATGAATATTGATGTTTATCCAAATCTCCCAGCTTATTATCATGCTGATTTAGCTACCGGAAATCAGTCCCTTAATGCAGTGTATTCTGATTTGGAGGCAAAGAAAGACAATTATCAGCAATTCATTTTCGGCTCAAACGAAGGAGATTTGGATATTGCCGGCGGGTCCAAAGACGATCACCTGTACGGCATGGGTGGCAATGATACCATCAAAGGCCATGGCGGCAACGACTACATAGAAGGCGGTCAGGGCCTTGACACCATGCACGGCGGAGCCGGTATAGATACCTTCTTCATCCAGGGTGAAGACACCGACTACGACATCTTCTACGGCGGTAGCGAACATGACAAAATCTTGGGTGGTAACAATAGCGGAGTGAAGGATGTAATCCGTTTGCATAATTTTAACTACGCCATTAATTCCATCGAAGAGGTCAATGGCCTGGCTGGAGATAATATCATCGCCGGCACGGGTGACGGGGACACTATAGATCTTTCCGGCACCACCCTGATTGACATCCATAGCGTATATGGCGGCGGGAATGAGGATACCCTCACCGGCGGCAAGGGCAACTATGCAGATCATCTCTATGGCGGTGAGGGTGGCGATACCCTGCGCGGCATGGGCGGTGATGACCATCTCTACGGCACCAGAGATGACCTGACAGATGACGATGCCAGGGATATCCTGGAAGGCGGAGCTGGAAATGACACCTATTATATCGGTGCTGGTGATATCATTAACGACTCAGATCAAACAGGGACCATCATCTTTGACAATCAGACCATATCTTCTTTGGTATTCATCCAGACAGCGGTAGGCAGCAACATCTACAAGACCGAAGATGGTGCTTTTACCGCATCTAAAAACAGCAGCAACATTCTCACGGTGAGTAAAAAGATAGATGGAACTATACAAAGTTTTTCCATCGAAAACTTTACCACCGACTCCGCCCTCGGCATCACGCTTCAGGAGTATGAGCCGCCGTCGGACAGTTATGATTTTAATATTACAGGATCATCTCTCAGAGACGAGATGTGGATGATTGTCGGTGGAAGTAATCCCACGGCGTGGGGGCTATATCTAACCTCTTTTTCCGGCGATGATTCAAATAATTTATTTGCTCAGCCGCTGACGGCTAATGCCCCCAGCTTGAAAATTTCCGGCGGTGGTTCTGGTGATTTTCTTTTCGGTTTTGCAGGGCATGATCATATCGATGGCGGTGAAGGAAGTGATATCATTACCGGCCACATGGGCTGGTGGGGAGGAACACCGCTTTATCATAATGAAACCTCGGAAGGTGACCTGCTCGAAGGCGGTGGAGGAAATGATTGGATACGAGGCGGAAACGGCTCAGACCGCATCAATGGCGGCAGTGGCCATGATTATATGCAAAGCTATGATGGAGAAGACCAAATAAGCGGCGGCAGCGGTAATGATGTTTTGGCCGGCGGATCCCATGATGCTGTACTCCTGGGCGGGGTGGGTGACGATGCATTATTCGGCGACGGTTATTTTACTGGAAGTAATTCTTTAAGCCTCGATAATATTGATCAGTTTTATGTCACTCTCAGCTTTTCTGCCGCTGGATACGCAAGTGGTTATCATGAAGTAGGATTTACCATCAACAATGATGCTCCAGAGCCCGGAAATGATATTCTGGACGGTGGCGCAGGCAGGGATTATCTCGAGGGTGGCGCCGGTAACGATATTCTATTTGGCGGCGATGATCATGACACCCTTATCGGAGGTGTAGGTGATGATCGTCTTGAGGGCGGAAGCGGGAGTGATTTGCTCATTGGTGATCGCTACGATATGGCTGAAACCGCCGGCGATGGCATAGATCATCTGTATGGCGGTAGCGGTAATGACATTGTATACGGAATGGGGAATGACGACTATCTTTATGGCGAAGACGATGACGATGAGTTAGTGGGTGGGAGTGGTGAGGACCATCTTTTCGGCGGAAACGGCATGGATATTCTCTTTGGAGACAGCGGCAATGATCACTTATCTGGAGGGACCGGTGTTGATGAACTCATGGGAGGATCAGGTGACGATAGACTCTACGGAGGCAGTGAAAACGACACGCTGTATGGAGAGGAGAACAATGATACTCTTTATGGTGATGCAGGTGATGATACCTTAATCGGAAATCTGGGTGATGATGTTCTCTATGGCGGAGCAAACAATGATCTTTTGTTTGGAGACAACGGAGATCATACGGGAAATGGCAAGGACTCCTTGTACGGCGGTGCAGGAGATGATCAACTGCAGGGCCATGGCGGGGACGACATTCTTTTTGGTGGAAAGGACAACGACGTTCTGTATGGTGGTGCAGGTAATGATACTTATCACTTCTATGCTGGTGATGGAACAGATATTGTAGATGATCAGGTAAGCAGCGGAAACGGCGGTGACATCATATATTTGCACAGCGTTCCTTGTATAGAAGACCTTGTCGTCTGTTATGCCGCGCAAGAAGGAGGCGGTTTCGTAGAGAATTATGCCGGTCAGCACCTCTGGCTCAGATACTCAGAGGATAACATTATTATTAAGAATGGTCGCACCGCAGATAATTTCAGCTATGTTTTGGCGGATGGGACCTCTTATTCCAGAGATGAATTTTTACGTTTGGCGGCCACTGATGATTATCTGGAGGGTAGTGAAGGAGGAGATGTCATATCCTCAGGAAGAGGTAATGACCTCATTTACGGCCATGGCGGCGACGATGAGCTTTATGGTGAAGAAGGTAGCGACAAACTCTATGGCGGGGCAGGAAGTGATATCCTGAATGGAGGAGCGGGCAATGATATTCTAACCGGCGGAGCAGGCAATGATGTGTATAAGTTTAACCGAGGCGATGGAAGCGATACCATCCATAATAATGACGAAGCAGGATTCGATACCCTTGCATTCGGTACGGGCATACTCCTTTCTGATTTGGCTGATTTGACACGAGTAGGCAACGACGGTGTTCTGGTAAAAATAGGGAACAATGGTGATCAGATCATTATCAGCAACTGGTTTGAAGGAATACCGTATCAGATTGATAGGTTCACTTTCGCAGGTGGCACAACTCTTCAGGATTTTGTCATTTACAGCAACGGAACCAACCAGAGCGACTACTGGCAGGGACATGATGGGGTGGATATCATGACCGGAAATGAAGGTCATGATAATCTGATAGCTCTTGGCGGCAACGATATCTTGGATGGCGGCAAGGGTGATGATTATCTCTCCGGTGGCAATGGCGATGATATTTACCGTTTCGGCCATGCCATGGGAATGGATGTTATCGAGGATAAAGGTCACGGAGATATGGATATCGTTCGATTGGGAGACGGTGTCAATCCTGAAGATATAATAGTGTCGAGAAGCTCAGATAGTCTTTGCCTCTCTATTCTCGGGACATCGGGAGATTTATTACGCCTGTTAAACTGGTATGCGGATCCAAATGACAGATTTGCGCGTGTTGAATTTGCCGATGGAACAGTATGGAACGAAGATTTTTTGTCTCAAAGGGCAGAATCCATCTGCTTTGTTGAAGGAACGGCTGGTGACGACCGTCTTACGGGATCTGGAATGAGCGAAATAATTTATGGCCACCTTGGCAGAGACCAAATATATGGAAATGGCGGCAATGACTACATTTACGGAAACAGCGGCAGCGACTCTATTTATGGAGGCATAGGGGCTGACTGGCTGTTTGGAGGAGAGGGGGATGATTATTTAAACGGCTATCATGGCAATGATGTCCTGATCGGAGGGGAGGGCAATGATTTCTTGGTGGGAATGGGGGGAAGCGATCTCTATCTCTTCGAGCAGGGCTTTGGTTACGATGCTATTTATGATCTTAATAGCCATAATGAGTGGGAAATTGATCCGGGCGATCTTGGAAACGATGTTGATACAGTTCGATTTGGAAAAGGAATAAACGCTGCGGACATTATAATTACCCGAACTAGATTTGATCTGCTACTGTCGAATCGCGTGACTGGTGATGTTCTTACACTACAAGGCTATGATCCCGAGGATGAATTCGACAAAATAGAGCGCATTGAGTTCAGTGACGGAACGGTATGGACTCCTGAAGACTATCTTGCTCAATTAAACACACCGACTGCAGGCTATGATCAGATATTTGGCACGAAAAACAACGATATTCTGAAAGGCCTGGGGGGAGACGACTCGATCTATGGCAATGATGGCAATGATATTTTGCTGGGTGGTGCCGGCGCCGATTATCTAGATGGCAGAGATGGACGAGACACAGCGGACTATCGTGATTCTTCCACCGGTGTGATAATTGATCTTTCAGCAAATGCGGGCTCGGAAGTAGAGGACGGGAGAGGTTATGGAGGAACTGCGGAAGGTGACTTTCTGAAAAATATCGAAAACATACAGGGATCAAAATTTAATGATACTATTATAGGTTTCCGTAGCGACCATCGATTCTTTGGCAATGCCGGCAACGATAGCCTGTCCGGCGGCTTAGGCAATGACTTTCTCCGGGGCGGAGCCGGAGCCGATATCTTGGATGGCGGAGAAGGAAGGGACAGTGCCGACTATCGTGATTCAGAAGAAGGCGTGATAATTGACCTGGCGACCGGTACCGCCGAGGACGGCACTGCAGATGGTGATACCTTCTCCTCCATTGAAAATATATATGGTTCGAAATTCAATGATGTTCTCTCCGGCAATGAAGAAAACAATACCTTGGTAGGCTTTGCAGGCAATGATGAGATTTACGGCCGAGAAGGCAATGACAACCTTCAGGGCCGCGACGGAGATGATTGTCTGTACGGCGGCTTAGGCAATGACATTCTCCGAGGTGGAGCCGGAACTGATGTTCTTGATGGTGGAGAGGGCAGAGATAGTGTCGACTATCGTGACTCAGAAGAGGGTGTGCTAATTGATCTGGCGGCGCGTACTGCCGAGGGAGGCACCGCAGCGGGCGATGCCATCTTTTCAATCGAAAATGCATATGGATCAGAATTCGATGATATTCTCACCGGTAATGAAGAAAACAATACCTTGGTTGGCTTTGCAGGCAATGATGAGCTTTACGGCTGGGAAGGCAATGACAGTCTCCAGGGCCGTGACGGTGACGATAGACTATACGGTGGCTTGGGTAATGACATTCTCCGAGGTGGAGCCGGAAGTGATGTTCTTTATGGTGGAGAGGGTAGAGATAGCGTCGACTATCGTGATTCAGAAGAAGTTGTGGTAATTGATTTGGCGGCCGGTACTGCCGAGGGCGGCACTGCTGCGGGTGATACGTTCTCTGCAATCGAAAATATATATGGTTCGAAATTCAATGATGTTCTCTCAGGCAATGAAGAAAACAATACCTTGGTCAGCCTTGCAGGTTACGATGAGCTTTACGGCCGGGATGGTAATGATAACCTCCAGGGTGGCGATGGAGGGGATAGTTTGTATGGCGGCTTAGGCAATGATTTTCTGCGAGGCGGATCCGGAGCCGATGTTCTTGATGGCGGAGAAGGAAGAGATAGTATTGACTATCGTGATTCAGAAGAGGGTGTGCTAATTGATCTGGCGGCCGGTACTGGCGAGGGCGGCACCGCAGCGGGTGATGCCTTCTTCTCAATCGAAAACATATATGGTTCGACATTCAATGATGTTCTTTCCGGCAATGAAGAAAACAATACCTTGGTTGGCTTTGCAGGTTACGATGCGATTTACGGCCGGGAAGGTAATGATAACCTCCAGGGCCGCGATGGAGGGGATAGATTGTACGGCGGCTTAGGTAATGACATTCTCCGAGGCGGAGCCGGAACCGATGTTCTTTGGGGGGGAGAGGGCAGTGATAGTATCGACTATCGTGATTCAGAAGAGGGAGTGCTGATTGATCTGGCGGCTGCTACTGCCGAGGGCGGCACCGCAGCGGGTGATGCCTTCTTCTCAATCGAAAATATATATGGATCAGAGTTCGATGATTTTCTCGCCGGTAATGGAGAAAACAACACCTTGCTTGGCTTTGCAGGTAATGATGAGCTCTATGGCCGGGAAGGCAATGATTTTCTGCGAGGCGGAGTAGGAGCCGACACTCTGGATGGCGGAGAAGGCAGGGATAGTGTCGATTATCGGGACTCGGAAGAAGGCGTGTTATTAGACCTGGCGGCCGGTACAGCCCAGGGCGGGACAGCAGCAGGTGATACCCTTATTTCCATCGAGAATGTATACGGATCAGAATTCGATGATACTCTTACCGGTAATGAAGAAAACAATACCTTGGTTGGCTTTGCTGGCAATGATGAGCTTAATGGCCTGGAAGGTAATGACAATCTACAGGGTCGTGAGGGAGAAGATAAGTTGTACGGTGGCTTTGGAAATGATTTTCTGCGAGGCGGATCCGGAGCCGATATTCTTGATGGTGGAGAAGGAAGGGATGGTGTCGACTACCGTGGCTCAGAAGAAGGCGTCAAAATTGATCTGGCGGCTGGTACCGCCGAGGGCGGCACCGCAGCTGGCGATACCTTTGTCTCGATAGAAAATCTATATGGCTCAGAATGCGATGACGTTCTGGTCGGAAATGATGAGAATAACTCTCTTCTGGGATTTGAAGGAGTTGATCATTTGTCCGGGGGAGCAGGCAACGACAACCTTCGAGGAGGTACCGGCTCGGATATTCTAACCGGAGGTGACGGAAACGATAAATTTGTTTTTGATACTGCTTTTAATGGTCCAGAAGGTACCGATACCATAGTCGATTTCACCATCAGCAAAGATAGAATCATCTTACATTCATCTGTTTTTAGTACGTTGCTGGAAGCAGGAGTCCTTGCCGAGGCAAATTTCTTTGCGAGTGCCACTGGCTCAGCAGCAGATGAGAATGATTATATCCTTTACAACACTTCGAATGGCTCCCTCCTTTATGATTTTGATGGTAACGGCCAGGGTGTGGCTGTTGAATTTGCAAAGCTGACCTCAAGCCCGGAGATTAATAACAAGGATTTTGTTGTAGTCGCCTAAGGTTATAATCAAAATTTTTATTAGTACCTTTTTCTTTCTTTCATCAAGACCACAAATATGTGGGCTTTGACTGACCATTCCCAATTTTTTTAAGAATTGAAAAATTTTTTTCAAATGTGGGAAAAATGTGGGAACCGCTAATTAAGAATGTTCTGAATAAAGAAGAGGCGTTTGAGTTGAAGGGATCAAAAACCAAGAAGCCTATGGCGGCAATAGCGTGGCGGCTCCCAAAAAAACACTTATGAATATCAGTATTGCCCCAAAAGAGAGTGAGAAAGCTGCTGTAGAACACACTGCTTCCATCATTGTCAGCGGCAGTCAGCTTGCGAGATTAAGCGGATTAGAAGACCTGGCGGTAAAGTTGGCCGAGTTGATGGATTCCTTAAGTGGAGCAAGCAGGAAAGAAGCACTTGAAAAGGTAATACAAGTTGCTCGAAATGAAGGGACTCGAACTCTGATATATCGCCCCAATCCAGATCGGGTTCAAGAGTTGGCGCAATTGCTGCCGGTTTTGATTGAAACACGTGATGAAAGATTCTTAGTAGTTTCCAGTATAGAAAAAGAATCCTTGGAGACACCTTTCACTATCACAATAATTCATTCGAGTCTTGATGAGGAACCTGAAGAGGACTTGCTATCTTTTGAGCAATTACAGGAAATATGGACAGGAGGTGTTTTACGTTTCGAAAAAATTAACACTGCTCTGGTCTGTTTTTCAATAGTTGCCCGGGAGAAAAAAATAGAACTTACTCTGGAAAGACTGCGCCATGAGTATGGGCTTGATAGTGCGGAGATTACTGAGGATGTTTTTATCCGTATGAGCAAAGATGCCGGTATGAAAGCCCGGCTGTTAAAAATAGATTGGCATGGCCTCCTCAATCTCAAAGATGCATATCCTGCCGTTGCCAGATTGACTGATGGAAGACATATCGTTGTTTCCGGTGCTGTTTCTTCTGATCCTCAGAAGGAACAGAAGATCGCCTGTTATGATCCTTTGGCTGGTCAAGGCGGAGGGCATCTCAGATTTGGAAAGCAGGAGTTTGAAACTCTGTGGAATGGAGAGATTTATGTACTGAAAAGAGTATTCAAGCTCAGCGATGAAACCCAGCCATTTAGTCTGCGTTGGTTTATTCCGGAAATTCTAAGACAAAAAACTGCCTTTTCCGATGTTGCATTGGCTGTCCTCTTTATTAATGCCATTGCTCTTGTTACTCCAATTTTTTTTCAAATTGTAATCGATAAGGTTCTTGTAAATCAGGCATTTACTACTCTTCATGTTCTTGGATTCGGTATGGCGGCAATGCTGCTTGTTAATGCTTGTCTGGATTTCTTGCGAGACTATCTGTTGCTGCATGCCACCAACAAAATCGATATGAGGGTTACTGCCAGAACATTCAGGCATATGTTGAATTTGCCACTGGATTTTTTCGAAAAAGTAACTGCAGGCGTTTTAACAAAACACATGCAGCAGACCTCCAATATACGCGGTTTTCTCACTGGTAGTGTGTTTCTCACCATGCTTGAGGCGACTTCACTCTTTATTTTTTTGCCTTTTCTATTTTTTTACAGCTTGAAGTTAACTGCCATAGTGGGTGCTTTTACTTTGATGATTGCCGTCGTGATCCTTGTGTTGATCGGTCCTTTCAAGCGTAGATTGGATGCCTTGTATGACGCTGAAGGAAACAGGCAGGCAATGCTTGTTGAAACGATCAATGGCATGCCGACGGTAAAGGCAATGGCGATTGAACCACTGTTGCGAAAACAATGGGAGAACAAAGTTGCCCGAGCCATCAGTATGCAGTTTCGCGTCGGTAAAATTTCAATCACCGCAAAATCGCTGACCCAGCTCTTAGAGCGTCTCATGACAATTATTCTCATCTGGGTGGGGGCCAGTCAGGTTTTTAATGGGACTTTAACGGTAGGAGCTCTCATCGCTTTTCAGATGTTGGCGGGAAGAGTAACCTCTCCTCTTGTACGGTTAGTCGGGCTGATTCATCAATATCAGGAAGCTGCATTATCGGTGGAAAAGCTCGGTGTGGTGATGAATGCCAAAGAAGAATGGGGCGCAGATAGACATGGTGCCAGGGTTTCATTAAAAGGTGACATTGTTTTGGATAGGGTGAGTTTCAGATATTCACCGGATTTACCAAATGCTCTCCATGAAATTTCCCTGGTGATTCCAACCGGGTCCATGCTGGGAATTGTGGGCCCTAGCGGTTCGGGCAAAACAACATTAACCAGAATGTTGCAAAAAGCGTATTTCCCATCAACGGGGACGATCAGAATAAATAACTGCTATCTTAATGAAATTGATACTTCTCATTTACGCAGAAATACTGGTGTGGTGCTTCAAGATAGTTTCCTGTTCAGGGCCTCCGTTGCAGAAAATATTCGTGCAGGACAAACAGGAGCCTCTCGGCACCAGATCATAGAAGCAGCTGTGCTTGCCGGTGCAGATGAGTTTATTGTTAATCTCTCGCAGGGATACGATACCATGCTGGAGGAAGGTGCAAGCAATCTATCCGGAGGGCAGCGCCAGAGACTGGCGATCGCGAGAGCTTTATTAACTCAGCCGGAGATCCTGATTCTTGATGAAGCAACAAGTTCTCTAGATCCGGAGAGTGAAAGAATCGTTCGTGAAAATCTAACGCAGATCGCAAAGGGGCGTACTGTGATTGTTGTTTCTCACCGCTTATCAATGTTGAAAGGGGCTGATAACGTGATGGTTTTAGATGGTGGCAGATTGGTTGGGTATGGCACCCATGAGCGCCTTCTTCAAGATTGCAGGTTATATGGAAAACTTTGGAAGCAGCAGATGGAACTTTGAGCGGTAAAGGCATGAAAAAGGAAAAATCAGAACTGGAAATACTCGAGTATCAACCTGATGCCGTTGAAATTGAAGAAAAACCGGTTGCAGGAAAGGTGAGATGGGTTTTGTACGTTATACTCGGGACCCTTATTGCCGTTGTGATCGCGGCCATCGTGTTTCGTGTAGATCGTATAATCGTTGCTGAAGGGAAACTTATAACCACTTCTCCGACTATAGTTGTTCAACCTCTTAACGCTGCAATCATCCGCTCGATTGATGTGCAGGTTGGTGATATTGTAGAAGAAGGGCAGGTATTGGCGACGCTGGACTCAACTTTTACAAGTGCGGATTTAAGTCAATTAAAAAGACAGAGGCTCACACTGAGTACGCAGCTACGCCGGATAAAATCTGAATTACAAAATACTTTGTTTGTCGGGTTACCGGAAGAAGGGGAGGATGGTCTTCTTCAGGAACAATTATTCAGACAAAGAAAACTCATTCTTCAACGTACCAAACAACTGAGTGATGACAAAAAAGCTGCTCTGGAGTCAAAGCGCACTTTAAACGCCATAAAACGTAAAGGAAGTGAAGGACAATTGAAGCTACTGCGGGACGTTGAGGGAACAACTGCAAAAATGCCTCAGAATGGGAGTGAATACAGGCTGAGGGTGCTTGAATCTCAAAAAAACCGCCATCTGACTTCTAATGAAATCGAGAATCTCAAAGCCGAAGAGGAAGTGATTGTTAATGAACTGAAACAGGTAGAATCAGAATGGGAACGTTTTTTAGAGGAAAGAACGGGTGAATTGATGGAGCAGAAAGTGCAACTGCGAAATGATTTTGAAAAAATAACAGAAGAATTGACCAAAGCGACAAGGCTTCAGGAGTTGGTAACTTTAAGAGCTCCGCAAAAAGGAATTGTATTAAATATGGCAAAACGATCCGTCGGTTCCATTCTTCAGCAGGCTGAAGCAATCGTCACCCTGGTTCCGATTGACAGTACAATTGAGGTTGAAGCCGATGTCAAATCTCAGGATATAGCCAGAATTCGGCTGGCGGATCCAGTACGTGTTAAACTGGATGCTTTTCCTTTCCAGAGGCACGACACTCTTTCCGGGGAGGTCAGAGTGATAAGTGAAGATTCCTTTCAACAAAACAATGCCAATCGAGAAGATAGATCCCTATCCAGTCAGGAGTCTGACCCAGCATTTTACAGGACTCGTATTCGTCTGGTATCAAAAAAGCTGCGAAACGTTCCGGAAGGGTTTCGGTTACTGCCGGGAATGAAGGTACGTGCTGAGATAAAAGTCGGAAAGAGAAGGGTAATCTCCTACTTTCTTTATCCAATTATCAGGGCATTAGATGAAAGTCTGAGAGAGCCCTGACGCCATTTTGGCTGTTTTATTGAAATACATCTCAAAAACAATCATTCTTAAAATGGAAAAGCAATCGAATGAAACGTATTTGGTATATTGTGACGTTTTGCGGCTTGATAATGATGGGGGGCTGCGGTTCCTTAACTGGAATTCCGGGTCATGGCGGAGGCAAACGCTTCGCTGTAGAACAGGAATTAGTGGCGGCTGCTACTCGGGCAACAATCAAAAGAATTGATATTTCGGCATTAAAAGGCAGGAAAGTTAATCTCTATATAAATGCGATTGATGATGTAGGTTCCGGCAATTTAATTGGCGGGCGTTTCTCATTAGTTTCTCAAGTTAGAGGCGATTATATTCATACTCCTACATTAACGGAGAAATCTGTTTTTCCACGATATAATTCTACAACAACTTCTCAAACATCTTCTCGTAATCGAAATGACAGTCTTGAAGATTCAATGTCATCCAGTGGCAATTCAACAGAAACAGAATCATCAAGTTCTTCCACTTCTTCCTCAACAAGCAGCAGTTCAACGAACACCTTGCTGGCCATGCCGGAGAGAAAAGAATCTTATCAGAAAGGGCACGGAGGGGAGGTACAGATTGGGGTAGAATATAAAGGATTGGGTGCATATCAAAATTCGGAAGAGATTGCTTCAAGTGATATATTATACCTTTCCGGTTTACTGCAGACATTTTTTTTCCTCAGAGATGTCCATATAGTACCTCCTTCGGAAGCTGATATTGATGTTTATGTAATCATCGATGTCTTTGGAACCGTGCGCACGAGAATTGAGTGGTTTCTTGTAAATAATGAGATTTTACGAGCTAAATCAGCTATCGAAGTTATGGCTGTTGATCATATGAGTGGGAAATTAGTTATGCCTCCTCAATCTGCTTCGGTTGAAGCGGAATACAACGAGCAATATATATTATGGGCGGGTCCGGTAATGATCACTAAATACTTAAAAGAATCGTCTCCTCTTCTTTCCGATTTTACAGATGTTCACCTTAAAAAGGAAGTGCCTGAGTACTCTGCACAAGACGGACCGATTCCATACCCATTTCAATATCAGATCGAAAGATGGAAGCAAAACAATTAATCTGAAAAACTGAGCCTGCAAAGATAATTAATCACCTCTGCAAGCAGCAGGCAAGTCAACATGAACAGGATGATTAGGAAATGATAGAAGATAAAAATGGTGCCGTTTCTTGTTCTCTCGGCATAGTCCTATTTATGGTTGGAATGGTGTCTCCTGGGGTAGCTGTAGCGATAACTCATGAGGAAATCCTTAAAAAGCAGGAGATAATACCTTCATTGACCGGCGCCTATGATCATTTTGGAACATCCATTGCTGTATCCGGCGATATACTGGCTGTAGGTATGCCTAATTATGATTCATTCTGGGAAGACTCAGGGACTGTATACCTATATGAAAAAATAAATAATCATTGGAAAGAAAAAAAACGACTTCTGGCAAGAACACAACAGCAACAAGGTTTGTTCGGGTACTCCGTTGCAATTGAAGGACCATATTTAGTAGTAGGAGAACCTGGGACTCTAAATCGTCAAAATGGATATGCCCATGTATTTCATCGAGATAAAGGTGGACCAAACAATTGGGGGTGGGTAAGGACTCTATCTAAACCGGATGATTGCTACCTGCGTGTAAGCGATAGATTCGGAGAATCCGTATCCATTTCTGACGGGAAAGTATTAATAGGAGCCCCAAAAGCATGTAAAAATAGACAGAGTTGGATGGAAACGACAGGGGCTGCATATTTGTACACCAATTATGGTGCAAACTTAATCAAAAAGCTTATTGCCCATAATGGGGAAGACTATGATTACTTTGGTGCTTCGGTTTCAGTTTGTGATAGCTTTGCCTTCGTTGGTGCACCCGATGCTGATAGCGGTGTATTGCGATCTAACTCAGGTGCAGCTTATTTGTTTAACGCTGAAAACAGCTGGGGTCTTCATAGCTATCTAAGGCCGCATGATACTCAGGAAGGTGATCGTTTTGGCCAGAGTCTGTCCTGCCATGCCGGTGCTGCAGTCATAGGTGCCCCAGCTAGCAGCAAGGCTTACGGAAGTGATTTAAGAAAGGGCTCAATTTACTTTTACCACAATAATGATGATGGAGGTGATGCTTGGCTTTTTAAGGCTAAACTTCACGAAGAGAGCTATTTTAATGAAGATCCTGATAGAAACAATCTTTTTGGACAAACGGTTTCAATTCGAGACAACTATTTAATGGTAGGTTATGGAGAATCCGAAAAGAGCGAGGCAGATCTGGAGCCTGTTGCCCAAATTTTTAAACTAAAGAATGGCGAGTGGAAATTGCTGAAAGGAATGGTTTTGAAAAAGGAACCTTCCTGTCAAACAAGCTCTATTGATAAAGGGATTTCTGTAGCAACAGATGGTGCAACTTTTGTCACTGGTGATATGGAAAATGAATCAACAAGTGAGAAATGCGCAATAGGGGTTGGTTCTGCGGCTATTTTCGAAAGATCTTTCAGAGAAATAATAAACATGTCACCTGTACTATTATTGTTGAAGAAAAAATAAAATCAACATTAGCGTATTAATTAGTAGAAAAGCTCATAAAAAAACCCTTAACGATAAGACGTTCAGGGTTTTTTTTATAAAGAATTTGGGGGCGAACCACATATCAGAAGACAGAATGGTTTGTCGCCTTCAGCCAAAGGGCTGAAAGAAGAAATGGAAAACCAAGGTCTATTGAAAAATAGATATAGGAGGAGGGAGGCTGATCTCCTGAAACTATCCTGAAGGGGATTCAGAGCAAAAAAAAAAAGCCCCTCAACGAAAAAAACGTTAAGGGTCTTTTCTATAAGAATTCGGCGACGACCTACTCTCCCACATAGTCACCCATGCAGTACCATCGGCGCTGAAGAGCGTAGGTAAGCGAGTGCAGCGAGACTCCGTCATCCGTGTTCGGAATGGGAACGG